>CAYLRE010000111.1:0-13625 GCA_964385715.1 uncultured Planctomycetaceae bacterium
TTCATACCGCGTACAACATACGTGTAACGGTCTCGATAATCGTCGAATCTAACCAACATATTGTAAGAGACGTTCCAGGCTTGAAACCGCCAGACATCAACAAAGTTCGGTTGGAAATTTGCGATCTGCTCTAACGTGGCGTCAAACAACGTCCAGTCTTCTCGGTTCTTGGCATCGGTCGCCTGCATCCACAGCCAGGACGAGGCGAGACCGTGTAGTCCGAACGACGCGAATCGCATCGTCGCACTCGTGGGATCCACCTGGCCGAGATTGGCCTGCCCCAATTCGTTCTCCGAACGCAATCGAGCCAACTTCCCGCCCTGGTCCGCTTCACCGGATCCCGGTTGGCTAAGATACGACAACGGCAGCAACAATATTGCGATCGCAACCAAGTAGATAATTTTACGAGTAAATCGACGCTGCGCGTTCATCGAGCCACCTCGCGAGTCTTGAGGAAGAAGTAGCCGGCAATCATGGTGGACACCACAAAGGCCAGCGTAGCGCAAGCTTGCTGTGAAATTAGCCCGGCGTGGATGCTATACCCGTTTGCCAGGTAATCGTCCGTACTGAAGCGTTCAAAGTCGGGTAGGACATTGATAATCGCCTGCACGATATGCATCAAGAAGATGTCGACGTTCCGCATCACCTCGAAAGCACCTTCGCGGGGCAACTCGCTAAGCAGGTTATCCTGTGTGAATAGTCGGTAGGCCGCCTCGAGGGGGCCCCCTCCATAAACGCGGTCACGCGTTGCCCATTTGTCGAGGCCCAACTCCTGGGCAATTCGCAACTGTTCTTCCGTCGTGTATCGGAACGGAGTCTTGCCCTGCTCTTGCATCGTCCGCACCAGTTCGTAGCCACGTTCGTCCAGCTTGATTCGAGCCAGCCGCATCTTGTCGAACACGCGAAACTCATCGCGGTAGATGACACAATTGGTTAGGTGATACAAGAAGCTCGTAAAGTGTCCTAAGACAACGACGAACAGCGTGAGCAGAATCGACACCGGCCCGCTAAGGAAGGTACTACAGAATAGCGCGATCGAGGTGACGATCGTCATCTGCAACCAGACCTGCACGTAACGCTTGAAGAAGTTGACGGTATAAGAAGCATCCCTTGAGCGGATGTAGAGGTCGGCCTGCGCCATGCCGAAGTACTGCCCTCGGTCGACACATCGCAACCAGACTTGCACCTTACCATCGGCCACGAGATCGCTAAATAAGTCGAGCGGCTTACCTTCCGCGTCGGTCGCGAAACGCGGAATCTGAATGCGATCGAGCTTGCTTTCCTGAGCTGTGAAAATAATTTCCTGACTCTGACGACCCGTTTCCGGATTGCGGACGACGATGCTCCCTCGCACGCCCTGTTCGACATCCCCTTTGTGCGAACGGTAAACACCAACGGTCAAGTCGAGCGGAAGTCCCTCCGGATAGTCTTCAGCTCGCAGACCCTCAAACGTCCAGATCGCGGCATCGACCCTTCCGCCGCGAATGAAGCTGCGGTAGTTGTAGAGGTCACCGACGCTAATACCGCGCCGTGTCAATTTGCCTTGGCGATCTCGAAATCGCAACGTCCCGTAATAGGGAACTCGGGCAAGCAGATCACCCTCCGATGGCCCCACGCGATAGTTCACTTGGCCATTTTCGTAGCGAGCCGTGACAAGATGCGAGTGGCCTTTGACGCGGTCGGTATAGACGCTGGCCCGCGTTCGCTGCAGATCGTGATTCTGCCGTCTTTCGCCGCTGGCGTCTTCGACGTCAAGCCGCACGGTGCTTCCGCCCGCCCCGCGAATTCGTTCGGCAGGTGTTCTTAGATCGGTTGGTGTAATCGCTTTGCCATCGATCGCCACGATGCGATCGTTTACCTGAATCCCCGCTCCGG
Organism: uncultured Planctomycetaceae bacterium; assembly: GCA_964385715.1. GTDB lineage: Bacteria > Planctomycetota > Planctomycetia > Pirellulales > UBA7805 > MB-PLM-2. Next base: position 1,876 of record CAYLRE010000111.1, read on the forward strand.
CGGCTTCGGAAGTGACATGGGTAATCAGGGCCGCTTTCCCGTCGGCAGTTCCGCGAACCGCGATGCCTGGCCGAAAGGCGTCGACGCCCATCCGAACGGTGTGGTGATGACGGTTGTCCGTTGTGGTGCGACCTTCGTACGCGACCACCTCGCCCTGCTCTCGCACCGGAAGCATGGCGTCGGCCGTAAGTTCGTGCCCGTGGCTGACCATGCGGCCGACAAACACGTAACTCGCCATCGCCATGATGACCAGCAGCATAGTGCAAACAACCGTGAATCCGATCAGTCTTCCGAGCAGAATTTCGCTCGAACGGACCGGCTTTGTGACCACGGTGTAGATGGTGTGCTGCTTAATGTCGGTCGGCAGACTCAAGGCAGAGAGAAATAGAGCCGCAAGCATCAACAGATAGGTCGTTGCCTGAAGCACGAACGACAGGTAGAGCTTGGCCGGCTCAGGACTGTCGGAGCTGAGTGCCAAGCCGGCGAACATCAAGACGACAACGTAGACGGCCAGAATCACCCACACGTGTCGACGCCAGGCTTCGCGGATGGCCAGGCGGCTCAGTGAGAGCACTCGGCGAGGGGAGATCTTCACCAGGTCAATCGCGCCCTGGCAGAGCGTGGCGCCAACAATCTGGAAAGCGCGCGTCGGCCCGTAGCGAACCGCAGCAATGAGATAGCCCAGCAAAAGCGCCCCGACCAGGAGCACCAGGACCGTAAGTCCAAAAGCGGCCAGCGCCGACGGAGTTCCGGTTAGCTCACCATCTCCAGGCTTCCCGCCAAAGAACCACACCCAGAGAGACGGAAATTCGTATTCAACAACCATTCAGAAGACTTACCGATCCATCGTCCTACACAAATGTTGGTCTCCGCGCCACTTTCGATTCGCCTTCCTGCGGCGGATCAGAACGGGGAGCCCTGGCTCCTAATGTTTGGACGACGTTTGTTCGTTTATTTGTTCCTCGGTTGATCGGGCTTGGTCGCATCGACCGGGCTCTTGAGCGAGCTGAATCGCATACCAGGACGCGCCTGGCTCTCTCGTACAATCGACAGAAAGAGGTCTTCCAGGGTCGTTGTCGGCGTGTCGACGTCGACGATCTCGCCCCCATGCTCGGCGACGACCTGTCGGATTGCCGCGATCGCCTCCTCGTCCAAGCCCTTCGCCTGGATTTGAGTAACGTCCTGAACCTTGAGAAGTTGATCGACGCGTCCCAGCTCTTTGAGTTCACCCTGGTACAGAATGGCAATCCGATCACAGACATCTTGCACGTCGGCAAGTAAGTGGCTGCACAAGATCACGGTCTTGCCCGCTTCTTTGAGGCTGAGAATCAGATCCTTCATGTCCCGCGTACCGCTCGGATCGAGTCCCGTGGTCGGTTCGTCGAGCAAGATAAGGTCAGGATCGTTGATCAACGCCTGGGCTAGGCCGATTCGCCGCGTCATGCCCTTGGAGTACTCTTTTAGCGGACGTCGCGCCGCCCAGGTCAGCCCGACCATTTCGATTAATTCGTCGATACGGCGGCGACGTTCGGCCGTCGAAATATCGAATAGCCGACCATAGAAATCGAGTGTCTCGTGCGCGTTGAGAAATTTGTAGAGGTATGACTCTTCAGGCAGGTAACCGATTCGCTCGTTCTTGGTGACTTCCGTCGCTTCACGTCCAAAGACGGTCGCCTCGCCACTGGTCGGAAAAAGCAGTCCCAAGAGAATCTTGATCGTTGTGGTCTTGCCAGAACCATTGGGCCCAAGCAATCCAAAGACCTCGCCACGCCGAATCTCCAGATCGAGTGCGTTGAGTGCACGAACCTTTTGACGTCCCCAAAAATCTCGGTAGACCTTGGTGAGATTGCGAGCCGCGACCACGACCTCGGTGGAATCATCCGGCTGTTGGGGCTCCGCCTGGGAGCGATCGACCGCCTGCATTGCCAAGTCTTCTCCGTGATGTTCGTTCCTGAGAGATGCCCGCTCCCAAGGTGCCCCTTTATTCCCGCGAGATCCGCCTCTCGATCCTACGTCGGAACCGAGCCAATGGTTCGAATTGCCAGTCGAGGAGGCTGTATGTCGCGTTTTACAGCTGTGCGCAAGGGTCCACTATAAGCCACGATAACGTGATTTCGCAACGGTCCGATGGGCTCTGAGGCCCTGCCGGCACCCCCATCCTTAGAAGCGACCTGTCCGCCGGACTTCATGGAAAATACCGGCGGAGAACATCAGACGCGACGAGTGCCGCCGAGAGCTTTAACAGAGCTTCCTGGCGTGCCCTGTTACCCCCGCGACAGAAGTGACGTCGACCGATAAACTTCAACGTCGCGATTCATTTTCTTAGAGGCCCCGATCCTACTCCTTTGAGGGCCCCCGATCCTTTCCCTTGAGGCAATGTTGGCCGATGTCGGACCCCAGCCAATCTGCCGCGGACCAGGCAGCGTTCGATTTCCTTTTCTCGCGTGTCAACTACGAGCGGCGTGACGCCGTTCCCTATCGCTCGCGCGAGTACAAGCTTGACCGAATGCACGAGCTGCTATCTCGTCTCGGCGATCCTCAACTCAGATTTCCAATCGTGCATATCGCTGGTACGAAAGGAAAAGGATCAACAGCCGCATTTCTCAGCAGTGTGTTCACGTCGGCCAACTATCGAGTGGGGGTGTTTAGCTCTCCGCATCTCGATCGAATCGAAGAGCGACTGGCGATCGACGGAGAGCCATGCGAGACGAAGACCCTTGTCCGGCTTATCGATCGCTTGCGTCCGATCATCGCAACCATGGATGCCGAGGCCCGTGACCGCGCAGGCGGCGAAATCGGTCCGACCTATTTTGAAATAACGACAGCTCTGGCTCTTATGCACTTCGCCGCAGCCAGAGTCGACGTCGCCGTTCTCGAAGTTGGATTAGGCGGAAGGCTCGACTCCACAAACGTCTGTGAGCCAATCTGCTGTGCGATCACTAGCATCAGCTTCGACCACATGCGACAGCTAGGCAACACGCTCTCAGCAATTGCTCGTGAGAAGGCAGGCATCATTAAACCAGGCATTCCGGTCGTCAGTGGTGTTGCCGATGCCGAACCACGCGACGAGATTCGCCAGACCGCGAAAGATAACAACTCACGCCTCATCGAGTTTGAGCGAGATTACGCGGTCAAGTACCACGCCCCGGCGTTTGCCGATTCCTCCCAATTAGGCAGCGCGACCAATGGCACACGCGGTGAATCCGAAACGATGGTTTCCGCCGAGTACGGTCGCCTCGACTACTCCAGCAAGAGCGACGGGATGCACCTCCAGCAGGTAGATCTAGGCCTGCTCGGCTCCCACCAAGCCCGAAACGCCGGCGTGGCATTGGCCTGCATCGATCAACTTAGGCGAGATGGATGGAAAATCTCCGAAGAGGCCATTCGTCAGGGGCTACGCAACGCACGATGCCGGGCCCGAATCGAGGTGCTCTCGCGGCGACCCACCGTGATCATCGATGCGGCCCACAACGCGGCGTCCGTAGAAGCACTCCTGGCGACGCTGGATGATAGCTTTCCGCCGGGACCACGTACGCTCGTATTCGGTACGACCATCGAGAAAGATGTTCGCGGCATGCTCATGCAATTGCTGCCGCGATTTGACCAGACGATCGTTACGCGATACCTGAACAATCCGCGGGCGATCTCGCCGGAAGAGCTGGCCATGGTTGCCAGTGAGCGAGGCGCGACCAATGTGAGGGTCTGTGGCGATCCGTCCGCCGCATGGCGAACCGTGGAAGGTTCGCTCACTGAAGACCACTTGGTCTGCGTTACCGGGTCTTTCTTCATCGCCGCAGAGATGCGACGCGAGATCGAAGTCGCCCTACAGCAAATGAAATCTGCAAAAGGACACGCGTGTCGCTAGCTAGCGCAATGGCACCTTGAGACTTTGCGGCTGCCCTACTCGGCAAGTTCAAGGGAACCGCAGACATGTCGAGGATGTGCGACCAAAGAGAAGAGCAATCCTAGCTCTCGCCCCCAGCGGCTGCTTCGGTCTTCTCGTCGTCGTCTTCCTTGGCCTTCTTCTTTTTCTTCTTCATGGCCAAGCGGACAACACGCACCTTCGGTAGACCGAACGGGCTATCGCCTTCGCTCCAACGTTCGCTCTCCATGAGCTTCTGCAATCGTTCGCCCCGGGTCAGTACGCTACGGTTACGAATCAAACCGCGTGAGATTTTCAGGCTCTTATCGATCGTCATTCCGCGTCTCCTCGTTTTGCTTGTCGCATCGCGTCTTCGGAACCCAACTCCGCACCACCGCGATCGACCTCAAGTCGATCGAATTCGATGGCCTGACGCTGCTTTATTTCTTCCAAAGGCTCCAACGCATCGGTCAGAACCGGTCTATGATTTGTGTCCGTTGTACGCGGCATCGGAAAGTATCGGCCAATACTGAACGCCAACGCCAGCATTGAGACGACGAGCACCGCCGACGCAACGACCATCGCCGGTCTTTCAATCGTCCATTTCTCAGATGTCAACTTCGGGGTCGCCAACTGAGATCCTCACGACAGGGGCCGCCGAGCTACCGCGAATCGCCCAGTATAGATAAACGACTGGGGAACTGACAAGGATGATCGGTCCGTCTGGACTCTGACTCCTGGGAATCGGCTAGCAGCTCATCTGCTTCCCAACGGCATCGATCTGGGCCAGAAAATCCCGCATTTTTTGCGGTCTACCAGCCGGATCGACCGCTAGACAGCTCTGAATGGCCGCTGCCACGCCTGGATCCAGATCGTCGCACAGCTCCGCCAAATCAGCAGGTGCCTGATTTGCGTCGATTACCGCATCCTGGCCTGTAATCACACCGGTCCAAGGCGGCTGACCGGCAAATAGCTCAAAGGCGCTTACGCCAAACGAGAAAATGTCGACCCGATGATCGGTTGTACGCCGTTTTACGATCTCGGGAGCCATGTACCGTGGCGTTCCAGTTCGATTGCCCGGTTTGCGAAACTCCGGCGTATCAGGCACGGTCAGCCCAAAATCGATCAACTTCACCGAGTCGCCAGCGGGCGAAACGACAAAGTTCCGGGGGCAGATGTCGCGATGAATGAAGCCGGCCTCGTGAATGGCCGCGATCGATTCCGCCATCTGGCAGAGAATCAACATTCGTCGGGCTGCCAAGAGCGGATCGCCCGAAGAAATGAGGGTATTGAGCCCCTGCCCTTCGATATATTCCATTACCAGGTAGGGTTCATTCTTGGTCGTCAGCCCATGCTCGTAGGTCTGTACGACGCCAGGATGGTCGAGCTGCAGGGCGATCTGCCCCTCGGGCGGTTTATCGAGGCCACGGAATCGATTCTCGAACGTTTGATATTGTTCGGGGTCGAGAATCTTCAGGCCGACGATCTGACCGGTTTCACGGTCACGAGCCTGATAGAACTGGGACATCGTCCCATGGACCGCTTCGCGCAACAACGAAAACCGAGCTCGAACATCAAGCCGGTTACTGGCAAAAGCAGATTTGACACGAGCCAATAGACCCATGGATAGCGCTCTCTTCTCTTGTTCCGCCCGCCATTGTACGAGAAGTCCCATTCGCGGAACAGGGAGCCGGTGCGCAGCGGTTTCCTGAGGAAAAGCAGATTGCTGCATTTCGAGCGGAAATGCACACGCGACACCCCCGCTCAAAAAAACGGAGGCTACGGACCAGACAGGCCAGGCTCGGTTACTTACCGCAGTAATCGATGATGCGGGCGATCTCGCTCTTGAGATTCTTGCGCTTCACGATGCGGTCTACAAAACCGTGGTCGAGCAAAAATTCACTCGTCTGAAAGCCTTCAGGAAGCTCGATCTTGATGGTCGCCTTGATCGTTCTGGGGCCAGCAAATCCGATCAGGGCCTTCGGCTCGGCCAGTACCACGTCGCCGAGCGATGCAAAACTGGCGGCGACTCCACCCATGGTCGGATTGGTAAGTACCGATATGAACAGACCGCCGGCCGAATCGTAGCGTCCCAGCGCGGCCGAGACTTTGGCCATTTGCATGAGGGAGAGAATTCCTTCGTGCATTCGTGCTCCACCGCCACTGCCGCTGACGATGATGAGCGGAAGATTCTGTTCGGTTGCTCGCTCGGTAAGTCGTGCCAGCTTCTCGCCAACCACGGCTCCCATGCTGCCCATGATGAAGGCCGAATCGGTGACCCCAACGGCCACACGACGTGCACGAATCATGCCGGTACCAACGATCGCGGCATCTTTGAGCCCGGTCCGTTTCTGCTCCGCAACAAGTCGATCCTTGTAGGCCTTCTTGTCTTTGAAACCCAACGGGTCGGCCGGTTCCAGTTCCGTGAACAGCTCTTCAAACGTGCCTTCGTCGAGCAGCTGTCGGACGCGCTCGGACGCAGGAACGTAAAAATGGTGTTCGCACTCGGGGCAGACGCCAAGCAGCTCGTCAGCCTGTTTACGAAAGATCGTCTGATGGCAGCCGGCACAGCGCAGCCAGAGTCCCTCGGGGACACCGCGCTTTTCTCGGCGGGGGCCAGAACGGGTGGAGACAGGTTCGATTTCGCTAGCGGCCATGTTGGTGTGTTGGTTCTCGGTCGTTACGGTGCTCACGTTATTTTCGTCTTATCGGTTCTTATGCCTCTTGCGTGCATCTATTCGAGCCGCACTCTCCGTCGCGTCGCTCGGCGGCTAGGCATTCTTCGTCGTTAGACGGCTAGTCTGCAAGACAAGAATTAGCCTGCCGCAATCAATGTTCCTGGTTCTACGTCGATTGCCAGCCACGATTCGCCTTCGCCGCCGTTCTGCCAAACCTCAGACAATTCAGTCCGCGTCAGGTAGCTCCGTACCACGCTGGCAAGTGGTTCCGGTACGACCAGACCAATGGCTCCCTTCTTGTGTTTCTTGAGCAGCTTGCCGAGCGAGTTGGCCACCCTTTCCTGGGCAGACGAAATCGTCTCACCCTCCGGAGGACAAATGGTTTCCGGGTGCTCAACCCACTGTTTGTATACCTTGGGCTGCTTCCGCTTCACCTCTTCGACCTGGAGTCCCTGCCAAAGGCCAAAGTTAATATTTTGCAACTTATCTAGTGTTTTGTACTTAATGTCGAGCGCTTCGGCCACCGCCGTCGCCGATTCCACTGCCGAAGTGCAAGGCGAGCAGTAGATCGTGTCGATGCCCACATTCTGCAATTTTTCGGCCGTTTCGGCCAGTTCGCTCGTACCGCTGCGCAATAGCGGAACGTCGAGCGTTCCCTGAATTCGGCCTTCTTGGTCGAATTGTGTCTCGCCCGGCCGAATCAACACCACTTGTAAATGTGAATCGTCCACTTCGTCCTATTCCTGGGTAGCCAATTGAGTAAGTCGTGTCACGTTCGGGCCGTAGTCAGCCTGGCCATCTGCGCCCCGTCCTTCCGTGCCAACACGGAAAATCGCTGAACCAGCCACGAGCCATTCGGCACCAGCGGCTACACAGTCAGCGACCGTTTCGTCATTCACGCCCCCGTCGACCTCCAGAATGACATCCGAGGAAACGCGATCCCGCAAGTATTTGAGTTTATCCAGCGCTACGGGGTCGAACTTTTGACCGCCGAATCCCGGCATCACACTCATCACCAGCACCAGATCGCAGACGGCGAGACAGGCCTCGATTTCGCTAATGGGGGTCGGCGGGTTGATCGCCAGCCCAGCGGCTGCGCCAGCGTCACGGATCTTCTCTAGCACGCGTCGCGGCTCGTCGTGGGCCTCGGCATGAATCGTCACCACGTCGGAACCTGCTTCGACGTATCGTTCGACGTACTGTTCGGGATTGGAGATCATCAGATGCACATCGAGCGGCAACGTGGTCAGCTTCCGCATCGCCTCGACCATGGTCAGGCCGTACGTCATGTTGGGCACGAAATGGCCATCCATGACGTCCAGATGCAATGCCTGTGCTCCGGCGGCTTCGACCGCCTCGATCTCCTTGGCCAAATGCCCAAAGTCACAGAGCAGCATCGATGGCAGTACCACCGGCTTCCCGCGCAAAGGGGCCAACGCGTCATGTTGGGGCATAGTCTTGGTGACCAAAGGGCTCACGTACGGCTGCCGTAAAGAGCAAGAAAGGAAACCTGCATTATCGACGGTCAGAGGGTCTCAGTCGGTCTCGTAGTGAGATACGTTCTAAGACGCCAGAGTCTTCTGAGCGAAGGCAAGCAATACATTCACAGGCAAGTGCAGGCCAAAAAAAGAAACGCGGTGGACCAACGGCAATGCTCGCTTCCCATGCGAACTCACTCGTGTCCCGCGCTGACCATGATTCTACCACCGGGCCGAGACCGCGCCTGCGCAGCTTGGGACAATCGCTTCAAGTGCTTTTGTAAGAGCGGGTTACGACGGCGATTGCTTCTAACTGCTAGCGGCCGCGATTGGCCTGGCGGTGGAACCTACTGACTCGATTAGCGTTCGAGTTCCTCGGCCTGGGGTAGCTCCTCAAGCTCGGTCAGACCGAACAACTGTAGGAATCTCGGAGTCGTATGGTAGACCGGCGTCCGCGGTTTCTCTTCCGGCCGCTTCATCTGCAGAAGTTCGCGACGGACGAGTTGCGAGAGGATCGCTCCACTCGGATGTCCGCGCAACTCGTTCACGCGGTGGCTCGTCATCGGCTGGTTGTAGGCCACGAGCGCCAGGACTTCGATCGCAGCCTGTGAGAGTTTGGCTTCGCGAACACGACCGTAGAAGCGATCGGTAACGCGGCTAAACTCCTCCCGCAGTGCCAGACGGAAACCACCCGACTCGCTACGGATTTCATAGGCGCGACCGGTCGACTCATATTCTGCGTTAAGTTCGTCGACCAGCTGGGCGACTTCGTCGGCCTCAACACCTCGCACAAGCTGGGCCACGCGATCGGCCCCAAGCGGTTCGTTGCTCGCGTCCCCCACAAAGAGCATTGCTTCCAGAATCGAATGCGGAGTGATGGGGCAAGCATCGTCCTCATCCGTAGCGGCCTCTGGCAGGGCTACGCTTTCACCCGGCTCCAAATCGAGATCGGCGTCTACATCTGATACGCCTGCTGACGCTTCGTCGCTGGCTGCCACGTCCGGATCGAGCATTTGCTGAAACGCGTCGCTGAGCTGTTCAAGCGAAACGTCTTCGGTCGGAGGGGCCGTCGATTCTGACTCGGCAGAAGAAGGATCGGCTGAGTCAACGACTTCATCGGCAACCTCTGCCATCTGCTCGACAACCTCGTCCGTCTCTACAACTTCGCCCGTCTCGATAACCTCATCAGCCTCGACCGGAAGATCCGGCCGTGGTTCATCCGAAGGCTGAGGCGGCAAGTTAGAAGGGGGCTCGGCAGACATACCAGAACTATAGACCTTGCTGAAACGAGCGGACAAGGTCGATTTCGCGCAAGCACAAATCCCACAGGCCACTGCGGTCCGTGGGATTTGGTTAGTTAGCCGATGAAGCTTGCTAAGAGAGTGCTTGCCCGGAATAAGCTTGCCAGAGACACGCTGGCTGATTGCTTACCAGCGCTTAGCCACTTCCTGCTTCATGAACGCCAGGCCGTCGCGGGCCAGCTGTTCTTCGCTCTCGTACATTCGGCGCCAGATCTTGGTCGCTTCAGCGATTTCCGGCAGTGCCAGGCCGAATGCCTCGATCATCATCCAGCCGTCGTAGCCGACCTCCTTGAGGGCGTCGAACGTTTCGTCCCATTTGACGTCGCCGGCGCCGGGAGTGCTGCGATCGTTCTCAGAAATATGGACGTGGGCCATGACGTCGGCACAACCCTTGATCGCCTCGGTGACGTTCTTCTCCTCGATGTTGGCGTGGAATGTGTCGTACATCATCCGGCAATTCGGGTGATCGACCTCACGCACGAATCGAGCTGCGTCAGCGTGACTGTTGAGCAGGTAGGTCTCAAATCGATTCAGGCACTCCACGCCGAGCGTAACGCCAACGGTGCCCGCGTGTTCGGCGACCTGACGCATCGAATCGACGCCCCACTTCCATTCGTCTTCCGTGGGGCCGGCTCCGCTGAAGACGCCAATCGCCGAGTGGTAAGGACCGACCAGATGCGTGCAGCCGGCAGCCTGACAGCTGTCGAGCACGGCCTTGGTCGCCGCCACGCCGGCAGCTCGAACGGAGGCGTCGGGGCTGATCGGGTTATCGTCGCCACCACGAATGGTCACAGCGGTTCGCTCCAGGCCGATATCATCGAGCCGTTTGCCAACCTCGGCAAACTTGGCATCGTCGGCAGCAAACATTGGCAGCTCGACCCCGTCGTAGCCCATCTCCTTGAGCGATTCGATCACCGGCCAATGGGACTCGTCGATATCGCCAGTCCACAACAACAGATTCATGCCAAATTTCATCGTCTTCTTTATCTCCCTGTTGTAGTGGCTAAGTTCATTGCCATGCGTCGCAGATGAGTTGACGCGTGACATAACCACCAGTGGTTAGTCCTGTTTGTCGATCCGGCGAACGCTTAGATCTTTTCCCAGCTTCCTTCTTTGGCACTGCTGAGAACCGCTTCGCAAACCTTTTGGGTTTCCAGTGCGTCGCGGAACGTGGGGCCAACTTCCTTACCTTCGGCCACGCCCTTGAGGAAATCGGCCACCTGGTGAACGAAGCTGTGTTCGTAACCGATCTGCAAGCCGGGCACCCACCACTTGTCCATGTAAGGTTGATCGCCGTCGGTTACGTGGATCGATCGCCAGCCGCGAACCACGGAGTCGTCACCGTGATCGAAGTAGCTAAGTCGATGCAAATCGTGCAGGTCCCAGGCAATCGACGCATTCTCGCCGTTGATCTCGAATGTGTAGAGCGCCTTGTGACCACGGGCATAACGGGTCGATTCAAACGTCGCCAGAGAACCGTTGTCGAAGCGGGCCAGGAAGGCACAGGCATCGTCGATACCAACCGGCTCCTTCTTGCCCGTCGCACTGTGTTCGCGTTCCTTGATGAACGTCTCCGTCATTGCCGTGACGCTGTTGATAGAGCCGTTGAGCCAGATGGCCGTGTCAATGCAGTGGGCCAAGAGATCGCCGGTCACCCCGCTGCCGGCAGCGTCGACGTCCAGTCGCCACAGCGCTTCACCACCCTGCGGCAGGTCTTCGGCAATGGTCCAATCCTGCAGGAACTGAGCACGATAATGGAAGATGCGTCCCAAACGACCTTCATCGATGAGCTGCTTGGCGAGGGTGACCGCGGGAATCCGACGGTAGTTGTACCACACGATATTGGCGACACCCGCCTTCTCGACCGCCTCGCACATCTCCTCACCTTCGGCGACATTCATCGCCAGCGGCTTTTCACAAAGAATCATCTTACCGGCCTCTGCGGCCGCGATGGCGATCTCGTGATGCAGGTTGTTGGGCGTGCAGATATCAACCGCGTCGATGTCGTCACGGGCGATCAGCTTCTTCCAGTCGGTCTCAACCGATTCGTACCCCCAAGTGTCGGCAAACGCCTGAGCGCGATCTTCGTTGCGAGCGCAAACAGCCTTTAGGACTGGGTGGTACTCCAAGTCGAAGAAATTCGCGACCCGATTGTAGGCGTTCGAGTGCGCTCGGCCCATGAAGCCGTAGCCGATCATTCCGATATTCAGTGGTTTCGACATTGCTGATTACTCGTTCGATTCAGTTCGAGGTAGTTTCGTATTCACGCATTTCGCCGAGGCAATTGTTTAGCCGTACCGGCTGATCAATTCATCGAGCGCCTTTTTGCACTTCTCGGTAGCCGCCCAGGCGTCGGGCCAGAAGCAAAGGTCGATCGTCCACCAATCGTCGGGACAACCGGCATCGACAATCGCCGGCATAAACTCGTCAA
>CAYLRE010000112.1:0-13537 GCA_964385715.1 uncultured Planctomycetaceae bacterium
GGGATCGTAGATCAGCGAACCGAGCGGCGCAAGGGGCTCAAGTGGTGTGGGATAATTGTTGGTAACAATGTCGGTAGCGAAGTTGACGACGAAATTCCCACCCGCCACACCGTCGCCGGTGGGCACGGTAGTGAAAGGATGAGCCTCGCCGTCCAGATCGTTGCCCACCAGATCTTCGAAAGCGCCGTCTCCGCTGATGAGCGTCAGCGTGTAGCTGTCTTCCGGGAGATCGCCGAATTCAACTGTTAGCGTCCTGCTGGGCGCATCAAAGCTCACGCTACTTGCCTCAAACGAGCCGTTAACCAAGCCCGTCAGCAGCACATCCTCGGGTCCCAGATTGGTCGCATCGATCTCTTCATCGAAGGTCGCCGTGTAGGTAAAGTTGCTCGTCGGGAGCGTCTCGCCTTCGATGATCGAGCTACCAATAATTCGCGAGCCAGTGACGTCAATGGTAAAGTTCAGGGCTAACGCGGTATTGGGGGTGTTCTGAATGTCCGTTACCACGCCGGCGCCGAGCGTGGCGACATTGTGCCCGTCGACAATCGCTCCAACAGGAAGATCGAAAGTGACTGTCTGACTATTAACGACCTGGACCCCGGTGGCTGGGGTGGCGTTGACCTGCAAATCCGCCGCCGTCAACGTTGGCAGCAGCAAGGGGTCGTTGAACGTGAGCGTTAGCTGTGTAGGGGCGGTTACCAGGGACGCTCCGTCGGCCAGATCACTGTCGGAGACGCCGAACGGGGACAAGCCTCCGGTGGCCCCGCCGACACTCAGGACGTACTCGCCCGCCGTATCGCTGGTGCCCAAGACGCGTGCCGTGTAAATGCCCGTTGTTCCGGCGGTATAATTCAAGAGCGCATTACGACCGTCCGCGGCGTTGTTGTCGTCACTACCTACTAGCGTGCCGCTCTCATCGTAAAGCTCGACATACGGGTCGAGGATATTGACCGGTTCGCCGGGCCCGTTTGCCGGCGTGAACGTTTCTAAGGTAAGTAGGTCGCCACTGTTCACCTCGAACTGGTAATAGTCGCCGGCATCTCGGATGGTTTCCAGTGCGTTGTAGAGATTCAGGCGCCCGCCGCTGACTGTGATTCCGGCGAGAGCCGGAACCGGATCCGACGATGTAAGAATGGCGTCCTTGATCTCTGCCAGGCTCGCTGATGGATTTGCTGCGCTCAACATCGCCACCGCACCCGCCACGTGCGGCGCTGCCATGGATGTTCCGTCGAGCGAGGTGTACGTGTTACCCGGCGTGGTGCTTAACGTGTTGACGCCGGGGGCTCCCAAGTCGACGGATACAGCACCGTAATTTGAAAAACTGGCTTTGGCGTCGTTGTGATCGGTTGCGGCGACCGAAATGATTCCGTCCAGGTTATAGCTCGCCGGATAACTCGGCGACGAATCCGTATTCCTACTCGAATTACCCGCCGAGGCCACGAACATGATACCTTCGTCGTTGCTCGCCTGAATGGCATCGATCAAGGCCGTGGAGTAGCTACCGCCCCCCCAACTGTTGTTGCTGGCGACAATGTTGATGCCGTAGTCTCGCTTCATCATCGTCATGTACTCGATGGCTTCAACGGCGTCGGAGGTGGAGCCGGATCCACCAGCGCCGAGAAACTTGAGTGCCATGATCTGCACATCCCAATTGACGCCCGCCACGCCAATTCCGTTGTTCCCGTCGCCACCAAACGTTCCGGATGTGTGGGTGCCATGGCGATTGTCATCGTAGGGATCTGAATCACTGTTGAGCGTGTCAATCCCGTGAATATCATCGATGAAACCATTCCCATCGTTGTCAATGCCATCGCCGGCAATTTCTCCAGGATTAACCCACATGTTCGCGGCAAGGTCGACGTGGTTGTAGTCCACACCCGTATCGATACTGGCAATGACAACCGTCGACGAGCCGGTGAATCGGTCCCACGCCTCCGGTGCATCAATGTCGGCATCTATTGTCCCACCGGTCTGGCCCGTGTTGTGCATGCCCCAAAGACTGGAGAATTGAGGGTCGTCAGGAATGGTCTCTGTCGTGTGCAACACGTAGTCGGGCTCGGCGTATCGAACCCATGATTGCGATTCGAAGGCGCTGATCGCGTCATCGATGTCCTCGTACGCGGTGCCCAACTCGACGACCGCCGCATTGATTGTGGAAAACGTCTTGACGATCGTCGCCGACATGCTCGCCATCCGGGCCACCTGAAGGCCGGCATTGCTTTCTCCGGATAAACCTACAATCAATCGTGATGCTTCGTGCTCTCTCGTCGCATCGACCGGCGGTTCGACGGGCGGCAGATCCGCGACTCCGTCCGCGACGAAAGCGGCTCCCGCTCGCACAAACCCTAGGGCGGTACCGCTGGTGCCGAGTGCCTGCCCGGTGTCGATGCCGTCGTTTACCTCGGTATCGAAATCGATCTGTCGGGTAACGACCAGGCTATAGTTGGAGGTGGCACCTTCGACCCTTAGATAGTACGTGTCGGCGCTACCGTCGGTCGTGTTGTCGACGAAGTTGTTGATCGACAGTGCAGCGCTGGTGGCCGATATTCCCTGCGTAAGCAGCGTCGTCCCATCACTGGCATACAGATCCAGAGTGCCTAGACTTCCGCTAAGATTCGTCAGCGTCGCGCTGGCCGATTCGCCATCCGCTAAGGTGAAACGGTACCAGTCTTGGACATCACCGCTCGGCGAAAACGTCGGCGGCGCCCCAATCGCGGCGAACTCTGATTCCACCGCGGCCTGGTTGTCACCCAAGACGATCTGGAACGTCCGGCTTACACTACTACCGCTGGGCAGGCTACCTAGATCGAACGCCAGGTTAATGGCTTCGTCCGCGGAGCCGCTTTCAGGATCCACCGGTGAACCAATAATCGCGAATGGATCGTTTACGGTAAAACCTTCAATCGACACCACGGCACCGGGATCGGTGGCCCCCAAACCTATCGCGCCAGCGGCACCAGACGCCACCGCCAACTGTCCGCTGAGAGTGACGTCATTCGTAGTTGTATATGTTCCGCCCGGATCAGGGTCGACATTCTCAAGCAACGCGAGGTTGGCTAGCGTGGCACCGGACTCGTTATTAATCGTCGTTGTGACGTGAGCAAATCCATCTCCATCCGACCATTGCACGATCCGCTCAAAGCCAATTCCGGCTTGGATATTTCCACTTATGACAAAAGTGTGATCCGATCCGACACTGTGATCAACCATCGAAACGGGAAACGACGTGCTGCTTGAACTAGGCAACTGATTGGTAAACGTCTGGCCGTTATAGCCCACGGTGTACCCGGCCAAGACCGTTCCGTGATTAACAAACTCCACGCCGCCACGCTTGATTCCGATCGACGGCCCGGAGAAAGACCCATCTTCCGCGAATCCAAAGGAAAGTGGTGTTCCAACGGCGTCCACCGGCCCTGCGAGTGAGCCGCCGATATTCAGGTTTCCGGTGACTGCCCCACGCTGCCCACTCCCGCCGGGCAGTGCGATGAAGCTCGAGTCAATGTCTTGTGCGGTGGCGAAGTCGTTATTGGTCGCGCCGCTATGGGACTCGCCTTCAACTGCTGCATTGAGAATCAGATCCAGTCCGTAGCTACCTAAGGTTCCACCGCTGCCCGTTACGGTGACCGTATAGGTCCCCGAGCTGGCCGCAGGTAGCGATTGCAAAACGGCAAATTCCCCAGGTGCGGCCGCCGTGTCAGTACCGAGTGAGACACTGGACGGATCGAACAATTGAATCTCAGGTGTCAACCCGATACCTGCTTCAGCGACCACCGTCAGCGTTTGCCCGGCATCGAGGTCGATGGTAAAGGTATCAATCTCTCCCGCCGTGGCAATGGAATCGTTGTTAACCGACTCATAGATCAATGATCCCTGTGGCGCCATGGCGACCGGAGCTGCCGCCGCGGCCAGGACATTGCTCGATACGCTGAGGAGTTCGAGATCGGTAGGGCTGTCCGCGACTTCGGTCGAGCTAATTTCACCAAAAACCGTCGCGAAAGTGGTATCCGCCGCAAGCAGATGCCGGCTCTCCAGCGTTTCCATTTGAGGCATGAAACGAGATATCTGGTCTCGATTCCGCCTACGCTTGCCTTGCTCCTTTGATCGCCATTTCATCGTTGCTGCTCCGCAAATAGAAGACGCGATAACTCTGCCCGAGTTGTTCAGGTTGATTCAGCCGTTCCGCTAGCGAGGCGAATCGGAGTCGCTCAAGAGACGCCTGGGAATGCCCGCTGGAGATCGCCCCGCGGAGAATAGCCTACCCTCTTGGTTGAGATTGTAACGGCCTGCCCCCCTCAGATGCAACAATAGCCTTAGAGGATCCCAGGCCTCCCCCCAATTTAGCGGGGTGCCAGCGGCCGTTCGCAGCGGCCGAATTGTCTTCTCGCAAGCTGAAGCCGCATGCCGTTACCGCACATGCATTTGCGCTGTCGTTCGGCAGGGGGCGCCGGACGCGGTTTCCTCTGTTGGGCCGCGCGATCGTGTCGGGCTCCGCAAAACATAAGCAAACACCGATGCACGATATCGTGGCGTGGGAATCTGTCCACTCGGAACTTGGTTGCTTTCTCGTTATCTGTCCGAATTCGGACACCTCACCGACAACGCGAATGGTGGCCGTGAAGTGCGACCGTCTGATTCCGGACAGTTTTCCGCAAAGTGGTCGACGCTTCTGTCCGGTTACGGACAGGTGAGCGTGGCATCGTTACGTATCCGACTCGACACATAATTCTTTTCAGGTGTGATAACGCCTTTGCACGTCATGAGTTCTGTCGTTGCAGTGGCCTCTGCACCGGTAGATTGGCATACGCTTTGCCCTTGAAACCGTCCACGTGAACGAGTTGTGGAAAGAAACTGCCCGTCCGCTTTACTGTCGCTCCAACATTGCTGGACGAGCGTGTGACGTTTTCTTGAATTTGCATTGGAAAGATTTCCTAAGAGGACACCTTCATGTTGCGTGTATCGAATCTTTGTGCGGCTGCGCTGATCTTGGTCATGGGAAGTCGAACGGTCACCGCGGCTTTCTTACCGGCGGTATCATCGGATGATTTGATTTTCTCGAGCTTATCACCGGCCGAGGATGGCGATCCCAACATTCCCGATCTGATCTACGATCCGAGTACCGGAGAAGTGATTCTCGACCCCAATGCAAGTACGATCATCGGCTACTCGCTAAAGAGTTCGACGAATTCATTTGTCGAGGCGAACCACTTGTCGATTCTTGGTGGCCTGATAACAAGCCTGCCATTTGAACTCTCAGAAACCGGCTTGAGTCCGATATCTGTGCCGGCAAGTGTCGGCTTTGTCTTGCCGCCAGGGCTGAACTTGGCCAGCTTGAATTCGTTGCTATCTGAGAAAGAGGTAAGTCGTTCCCTGGGCTCGCCGTTGGTTCAATTCGATCTGGTCGTGATCGGAGCGGTTCCCGAACCGTCAACCTATGCCATGGCCATCGTTGGGCTCTGTGCCCTGGGCTTGCATGGTTGGCGTCGGCGTCTAGGCGCCGGCTGACCTTATTGGCAACGTATGCGCAGCTCAGCGCTAGGTGCGAATCAGCGAACCTTGGATGTTCAGGTCTCGGACGACCTCGCTCGGCGACAGACCCTGCTCGACGACCCTGCGGACCGCGGCCAACTTGTGTTCGCGACTGAACTTTCGGCGTTTCCTTTTCATGAATCGTCCTTTCGTCATACAATCATTGACGTAAGGTGATTCACTGTCTATCAGCCGTGGGGAGGTTCAAGGACTGACCATCGCTATCTAGGTCAGCGCCGACTTAATCCGCCTACTGGACGACGTGCATCCTTGAAAACTGAATATTACTGTCGCAAGAAGAGAGCAACGCGTTTGTGGTCTGGCCTCGCAGTCCTAGGTATTGGCTTGCTTCGACTTTGTCACAGATTAGCCTTTCGCTAACGCCGGAATGCGACGCCAGACAGCTTCTCTGCAATTGATGCAACATCATTCAACCAATCTGCAATCCCAGCGAAGAATAGTTCAACTGGCGTCCTGTCACCCCGACTTTGAGGGCGAATCGGTTCGCCCGAAACGACCCCTGAAACCCCGATTGGTACCCACCAGTCGGGTTTTTTTGTCGAAGCGGAGCTGTTCTATGTTCATACGTACCTGCCTGCTTCTCTTGGTCACGCCGGTGTTTCCCTCGTTTGCCCTGGTGTCGCAGCCGGTTTGGGCGGCGGCGGTCTTGAAGGCAGGGGCGAGCCGTCGGGATATCTCATTTCCCGAGTTGCTCGCCGGGGCCAAGGTGCACGACCCGCTCTTCGCCCGAGTGCTCGTCCTGGATGACGGTCAGCATCGTGCCGCCATCGTTTGTGTCGACTTGCTCCGCCCCTGGTTCGAAGAGGTCCGCGAGAAGATTCGCTCCGAACTCGGTTGCACGCTAGTGCTGGTGAACTGCTCGCATACCCATGCGGACGGCCATCGCCAGCACAACTCAAAATGGCGCAGGGCCGTTGGCGAACAGATCTTTGCGGCGGCGAAAGAGGCGGTGGAGCAGCTCGTGCCCGTCACCCTGCACAGCGGCCGCGCTCCCGCTGCGATTGGACACAACCGGTATGGCAAGGCATTCACTCAGGACGTCGTTCCCTGGGTCAATGTACTCGAAGCCCGCGCGGCCGACGGCCGCAAGATTGCTGTGTTGTTCGAACACCCGGCTCATCCGGTGCTGACGATGGATGCGCCTGGCGGGCTGAGCGCTGACTTTCCAGGCTACGCCGTGGCGAGGATTGAGAAGCAGCTCGGCGACGGCGTGGTTGCGATGTTCGCCAATGGATGCGCCGGCAACGCCAATGCCCGCCCGGTTTACGGAGTCAAAAGCGGCTGGTACGACAACGCCGCGCGCGAAGGAAATAAGTTGGGCGACGCGGTGCTCGTCGCACTCGATAAGAGTACTGAAATCAAAGCAAGATCATTCACCACCCGGACCAAGAAGATACTTTTGCCGCTGAGAACGCCGACGTTGAAAGAATGGGCTTTGCAGATGGCACGGTTGGAGGAGGCCAATCCAGGGGACGTTGCCATGTTGCAGTCGCAACTCCAGCTGCCGAAGAAGATCGATCCGAATAATCCGCCCGGCTTGGAGATGGAGATCAACGCGTTAATGTTCGGTCGCGAGTGGTGTTTGGTAACGACCGGTGGGGAGCCGTTCACGGAGTACGAGTTGTGGATCGACGCGGTCGCGCCTTTCGACCGTACAATGGTCTTCGGCTACACGAACGATGTGGCCAAGCCGAAGGAAAAGCACTACAGCTCGTATCTGCTGACGGACCGTGCTTTGGCGTTGTCGATTAAGCACCCGGCTCAGGCCAGTCGATTCTGCCGCGATGCCCACCGTATGCACTACGCCACAACGCACGAAGACGTTCGCTTGCCCTATGCTGTCGGTCTGGAGGGCGCGATCAAACGCGGCATCCATTCGCTGTGGGGCGAATAGGCTGTGAACGCTGATCGTTTTGTTTGTTATGCTGTTGTCGGCTTAAGACGAATCATGACGCGAAGGAACGATTACCAAGAAGTAGCTCCCATGAAACAGCCCCATTTTTATTTGCCTGTTCTCGCCCACCCAGGCGTTCTCGCCAGCCTGTTGCTGCTGACATTTTGTGCCGCCGCAGTCGCCGAGGAGGCTGGCCAGCCGCCGGCAAACCAGCCCAACATCGTCATCATCATGGCCGACGATATGGGCTTTTCCGACATCGGCTGCTACGGTGGGGAGATCAAGACGCCGAACCTCGACCGGCTTGCAGGCGGCGGATTGAGATTCACTCACTTTTACAACACGGGCCGTTGTTGTCCGACGAGGGCCAGTTTGTTGACGGGGCTTTATCCGCATCAGACTGGCATGGGCAACATGGTCCGCGACCAGAATCTGTTGGGCTATCGCGGTCAATTGAATCGCGATTGCGTGACCATGGCCGAAGTGCTGGGGGCTGCTGGCTACTTCACCGCCGGGACCGGGAAGTGGCATCTCACTCCTTTCGATAATCCCAAGGATCCGGCTGCCAATCGAGACTCGTGGCCGATGCAGCGAGGTTTTCAAAAGTACTTTGGGACGTTGCCCGGCGGAGGCAATTACTTCGACCCCCACGGACTCGTTCGCGGTAACGAACCGGCCACCGCTGGCGATGATTTCTACTACACCGATGCGATCAGTGACGAAGCGGCCAAGTATGCCCGCCAAGCGGCCGCGGCGAAGCAACCGTTGTTTCTTTATGTTGCCTACACGGCGCCCCACTGGCCGCTACATGCTTTGGAAGAAGACATTGCTCGTTATCGAACAATCTACGCCCAGGGCTGGGACGAGTTACGCAAACAACGTCATCGGCGGATGATCGATCGCGGGTTGGTGGAAGAGCGTTGGAAGCTGAGTCCGCGTGATCATCGTGTGCCCGCCTGGGAAGACGCGCCGAATCGCGAGTGGCAGATCGAACGCATGTCGGTTTACGCGGCGCAGATCGATCGCATGGATCAAGGCATCGGGCGGATTCTCGAAGCACTACGCGAAGCCGGTCAGCTCGATAACACACTGCTGCTGTTTTTGGCCGACAACGGTGGTTGTTCTGAAATCATCGCCCCACGAAAGGTGTCAGCAGGTCGTCCGGAGGCGAAGTACGGCAATCTTGAGAATGTTATGCCTGGTGGCGCTGAGACGTTTTCTAGTTACGGGATTGGTTGGGCGAATCTTTCGAACACGCCGTTTCGCAAGTACAAGACCTTACAGTTTGAAGGCGGGCTGGCGTCACCGCTGATCGTACATTGGCCGGCCAAGATCGACGCCAAGCGAAACAACACACTGGTTCACGATCGGGCACATCTGATCGACCTAATGGCGACCGCCGTGGATGTCTCGGGTGCCAGCTATCCAAAGAAGTTTGCAGGGCGAGCGATCCAGCCGCTCGAAGGCCAGAGTCTTGTGCCGGCTTTTGATGGAGAAGAGATCGAACGCGAGGGCCCACTCTTCTTCGAGCACATCGGACATCGGGCCGTTCGCCAGGAGCGATGGAAGCTTGTCTGCCGCGGTCCGTATGCGAAGTGGGAGCTCTACGACATGCTGGCCGATCGCACGGAGTTGAACGATCTGGCCGACGAACAGCCGCAGCGAGTTCGGCAGATGGAAGCCCAATGGAACGCCTGGGCCAAGCGGGCACGCGTGAAGCCTTGGCCGCATACGCCGGGGCGAGATGACTGACGCGGGCGGGGCCTGTCCGGTGAAGCTATCACAACGCCGCGTTTAGCGGGTAGAGTATGTTTCTGGCACGCTCGTAGATCTCACCACAAGATCGACAACGAAACCGAAAGGACCACCCGCCGTGAGCTCCACAACAAGTACTAGATGGTCGTTATGGTTCCTGCTGCTGGCCGCTATTTCTCTAGCGACGCTATCACTTGGTCCCGCTCGTGCGGAAGACGATTCGGCCGCGACTGAAGTAACCGCGGCAGAGTATTCCGCGTCAGCGGAAGCGAAGCAGAAGAAGCACAGCCTCTCTTGGAAACGCCAGCCCAAGCTCGTTTCTCGCTGGGTGGAGGAACTGTCGCTCGAAACACCGCTACCCGAGTATCCCCGCCCACAGATGGTCCGCAGCGACTGGCTCAATCTCAACGGCGAGTGGGAGTTTTTGGGCGATGGTCCCCAGCCTCCGGAGTTGCCCCAAGAGTTTACCGAGAAAGCGTTGGTCCCTTCGGCGACCCAGGCCGTGACCAGTTGCCTGGAAAAAGAGTGGCATCGTGGTTGGTATCGCAAGACGGTCGACATCCCGGCCGCCTGGAGCGGTAAGACGGTGCTGCTCAATTTTGAAGCGGTCGGTGGTCTGGCAACGGTCTACTTCAACTCCAAGGAACTCGGTAAGAACTCCGGCTCGTTCAAGCGGTTCACGTTCGAGTTGCCCAGTGACGCGGCCGGCAAGACGGGTGAGATCGTTGTCCACTTCGACGACACCGATCCACGTATCCCGCGCGGTAAGCCTGACCACGTTTCGGGTATTTGGCAAACCGTTTGGTTGGAGCCGGTCTCGGCGCGATACATTTACTCTTTTCAGCTGATGCCGAATATTGACAGCGGCACGCTTGCCATCACCGCGGACACGGAAGACGGTACCGGATTTCTCACGGTTGTTGCCACGGCGAGTGTGGATGGCAAGCCGATTGCCACGTCGTCGGGCGAAGCGGACGTCGAGTTCTTTATGCTGGACATTCCCGATCATAGACTTTGGAGCCCGGAAGATCCCTTTCTCTACGATCTTGTGCTGGAGCTTAAGGATGGTGACAAGGTCGTCGACCGGGTCGAGAGCTACTTCGGCATGCGGGAGATTTCGACCGGTGAAGTGAACGGCCAACCGCGGATCTTCCTCAACAACAAGGTCTACTATCAGGCTGGCCTGCTCGATCAAGGAACCTGGCCCGACAGTTTTTATACGCCGCCCTCGGACAAGTGCCTGAAGTGGGAAGTCGAAACGGCCAAGAAGCTTGGTTTCAATTGTCTCCGCAAGCATGTGAAGATCGAATCGGCTCGCTGGTACTACTGGTGCGACAAAGTCGGCATGCTCGTCTGGCAAGACATGCCGTGTCAGATGTACTTCAACGAACGGGTGCAGAAGACGGAAGAGGACAAGCAGTTTGCCCGCGATGACCTGCAGGCGATGATCAAGCAGTACTACAATCACCCCTCGATCATCAGCTGGGTGATCTTCAACGAGACGTGGGGGCAGTTCGAGCCGAAGGACATGACGCTGCGGGCCAAGAGGCTCGACAAGACGCGGCTGATCAACGCCACGAGTCACATCTGGGCCAACAAGCAGGGCCGCCGCCGCTACACGGTCGACTACTTCGACGAGCACTGCTACGAGCGGTTCTTGCACTTCTACGACTACGACATGCATCTCCCTTCCACGCTCGGCGAGTTTGGCGGGATTGGCTACCTGGTGAAGGAGAACACCGAAGAGCACGAGAAGTATCGCGGCTACGGCCCCGACGCCAACTCACCGGAAGAACTACTGGCGATGTACCAGAACCTGGTCGAACAGGCCTGCAAGATGCGCGACAACGAGAACAATCTTTGTGCGATCATCTACACGGAGCTGACCGACTTCTACCACGAGATTAACGGTTTCATCACCTTCGACCGCAAGCACATCAAGGTCGACGCCGAGAAGCTGCGCGAGATCAACATGCTCTACCGCGACCCAAAGCAGCCGTATGGAAAGAAGGAGTAGAGCGGGGGCAATGGCTCACTAGAACGCGGCGTCGACCTGGGCACGAATCAGTACGCCGTCGTCGCCCAGCAGGATGTTGCTACTCGTGTTTTGCAGCGGGCTTCCGTCGAGCACGGTGGCGTCGAGCGAGACCTTCAGTTTAGACGTGTCGAGCGGCCACCAGTTGATGCCGGCCGCGTAGTCGGAAGAGTGGCCATAAAAGCCGTCGACCTGGGAATAACGGACGTTGAAGTCGAGTTTCTTGGGGACCAGAAATCGACCACCTTCGACATAGAAGCCTCGCTGGAAAAGTTCGTCCGTCGGCAACGCCCCATCGCCTTGGATATCCTTGATCCAGCGGAAGAATACCTCCGCATTGGCACTCCAACCGCGGTATTTCACGGCTGCGTCAACGCCGTAGAGGATGACGTCGAAGGAAGTGACCGTGACTGCGGGCGCCAGAGCACCGGTGGCGGTCAACTGGGTGCCGTCGGTTAGCCGCAAAAAGTCGCCCTCTCCGAGCGGCTGCCCCTGGGTCTGGTCTTGCGTGGGAGCGTAGACAAAGGAATGTCCGATCCGCAGCCGCGGGTCGCAAACGTAGTCCCAATCGACAATCTGGCTGCCGAATTCGCCCCAGGGATCAAAGAAGTGTGAGCCAGCAACGGCCAGCTGATCGTCGGTCAGTACCTCTGGCAGATTGGCCGTGTTGTAGCCGTTGCCGAGCATGAAGCCGTACTCGCTACGCTCGCCCAATTTTCCGAAGGCAAACAGCCCCACGCTTCGGTCGGGGCGAAAGAAGTCGTTGGCCATGGGGCGGTCAACGAGTCGCGTATTGGCAGAAGAGAGAATCCATTGTCGGCTGGCGGGCACCTTACTCTTGCCCATCATCACCAACAGGTCTTCATTGAACTGCCAGCCCCACCAATAGTCGAAAAAGTCGACCCCGTGTCGCCCATCGGTGTCACCGTCGAGTTGCAGAAAGTACTTGAACCGAGGGTCGAGTGCGTAGCCAGTAAACTTGAGCCGGGCTCGCTCGATGTCGAACACGTTTCGATTCCGAACCGGAAAGGTCGTGCCCGCGTTGTCGGTGAACGTGTCCACATTCCGCACGAACGCATGATGGCGGAACTGAATGCGGCCGCCAATTTTCAGCTCATACGGATGCAAGTCGGGATTGATCGGCCGGATCACAAAGCCTTTGTCGTAGTCGACGTAGAAGTTCAGCTTGTGCAGCGTGGGCGGATTGCCACCCTCACAGGGCGGGCACCAAGGCTGGTCGACCACTACCGGGAGTCGATACATGTTGGGACCGCAGTAGCAGTTCGGGTAGGCGGACTCCGGAAGCGGCCCGTATTGAACCGGCTGCTGGTCGAGCCGCGTGCGCAGTGCTTGAATCTCGGCCGCTTGGGCATCAAGTCGAGCGCGCAGTTCGGCAAGGCCTTCCGGTTGCCAGGCTGCCGGCTGCGGAGCGACTGATTGCCAGGTGGCCTGCGCGGCGACTTCGACCTGTGGAAGGCAACAAACCAGAACGGTGAATGCCGTTAGAAATAGTGATCGTACCGACATTCGCAGCAGCCCAAAGAAACAAGAACGCAAAGAAAGCAGGATGCCTCACTCGACGGACGAGTAAGGGCAGGGAGGGCGGCCATTCGATCAGTGCGATCGGTACAGCACGTCTGGCGCCCCAATATTGGATCGAGCGTTGCAAAGCTGAGAATCGACACAATCTGCATGTCGATTTTTGAAGAAACGACCGACAGCCCCAATTTCCGGCAGAATCGGGCCAGTCGTTACAGCCGTTAAACTCGCATCGGATTGGCGAGAGGCGTTAACGAGTGCGCTACTTCCAACACTATTTCACCAATTCAACCTCTCCCACCTGCCACGATTTATCGAAGAACGATTGCAGAGGGCTGTAAAGACGTAGGATCACGAACCATCCCTTGGCGGGATCGGTCTGGATCCAATTGCCTCGGTCGACTCCGGCAGGCTTCTGGGGAGCGAAGTAGATTGTCGTCGAGCCGTCATCGTTCCTACTCGCGGCGGGACTGGGGTAACTCTGGCTCCCGGCGCGAGGGTATTTTTGTGGTGTCTGCAGCATCGATCGTGACTGATTGTCGTACACGGTGAATGACCAGAAGCGGGCTGCCGGAATATCCTTGGGGAGCACGACCTTATAGGTTTGGGAGCCATCGAAGGGCTTTCCCGTAGAGTCGACATTGGCAATCAGGTATTGGGAACCCACATTCGTCAGATACATACACATCGCAGGCGTGATGCCGGTCGCCGTGTAGAAGAACCCAGTGCGAGCGTGAATCTGGCGTGTTCCTTGATTGACGGACTGCTTA
>CAYLRE010000113.1:0-13425 GCA_964385715.1 uncultured Planctomycetaceae bacterium
TCTTCCGTCGCCCCACCGATAAGCTGATCGAGGTTCGTTCGCACCGTCACGCGAGCGCGAATTCGCAACTCCACACCGTTGCGAGCGATGGCGCTGAGTGTCGTCTTGCCTGACTTATGCGGATCGGGACAGTCGATGACCTTGGGATCGACACTGGTACGCACCGCGTCGAGAACGTCACGCCCCGCCAGATCGATTGCCGCAGCGCGATCGAAGTCCAAGTCCATGCCGGCTCGATGAGCGGCGATCAACGCGTTAATCACGTTGGGCACGTTGCCGTTGGCCAGGTAGTGAGCTTCCAATCGACGCGAGTCGATCTCACCCCCTCCATCACGACCAAGCCCCGCTTGGACTGCCATGATGCGAGCCTGCACGATCGTACGAGCGTTCACCTGGCGGAAGGTCATCCCGATCAGGCTGGCAACACTGACTCGCGCCTGGGACATGTAGGCCTGGAACCAGATCTTGCCGTAAATCATCACGACAATAATCAACACCAGCAGAAAGAGCCCCAGGACTCCGAGGCCAAGCCACATTCCACTACCTTCGGCTAACAACAGAGCGTTTGTCATGGCGACACCCCAGCAGATCGTTTCGTAAACGCAAATCGAATATTCCAGCTGCATTGGCGACAAGACAAGGAGCGGCACCGAAACGAGGTGCCAGCGTCGCGTCTGTCCTTTCGCTTCCGTCAGCATACCGGATGCGTCACGGTGTTAGTACCCTCTCACGGAGAATATCGCGATTTCCAGTTTCTATTTCGCGACGACATCGGAGCGGATCTGCAGACGGACGAGGGCGAGTCCGTCTGTTGGAAGAAGCGGGCCTGTGGTACAAATTCGCCAAGTCCCGCGAAGCAAAATCGACCGCCGGAGATCTCTGGCGTCTCGTTCGACGGCATTTTCCAGCACGCACCGTTCTCCCGACACCTAAGGCAAAGCAATGGAACCGAGTGTTTCGCTGGGGAAATTTCGGTTTCTCCCCAGCTCGGTCAGAATCGAAGGCAAGCCCCCGATCGACGATTGGGCGGGACCGCTACAGTTTGCGCTGTGGTGTCAGAGAGCCAGCCCCTGGTGGATCGGCGACATGCTCAACGCAGGAGACGCCCACTACGGAGAAATGTTCTCCCAGGTATGCGAAGGGGTTGTCTCGGCAGAAATGCTTCAGCGATACGAATCGGTGGCTCGTCGTGTGCCGCCGGAAAATCGCCGCGATGACTTCTCTTGGTCGGCCCATGCCGCCGTGGCCCGCTTGCCCCACGATGAACAACGGAAGATGCTCGCTCGCGCGGATGCCAATGGGTGGAATAGCACGCAGATTCAGAAAGAAGTACGCCGCCGCTGCGAACAATTGAAGCATAGCCGCTAGGATGCGCCCAACGTTACGTCTGAACTTCACTCGATTGCAAATCGCCTTGGACCTGCATCTCACGATCTTCCACCACCATCCGCGGCCAGTCGGAACAGCTGGACGATGATGTGGATGCGACACTCGCGTTCGCCCTAACATGCCCGCTCGTGTCGCGTTGTTCTTGCTCCAGCCGCTCCACAAGGGCATTGAATTCAACCGACAGGCCCTGCCATAGGTCGCCTTCGCGGAAGTAGATCTTCTCAACCCGCTCCCCCTTCGCCAGAGCCCGCAACGATTTTCGAAAGCGATACATCGGACCTGCAAAACGATTGCTAAGCCGCAACATATCGAGCACGATCAGCGGCAGCATCAAACAGGATGCGAGCGCGATCGGCATCACAACATTCCAAGGTTGCTGTGACCAAATGGGGTGATTGAGCGCGAGAAGATCAATCACCGTGCCGAAGATTCCAACGGCAACCAAACAGACGAACCAATAGACCAAGATGCGTCGAATCAGCGCACTCTGAACGCGTGGGTCGATAAACAATTGTTTGCGTTTGACGGACGACATAGGCAAGCACCTTTTCACGCTAGCATCGAGTACCGCGATTTATTGCAGGCAATCCGTCTTTTGATGTATTCGACGGAAATATTTTTTTAATACACAGAGGTGTCGATCAAGATTGCGTCACGCACATCAACCGGCAATCCTCTGCAACCATGTGCCAATTCGCACACCAAACTCTATCACACACAACTCGACGCAAACGCGCAAAATCAGCCCGTAAAGGGCCAACTATCAAGGAACCGAACCACTCTGCGCACGTTGCGCACATGAGGATCACAACAAACGATTTAAGCCGTCGATTGCTGGCTCAAGATTGCGCCCTGTGCACACGCAAAAATGTTGCACCTAACGTCGTCGTATGTAAACGTAGTAGGCGCCGGAGAGCTGCCGGTTATTTGTATCGTAGAAGTACGTCTGCAGCTGATTGCGCCCTTTCGGCAAAATCACCCTAAACGTGGCGGCAACATCTTTGTCCCCCACCGGCTGCGTGACGTCGACGGAGTCACCAACCGTAAGCCGCGCCACGGTCACAGGAATCGCCCGCCCGGCGTGAATCGAACCGTCGACACCGCGAAACATCGGCATCGCCGCCGTGATCGCGGCACCCGTCTCCACTGGCCAGCGACGCAAGGAAATCTCGTACTCGCCTGGCCGCTCCACATCGATCAACCAAGGACTCGTCTCGACCATGCCACGACGGAGTTGAAACGTCGTATCGCAATGGACGTCGGTCCAATCAGAACTCGTCAGGCACTGCGGATTCTCCGCGTCGTTGCCGATAACAATCGCGCTCAGCTTCTCGCGTTGAGGCGATCTCTCTTTCCACCACGTGCGATAGTGGGAGCGCAGTTTCGCAACAACCTGAGGGTGCTTCTTCGCTACGTCACGTTGCTGTGCCAAATCGCTGCTCAAGTCATACAGCTCGCGGTCGCCGACCAGTCGCCACTTTCGCCACAACACGGCCGCACTCCCGTGCTGCGGTGGGTCAGGCCCCACCGGACCGTATTGCACCACCAAAGTCCGATCGTTGAGATCCTCCTGTGACTCACCGCGCAGTAGCGAAGCCAAACTGACTCCGTCGAATTTCGCATTCTCTGGCGACTTCAAATCACACAGGTCGATCAGCGTTGGCAGCAAGTCTTGCACTTGGGTGAGTTGGTCGACGTCGCCCACGCTGCGCAAGTTCCCGGAAGGCCAATGGATGAAGCAAGGCACGCGATGCCCTCCCTCGTAGTACTCCGTCTTATGTCCACGCATGCCGGCGTTGTAGAGACGATGTCCCCACACGGTTCCATTGTCGGTCAAGAAGATGAGAATCGTGTTCTCTTCGAGCCCCGTCTCGCGGAGCATCTTTCTAAGCTGTCCGATGTTGTCGTCGATGTTGGAAATCATTGCCAGGAAACTGGCCATCTCACGCGGCTGGTCGCGATACGCCTTGCGTGATTCTTCCGGGGCCCAAAATGGTAAGTGTGGGGCATTCGTGGCAATGTAGGTGAAGAACGGTTTGTCGGCCGCCTGCTGCTGTTTCATCCACTTCATCGCCTCGCGAAACCAAACATCGGTGCAATAGCCGGGATACTGTTTTGTCTCGTTGTTGTGGTGATAGAAGTCGTCGAAGTAATCGTTGTTGAAATAGCTACCGGCCGACGTCAGTCCAAAGGCACGAAAATAGATCGCCGTGTCGAAACCGCGATCGTGTGGCCGGTACGGATAGTTCCCACCGACGTGCCACTTGCCGAAGTGACCTGTCTGGTAGCCTGAGGCCTTAAACACGTCTGGCATCAGCGGCAGCTCGGGCCGAATGAACATCCGCCCGCAACTCACATTCGTGGCGCCATTGGTCAGAGCATCAACGCCACTCAAGAGTTGCCCGCGGGTTGCAGTACACATCGGCGTGACGTGAAAATCGGTCAGCCGGATGCTCTCGCGATGGAGCCGGTCGAGATGCGGAGTTCGCAGCACTGGATTGCCGTGGCAAGACAGATCGCCGTAACCCTGATCGTCCGTCATGATCACGATCACGTTGGGTCGAGCGGGGGCCGCGTCCGCCGCTTCACCGCAAACCACTCCGACCAGCAAGAGCAGCACGACCGCCTTCGCGACGGTTCTCCAGTCTCGCCTGGAGAGTTTAGACCGCAGATCCATAGCCACCTATTCTTCCGCTTGCTCAGAATCGGCGTCTGCTTCGGCGGCCGCTTTCTCTTCGGCTGCCTTCTTCTCCTTCGCCGCCTTCTCTTCGACCTCGGCCGCCTTGCGAGCTTCTTCCGCCTTCTTCTCCCGCTCGGCAACCACCTCGTCCACGATCACCGACGCCGCCGTTGGAATCCAAACTCGCATCTGCCCATTGCCGCGGTGATTCCATGCATAGTACGGAATGGCGGTAAAGGCCTGAGCGAATTGAACGTTCGGCTTGCCTTCTTCGTCGACGTCGACCGTTTCGCCGAGCCCTTCAAGCACCGTGATTCCGCCTAATAAGCCCGGCTTGTGAGTAGCACGAATTGAGTCGAGATCGAATTCGACTTCGTTCTTGGGCGGGGTCATGATGAACCGTGGCACCCGATCGCCGTTGTCAGCTTCTTCGATGCAGTAGACGAGCGGACCACGCTCTAAAGCGATACGGTCGCGGTTTGTCTCCACTTTATCGCTGGTCACCGCGCGGCGAATCGGCATCGCAAAGTCGAGTTCGATCTCCGTCGAATCGTCCCATTCGTGGCGAAGCGTGAAGTACTGACCGTGAATCACCATCGGCTTCGTCGAACCGACTACCGAGGCAGTAACCTTCGATGGCTTCGGATTGCGGTACGAATAGAGATCGCTGGCGACGGGCACTCCTTGCGACCAGCCAGGCACGCGAACCCTGAGCTCAAAGTCGACTGGCTTGTCCGCCTCGACCGTCAGCTTCACACGGCCATCCCAGGGGTAGTTCGTCTCTTGCCGAATCGTGACCTTGGCACCTTTCACGGCGAGCGTCGTCTCGCCTGGCACAAAAAGATTAACGTAAATCTCGTCGCCGCGCTTCGCATAGATCATGCCGGCCAGCGAAGGAATAAATCGCACGATATTCACCGGACAGCAGGAGCAATCGAACCAGGGACTGCGGCCTTCGGCCCCTTTGTTAAAGCGATAGCCGACCTTGCAGGAAAGTGGATTGGGGTAGAAGAACTTGTCGCCTTCGAGCGAGATGCCGGCCAGAAAGCCGTTGTAGAGAACCCGTTCGACGACATCCATGTACTTGGCGTCACCATGCAGCAGGAACATGCGGTGGTTCCACATCGCGTTGGCAATCGCAGCACACGTTTCGTTGTAGGCCGACTGATTTGGCAGCTCGTAGTTCTCGCCAAAGGCTTCATGGGCGTGACGCGAACCAATGCCGCCGGTCAGGTACATCTTCTTGCCAACGACGTTGTCCCACAGCTTGTCGATGGCGTCGATGTAAGTGCGATCGCCTGTCAAAGCGGCCACGTCGGCCATGGCACTGTACATGTAGGCGGCCCGCACCGCGTGACCAACTGCTTCGGTCTGCGCGACCACCGGCTGGTGATCCTGCCAGTACTCGCCGTAGACCTTGTTGTCCTTGCGACCGTCTGGCACGCCACGACGATCGAGAAAAAACTTGGCCAGATCCAAGAAACGTTGTTCGCCGGTGGTGCGATAAAGCTTGACCAGGCCGATCTCAATTTCCTGATGCCCCGGCACATCGATCAATTGACCTTCCTGGGTGCCGAACAGCTTATCGACCAGGTTGGCACTCTTGAGCGCCACGTCGAGCAGCGTTCGCTTGCCAGTCGCCTGGTAGTGGGCGACCGCCGCTTCATAGAGATGGCCAACGTTGTAGAGCTCGTGGCTGTGTTCCAAGTACGACCAACGGGTCTTGCCAGTGTAGCGGTGGTACTTGGGTGGCTCGTCACCACTGCTGGTGCGAATCGTGTAGAGATAACCGTCATCCTCCTGCGAAGCCGCGATCTTGGCGATCAGGTCGTCAAGGTATTTGTCGAGCTTGGGGTCCGGATGCAAGGCCAGCGAAAAGGCGGCCCCTTCGATCACCTTGAAGACGTCGGAGTCGTTGAACCAAAAGCCGCGATGCTCGCCCTCGTTGGCCACGCCCCGCAGGCGATCGGCCGCGATCTGAAAATTCGCCAACCGCCCGGTCTCTTCGCACTTCTTGAAGTCGTAGGGAATCGTGACCGTGCGATTCGTCTCGATGCGATTGTTCCAAAGCCCGGGACCGACCTCGACCTTGGTAAAGGGAATCGGCTGAATCGGATAGTCGTGATAAGGTTCGTCCGCGGCGGCGAAGGCGGCAGCCAACACGAGAGAGAACGAAGCGGCAATCTTGAGCGAACGAAACATCGAAGCACCTCTGGCAGAGAGTGGGATCTTTGGAGCAGGGCAGAGGACGCGCCGCGTGTCTTCGACAAGCGACGGCGGCCTCTTGGACCCCTGTGAATCAAGTATTGATTCTATGATCTTGTACCAGGTCGTTCCAAGCGGGCCGCGAGACCAAAAGCCTGCAACTCCTGGTTCTGCTCTGCGAATTCCCGCCCTAGAAATTGCGTTACTCTTTCTCGAACAACTTCGGAGACAGCCACAGCCGGCCAAGATCGTTTTCCCCTTCTTTGATCGTGACCTTGAGGCGGCCCTTTTCCACCTCTGTCACATTCTCAACCGGGCCGAAGCGAATCTCTTGGACGTAGCCAAGTTCCTCATGCCAGAGCTGGAAGGTATGTTCACCGACCGGCAAATTCTTGATCTCAAAGTTCCCGTTGGCATCGGTCCATGCCATGTAGGGTGTATCGGCGACCAACACGCGCCCGCTCACCCAGGGATAGATGTCACTCTTCATTTGAACAGGCAGCCGCTCCGATCTCGTACACTTCTGCTCGACGCCGGGAACGTCGTTGGGATCGAGCGGATCATCGACTTCGAGATTCTGATTGACCGGCGGATTCTTCGTGAAAGCAATGTTCACGTTCTGAACTTCGGGATCCTTGTTAGTAACCCGTAGTGTTTGTCCTTTTCGAAGCAGTTGAAAACGGGGCTCGAAGCGGCGACCAACAATCGCGATCTCCACAACGTCCTCGGCCTGCTTCTCATAGGAGGGATGAATCGGAAGCGCCACCAGCTCCTTTGTCTCGACGCGTAGAAAGACCGCGATGTTGGCAATTCCCCGGTTCTTGGGGTTTACTATCAACGACTCATCAAGCGGAATTGCTACCGCTCCTACCACTTGTGCTTCCGGCGGCTCAGGCGGCACACCGTCGTAGACGAACCGGCCGGTGAGGGTGCCCCAGCGGGTTTCTTCGGCCACAGCCGGCAGATAAGAGACGGCCGTCAGCAACAACCCTACAACGACCGCCCTAAGAACTGGAGAACTGCCCATCGAATGGCCCCCCGATTGTTGTGATTCGCCCCGGCACCGCCATCATAACGCGATTACCCAAGTCGAGTCCAGCGAAAGAGAAGGGCGGAGCAGGTTCCCCCATTAGAATCCGCACTGAAACGGGTAGATTCAGACTCGGCTTTGACATCGCCTGCGGCCGCTTTTGGCCGCTATAATGCGCGCTCCGTGAGCCGGGTACCCATCCGCTTTGTAGCGAGAAAGGCGAAGTATGAATTCGGATTCCCCGACCTCGACTGACACTTCCTCACCAGCGGCGAATTCGCCCTGGCGTCGACGCCACGCCGCATGGCTTGGTCTATTGATCACGCTCGTCGGCATGCTCAGCTACTTTCTCTACTTCTATCAGTTCCCGGCGCTCCGTGACGTGCCGATTCTCAATCTGATCGCGACCGCGGCCGGGTTGTTGGTAACTTTTGCCGGCTGCATGACCGTGTGGAAAAGCGGCAAGGGAACCTTCAAGAAGCTGGCGGCCGGACTCTGCCTGTTTTTGTCCGTAGGCGTCACCGGCCTGCTTTACTTCTACGTGCTCTGCTACTCGTATCAACTCCCGGCGGCCGTGAACGCGCCGGCACTCGAAACGATCGCCCCAAGTTTTGCATTGGTCGACCAGCATGGTGACGAAGTAACGCTCGAGTCGCTCGCCAATAAGAAAGTGATCATCACCTTCTTTCGCGGACACTGGTGACCGTTCTGTCTCTCTGAACTGCAAGGTTTGCAGTCGATTCTCGATGAAGTACGCGCCGCCGATGCCGAGGTGCTGGCAATCTGTCGTGACAGCGTGGAAGACAACGCCCGTATGGCCAAGAAACTTGGACTCGAATTTTCGGTGCTATCCGATCCCGATCTGACCGTGACCAAGACGTACGATCTATTGCATGCCGAAGCGGCCATCGACGGTGGCGACATCGCTCGCCCGGCGGTCTTCACCCTTGATCGCGAGGGGGTGATTCGCTATCGCGCACTGACCGACAACTGGCGAGTCCGCGTACGGCCAGAAACGTTTCTCGAGCAGCTGACGTTGATTCCGTAGCGGTGTCCTCGTTTGTCGGACACCCTCTACGATTGAAGCTCCGCACAGATCGTCGACCGCTCGTGCCACTCGTGGTCGATTCGGCGCATCAAGAGAGCGTTGTCGAACAACACCGATCCGGCAGGAAAGATGGATGGGTCGTCGAAATACGAGGACTCGACGTTCGTGACCGTGAGTGGCTCGACGTGCCAATTCCGTGCCTGCAGTTCCAAGCCATCGAATTGATTGTCCTCGGCATTCGGTGAGTAACCCAGAGAACCCTGCTCAAAGAATTCAGACACCTCCGTCAGGGAGTCGAAGATCGAAGTCTCGGGCAGCTCCAAAGCCAGACGGGCGTCAACGCCCACGCTAACCTGTCTGTCATGGCTATCCATCGCGATGCGAAACTCGTCGTCGTTCTCTTGCACGTCGAACCGGGCGTGGTGGTGCGTGCCAGGAAACACGCGGCCTCCGACGATGGCGTTGAGTCGAGACGATGTATCGCGGCGTGGAACGTAAACGCCGGTCCGCCGTACACCATCGACGTCCCATTCAACGGCGATTCGATGAGCCGCATTCTCCGACGTCAGCCCACACATTGCCGGCATGAACCGCATACGAGTCTGCTTCAGTCGAATCAGACAGATGCCCGCGATCGCGTAACCGTGAATGAGTTGCGGACGAAATGGGGAGGGCAAAATGTTCGCGACGATCGTAGGGTCGACACGAAAGTTCACAAGAACTCGGCGATCGATGACGCCACGAATGACAGGGATGCGCATGGGAACCTTACCGATGGAGGACGTTTAGCCATCCCAGGAACCGCATCGCCGGACAAGAATTAACTTGACGAGAATTAACTCACTGACGGCTAGAATCTGAGCCGGCAGGAGCCTCTTGCGGCAGCGCGCAGCAGCATCCGCCAGAAAACATCGAAAGAAAAAGCGAACGCCAAAAACGCCGAAGCGGGAATTAACGCTTCGAGAACTGCGTACCCTTGCGAGCACCGCGGAGTCCGTACTTCTTGCGTTCCTTCATGCGACTGTCGCGAGTCAGCAAGTGCTGCTCACGCAGGACCGGCTCGAGTTCGGCATCGAACTCCTTGAGAGCACGGGCCACGCCCAACTTGCAGGCGCCCGATTGACCGCTCGTTCCACCACCTTTGACGTTGATGAAGACGTCGACTTCGCCCGTTCGTCCGGTCGCTTCGAGGGCGGCCATGACATTGTTGCGATCTTGGGTGAGCGGGAAGAAGTCGTCGAGTTCACGACGATTGATCAGAATCTTGCCTTCGCCAGCACGCACACGCACACGAGCCACCGAGCTCTTACGTCGTCCAGTTCCAAGAGAAAAGGTGGTTGCTGTGTCAGCCATAATTCGTTCGTCCAATTTAATTTATGCTGCGTGTGATTCGTTGATTCGTTAAGAGGTAACTCTTAAGAGATTTCTATTCGGTCATCGAGGCGACTTGAGCCACGGGAGCGTGCGGCTCCGGATTCTGCGCCTGATGCGGATGATCGGGACCGGCGTAGACCTTCAACTTGGAAAGCATCTGCGTGGCCAGCTTGTTCTTCGGAAGCATACGACGCACAGCTTCGGTTAGAATGCGGTCCGGGTGACGATCGCGGCGATCTTCGGCCGTTTCCGAACGCAAACCGGGCCAACCGGTGTAACGGGTGTACTGCTTCTGCTCCCACTTCTTGCCGGAGAAGTGAATCTTCTCGACGTTGACAACGACGACAAAATCGCCGGTATCGACATGGGGCGTGTACGTCGGGCGGTGCTTGCCCATCAACAATACGGCAATCCGCGCGGCCAGGCGACCGACCGTCTCACGTTCGGCGTCGAACAACCACCACTTGGCGTCTACTTCGCCCGGCTTGGCAACATACGTCTTCATCACTTACTCCAACATTCTTTCGCCAACTGGTCACGGGTGCGTCAGGGAGCTTGAAAGCATTGCGGAGCCCGACGGGCTCTCCCTGCGCTCTCCGGCATATTTTGAGAAACGCTCAATCTACCGATTTTCTCACACTTCGACAAGGCGGCGTGGATGGATCGACCTTGCGGCCAACCCCCACAGCTTGGGCAATCGCCCCACGGCCGACCGCGACGTCTCGATCCGCCTCGCCGGACGGAAGCGTTCACATCGCTGCAGATCGATGGGAACCGTGAACATGCACAAATCGGCCTTTTCTCGGCATTTTTGGCAAAGCTGGGTTGGTACCACCGCTAAGATTTGCCACAATCGCCTGCCTTGCGGCACCTTATTCCACGCAGCAGGGAATGCCGCCCGGAGCAAAATCCCGCTCCGACGAGACTATTGTATCGGCCAAAACCGCCACAAACGCCACCTGTCGAGCCATTTAGCCAAGATTCTGCCCATGCAAATCGCTGTCGCCCGAGAAACCGCCCCTGACGAACGCCGCGTCGCCCTCACGCCGGCTGTGATCCCTCAGCTCACCAAGGCGGGCCTCGAAGTCCTGGTTCAGGCAGGAGCCGGTGAATCGGCCGGCTTCCTCGACTCCGAGTACGAGGAAAAAGGGGCCAAGATCGTCGCCACCCGCGAAGAAGTCTTCGCCGCCGACTGCGTTTTGCAGGTTCGCGCGTTCGGGGCCAACCAGGAACAAGGTAAGGCCGACCTCGATTTGCTGCGAAAAGGCCAGATCCTCGTCGGCACCTGCGATCCGCTGGGAGCCGCCGAAGCGGCCCAAGAAGTGGCCAACCGCGGCGTAACCCTGTTCGCCCTGGAACTGATCCCCCGCATCACGCGAGCGCAGAGCATGGA
Source organism: uncultured Planctomycetaceae bacterium (assembly GCA_964385715.1). Lineage (GTDB taxonomy): Bacteria > Planctomycetota > Planctomycetia > Pirellulales > UBA7805 > MB-PLM-2. Next base: position 11,120 of record CAYLRE010000113.1, read on the forward strand.
CGTGCTCAGCTCGCAGGCCACGGTGGCCGGCTATCGAGCCGTGCTGTTGGCGGCCGAATCCTTGCCCAAGATGTTCCCCATGATGATGACCGCGGCCGGCACGATCGCCGCGGCTCAGGTGTTCATCATCGGAGCCGGCGTGGCAGGTCTACAAGCGATCGCTTCGAGCCGCAAGCTGGGCGGGGTCGTTTCCGCCTACGATGTTCGCCCGGCCGTGAAGGAACAAGTTGAAAGCCTGGGCGCGAAGTTCGTCGAGCTGGAACTCGAAACCGAAAGCGCCGAAGGCAAAGGTGGTTATGCCAAGGCGATGGGCGAGGAGTTCTATCAGAAACAACGCGAACTGATGGCCCGCGTCGTCGCCGAGAACGACGTGGTAATTACGACCGCCGCCATTCCGGGTCGCCAATCGCCGCTGTTGGTCACCGCCGACGCCGTCAAAGGAATGAAGCCGGGCAGCGTGATCGTCGACCTGGCGGCCGAACGAGGCGGCAACTGCGAACTTTCGCAGGCCGACAAGACGGTCGTCGAACATGGTGTCACGATCCTCGGTCCCACGAACCTGCCGGCAGAAGTGCCTCGCGACGCGAGCAGCATGTTCTCCAAGAACGTCGCCACCTTGCTGTTGCACCTTTGCGACGAAGGCACGCTCAAGCTCGACCTTTCCGACGAAATCACCCGCGACACGATGGCCACGCACGAAGGTCAGGTCACCAACGCCCGGATGCGCGACATCTTGGGCCAGGAGCCGCTCCCTTCGCCGGAGCCGGAAGCAGAAAAAACATCCTAGTGTGAGCTGCGGCCGGATCCACAGCCGAGCCGCCGGCCTCGCACACGTTCATAAGTTAGTTAAGGGAACCTGAACTATGACTCCCGAAGTTCTCGGATCTTTGGTCACCGGGCTGACGATCTTCGCGCTGGCGGTCTTCGTCGGCTTCGAGATCATCACCAAGATTCCGCCCACACTGCACACACCTTTGATGTCTGGCTCGAACGCGATCAGTGGTGTCACGATCGTGGGCGCGATTCTCTCCGCCGGCAGCGGCTTTGGCACGCTCGCCTTCTGGCTCGGCTTCGCCGCGCTGATCATGGCGACCATCAACGTGGTCGGCGGCTTCCTGGTCACGCATCGCATGTTGGCTATGTTCCGAAAGAAAAAATAGTTCCGCAAGAAGAAGTAAGCTCCGCAAGAAGCAAGAAATAGAACAAGGCAATAATGGCCAATTCATACGCACCGCATCTGATCAATCTCGCCTACGTTGTGGCGGGAATTCTCTTCGTCCTCGGATTGAAGGGGCTCACGCACCCCCGCACCGCCGTGCGCGGCAACCTGATGGGCGCCATCGCCATGTTGCTGGCCATCGTGGCCACGCTGCTCAAGCAGGAGGTGATGGACTACAAGTGGATCCTGATCGGCATCGCGATCGGAACCGTGATCGGCATCGTGCTGGCGGTAAAAGTCGCCATGACCTCGATGCCGCAGCTGGTGGCGATCTTCAACGGTTTCGGCGGCGGTGCCTCGGTCTTCGTGGCCGGTGCCGAAATCGTCAAGAACGTGGATCTCGTCAGCAGCGACAACCCGGAGCGCGCCACCATCGTGGCCCTGGTCGCCATTGTCGCTTCCGGCTTGATCGGCGCGGTGACGTTCTGGGGTAGCCTCGTGGCGATGGGTAAGCTGCAAGAACTCAAGATCTTCAAGAAGCCGTTCAGCTTCCCCGGGCAACAAGTCTTCAACGCCGTGCTGGCGTTGGCCGCGATTGGCCTCGGTGTCGCGCTCGTGAACGACCCCGGCAACGTCAATCTCTATTGGGGCCTGGTCGCCGCCGCGTCGGTGCTCGGTCTCACACTCGTGCTGCCCATCGGTGGAGCCGACATGCCGGTCGTAATCGCGCTGTTGAACTCCTACTCTGGCCTGGCCGCCGCGGCGACCGGTTTTGTGATCGACAACAACGTACTCATCATCGCCGGTTCGCTGGTCGGTGCCTCGGGCATCATCCTCACGCAAATCATGTGCAAGGCGATGAACCGCTCGCTGACCAACGTGCTGTTCGGGGTGATGGAAGCGGGTGGCGAAGCGGCCGATGCCGACGAAGTTTACGCCGGTCGCATCAAGAGTACCTCGGCCGACGAAGTCGCCATGCTCTACGAAGGGGCCCAACGGGCCGTGATCGTACCCGGCTACGGCTTGGCCGTCGCTCAAGCCCAGCATGTGGTACGCGAACTAATGGACGCGTTGGAAGAGAAGGGCGTCGAAGTCGAGTTCGCCATTCATCCGGTCGCCGGCCGCATGCCGGGCCACATGAACGTGC
>CAYLRE010000114.1:0-13363 GCA_964385715.1 uncultured Planctomycetaceae bacterium
ACACGATCATCCATTGCCTCAATGGCGTGATGGTCTACTGCTTCGCCTTTCTGACCTTTACGCTCCTGGGCCGATCGCAAGCTCCGGAGAGCGACAACAAGAAACGCAAGTCAACGGAAGTTCCTTTCGACACCACCTTCTGGATGTCGCTGTTTGCAGCCGCCTTGTTCGTTGCGCACCCAATTCAAACCCAAGGCGTGACCTACATCGTGCAACGAATGACGAGCATGGCCACGCTGTTCTATTTGCTCACGCTCGTGCTCTACATTCTCGGCCGGCAACGAGAACAAGGTTGGGGACGCATCTTGCTATGGATCGGTGCCGTGGCTTCGTTCGCCTTATCCTGGGGATCGAAGCGAATCGGTTTCCCAATCTTCATCGTGATTCCGCTCTACGAGTGGTACTTCTTTCAGAACATGAGCCTCGCCTGGTTCAAGCGGCGCGAAGTGAAAATCGCCCTGATCGTGGCCCCTCTCGTAGCGCTTGCCATTGCTGCCGTTGCCATGGCCCGATACGAAGAGGGTAAAGAGGTCGTCTGGAACCCGATGGCCCGACTCACAAACGGATACGCCGGTCGCGACTTCACCATGGCGGATCGGCTTTACACACAGCCCGCCGTGGTGATGTACTACCTCTACCTCACCGCGTATCCGTCACCAGGCAAGCTGAACCTGCTGCACGACTTTCCGACGTACCGCACGCTCTTCAACGCCAGCACGCTGTTGTCGCTGGCGGCCATTTTCGGCATGATCGGCGCGGCCATTGTTTACGCCCGCCGGCAGCCGCTGCTCTCCTTCGCCGTGCTGTGGTTCTTCCTCCATCTAGCTCTGGAGTCGACAATCTTGCCTCTGGAGATGGTCTACGAGCACCGTGTCTACTTACCGCTGGTTGGTGTTGCGCTTGGCGTGGCCTACGCGCTATGGACATTGCTACTCGCCAACCAGAAAGCGTTGGCAGGCATGATTTCCTGCACGCTTATCGCCGTGCTCTCGTACGCCGCCGTCGAGCGAAACGCCCAATGGGCGAACATTTACGACGACATCCTCGCCAAGAACCCGAATTCCGCTCGAGCACTGTTGGGGCGAGGACTCGGGTATCTGAAGGAGTACGAGAAGCGGCGCGACAATGCGATCTTGCGAAAGGCCGTGACCGACTTTGAAAACCTGATGGCCATCTACCCCGATGCCAAGAAGCATATTCCGGGACGCGAGCCGATCTTGATGCACATGGTCATCGAAGCTCGCGTCGCCCGAGCCGAGGCGCTCGGCGTACTGAAACTTACGGACGAAGCCCGCAAGGCGTACGACGAAGTTATCGAGATCAGCCCGGACCACGCCAAGACGTATACCTCGCGCGGCAATTTTCACGTTCGTGAAAATCAGCTTGCCCTGGCGGCGGACGACTATTCTCGCGCTATTGAACTATGGAAGGAGCACTCGGACGTTGAGCCTGGGCAGCCAGGCCGGCGTCTCCGCCCTGCCGAAGACGGGTATCACACCCGTGGTTCTTGCTACCTACAAATGGGGCAACTCTCAAAGGCGATCGATGACCTTAGCAAGGCGATCGCCTACGATCCGAAGCACTACCTAGCCCGCGTCAAGCGAGGCCAGGCCTACGCTCGGACAGAACAGCCCATGGCGGCCATTGCGGACTTCGATGAAGCGATCAAGATCTACCCTAATGATGTTACGGCGACGCTGTACCGATCGCAGCTGTTCCAACAACTAGGACGTGATAGAGAAGCGGAGCAGGGCTACCGGAAGATTCTTCAACGGAATCCAAAGGACTTGCCGGCGGCAATGAACCTGGCACGGTTGTTAGCCAATTCTCGCGACGCGGCGGTGCGTAATCCCCGCGAGGCCATGAAGCTTGCGGCCAGTGGCTGCGACAGAACGGATTTCAAGAGTCACGCATGGCTCGGTACGCTTGCCGAGGCAGCGATCGCAAGCGGCCGCCCCACCGACGCGATCCAGGCGATGAAACGGGCCATTCAAGTGGCGCCGCAACGGCTCAAAGCCGCCTACCAGGAACGCCTGGAGCAGTTGGAGCGTGCCATCCGTGAGCGTCGTAAGGCATCGTAAAAATTACCATGACCTTACTCAAGGTCGTCGAACTCTTCGTCTGCCGCTTGTTCTTCAGCCACGATCTCGATACCGCTGAGCAAGGTCATACCTTGCACCGACGTTAGTTCGACCTTCAACTGCTTGGCAGCCTCGACTCCTTCGAGCTTCTTGACGAGTAAACGGTTACGTCCGCCTGTGAGCTTAGCAACGTCGATGTTCTCGATCGTTTGCTTGTCGCCAACCTTGACGTTAAACACCCGCTCGCCCGGCTGATAATCCTCTGGCTCGGCGAAGTAAAGCGTTACCGTGTACTTCGTAGGCGAAGTCGCGTACTTGTTCACATCGACCGTAACGCTCGACAGCCCTTCGGCGCCCGATGCCGCGACCCAGTGGTTTTCGCCACCGGTGACCTGGGTCGGGTGGTTGCGGAACCAACGGATCTTTTCCGCCTCGTACGTGACCGGCACTTCCGGTGAAGGCCCGGACACGTTGGGCAGCCGATACTCTGCACTACGCTTGCTGGGATAGTCCATCCACAGCGTACCGTTCTTGGCTAGACGATCGCCTGGGGCGGCAAAGTTCACACCAACTCGCGAGACCGGCGCCTCGGGCGACTTCACCGCGCTGTAGGTCCAGGTATCGTTCTCGGGACGATGAACCAACGCCAGCGACGTGAACAGATTGAAGCTACAGCTACAGCCGTGGGCAAAGTTCGGGGCGTTGAGCACGCCACCGGCCGGGATCAAGCTGTTACGACAACCGGCACGAAAGCCATTGAGGCGAGCCGTGCTGCTGGTCGTCATGTCGGCAAAGCCTGCCGTGGCGGCGCGGAAGGTCATGAGATGTTCGTTCGCAATCGCATACGCACAGTGGTGACCACTCTGGGTGTACTCCCATTCGACCTGTTCGCCGCTAACGGGGTGCTCCGTGGTGATCGGCTTGCCCGTCTCCATAAAGTACTGCACGCCTGGACCACGCTGATCGATAATTCGATCCTTCCAGAGAATGACGCGATCCCAGCGGCTTTCCGGATGGCCGAGGAAACCTTTTCCCTTGGCCTCCTTGCTCCACAGAACCTCGCCGTTCTCGGCTCGACAAGCTTGAATACCCTGCCGATTCGAGGCGACCAAGATTTCCTGGGCCTTGGAATAAGCGAGCCAGGTGATCGTGACCGGGGACTCACGTTCCCAGACAACCTGACCGGTCGCCACATCGAGAGCCCGAAGCTGGCGAGTCTTGCCGGTCTTGGGAACGATTCCACCACGACCAATATCGTTATAGAACGCTCGCAGGTGACCGTCGAAGTAGAACACGCGATCGCCGCCAATGGCCACCACGGGGCAGCTGGAAACCGCGTCGTGAATCCAAACGACCTTGCCGGTGTGTCGGTTCAAGGCGACAAGCTTGCTTGGTGCCTTGCCAGCAAACTTTTCTTTATCGAACACGGTTCCGATCAATAGATCGTTCCAGACTCGAATGCGCCCCCAACTGCCAGTTTTGATCGGTAGCTCCAACTCCGCCAGTGTTTTACCAGTCACCGGATCGATCTTCAGGCAGGTATCGGGATAGGCCAAATAGATGGCGTCCTTCACCGCACAGAAATGGTAGCCGGTGTGGTCAGAACCGTCGTAGAAATTGCCGCGTCGGCCGGGGCTCGATCCCTTGATGATCGTCTTCTCCCACATCATGCGACCGGTGTAGATGTCGGCCGCTCCCAGCGTGGTGTGTCCCTGCAGGAACATCCGTCCGTCGATCACCGTCAGGCTAGGGCCCCAGAAGTGGCGATCGAAGAACAACTTGGTATCGGAAGCAGGACCACCAAACCAAAGCACGCCCAGGGGAGCCTTCACCAACACATCTTGCGACATCAGCGAGTTGGAGGGATCACCGTATTCGTGCGTCCAGTTTGCTGCACCAACCAGGGCTCCTTCGCGAGTGACCAACGTGAACGGTCCGAGTTGCTCCGTCTTGGCCTTCGACAGACTCTCAGCCTGCGTCTTCAAGGCCGACTGTTGGGCAGAGGTCAACGATAGCGCCGCCGCTCCGCCGTAGGGCCTGAGCGGGTGGTAAAGCGTCTTTCCGAAATTCTCGTCGCGAATGTTGCCCAAGCGGCTCGTATCTTCCGAGACAATCAAATTCGCCATGTAGGGTGGAAGCGACATCGTGCGAGGATCGCCCACCAGGCCGACCGCGCGGTAGCCGTAGAGTCCTCGTGCGTTCAGCTTTCCTCGCAAGGCGTCGATGCGACTTTGATCGGGATCGATCGCTACGATACGGAGGTCGGTTTGGCGAAGCAGCTCTTCGATGAGGGCTCCGTCCTCCACGCCCCACACCAGAGCGAAACCAGCCCGGGCGTCGGTCTTCTTGATCAAGGCAGCAACGTCGTCGCTGAGCTTTTTGTTTTCTGCCGGCAACTTCACGGCAATCGCCGGGTAGTCGGTGGCCTCGGCTTCGACTCCGCCAAAGCAGAGTAGGTCGCCCGCCTTGGTGGTAACGAATAGACGATCGGCTCCGGCAATGATGCTGGCCGGTTCGCCGTCGACTACCTGCGCCCAACTGACTTTTGTTTGGCCTTCTCCTTGGTCGGCCGCGAAGACAATGTTGCCAAAGCGGCCGTAGACGCGCGATCCTGCTTTGAGATCGACGGTGACTTCACCTTCGACGAACTTCTTGAGTTGCTCTTCACCCACGGCGGCCTTGATCATGTCGCCGGCTACAAACCAGCTTGACCTGAATTTCGGCGGCTCGGCCGGCTTATTGGATCCCTTGGGCGGAGGCGTCGGCTCCGGCTGATTGTCGAGATCGGCAGCGACGACGTTCGCACCCTGTGGAATGTAGATCATCGAGCCTTCGCTGACTGGCCGCGGCACATTCAGCGGCAACATCTTGCGGGTCTCGATGCGAATGATGCGATGGGCGTGGAACAGGTAAGAACCGTTCGCCGTGACGTGATAGTCGGTCAGTCCGCGGGCGTGATAGTTGAGTGGCTGAAACGCCTTCGCCTTGAGGTGGTAGTAACCGGGCACGCCACGTCCGCAGGGAATGTATAGGCGATCTCCACTCAGCGCGAGATAACCTTGCGGCGTCAGATCGGGCAGGGCTTCGACCGTGTGGCTCGGCGGCGTTCCGTCACCCGGGTTCGATGTCACGTCCAAGGCGTACAGAAAGTTTCCTTCAAAGGGCCACACGCCGACCGTGAAATAGAGTTTGCCCTCAGACAGCACCGGGCCACCACGGATCGGCCAGACCGAAGTCAGGCGATCGTTACCGACCACCTTGCGGGCCGACTCACCAGCGTTGAATTTCCAGAGCAAGGAACCGTCGCTGGCCGAGACGCCATACACACAGCCGTCGTCAGAGCCGAAATAGACTTCACCGTTGACCGCGACAGGAGCGAAGCGAACCGGCCCTTCGGCAAAGAACTGCCAACGCTCTTCGCCCGTCTTGGTATCAATGGCGGTCACCGAGTCGTTCTGGGCCGATGGCAGGAACAACGTCGAACCCATCACCACCGGTTCGTACGCCGCATCGAACATCAACCGCTTATCTTCCGGCCAGGCCGGCTTGGGTGCTTCGTAATGACGCGTCCATTGCAGATGCAGATCCGCGGGCAGCTGCTGTGGGCTAGCCGCATTGCGTCCAGAATCGTATCGCCACATCGGCCAGTCGGCAGCCTGACTCTCGCAGCACAAAGTAGACAGTAGGAGAACGCAAGTCAGAGCGCGAGCAATCCACATCTTCATCAAAGAGAATCCTTTATAAGGCCATTGCTTCTTGGTTAGGTAAGAACGACATCTTGGCGTGCGTGACGACTTGAATGTCGAGTGGCGTTTGAGGTCGGGAGGCAGTGAGGCTGAGACGACGCTGGAGGGCGCGCGTCGGTAGGTTTTCTTGAGGCGTCCATCCGTTGGACAGTCACTTTCGTTTCTAACACGTCCAGATTTTACGGCACGCGATTTTTGCTGTATAGCGCGCGGGGTATTCGTTGCGAATTCTTCATTCGGAATTCAAATCTGCGGACACCGATGTGACGTGCCACGTTGCCGCCCTGCCCTGTTGATTCCGCGCGTTTGATCGGATGGAAATCATGGGTAATGCGTTAGATCGGAGCAGTCAATCGATCGGTGCATTCTAGCGGAAGCTAGCACGAGAGGCCCTGCTGCCGCTGCTCGAGCCCACGAATGGCCTGGCAGCATTTCTGAGACAGCGGGATCTAATTTCAAATGCCACGAGACGGCCCTCAAGTCACCGCATCTTAACTGAACGGAATTCAGGAAGCCGAGAATATGCACGACGTAACCGTTTTTTTAACAACATCTTATGGCCGCCACGTGTGACTTTTACCGGGAACGCCACCCTGGATTGACACAGTATCAAGAGTCGCTAAAATAAGGCCGATAACTAATTGATAACGAGTCTCAATATCACAAAATGAGACTCTTGCATCGCCTTTTACACAACAAAGGGTTTCTAAAATGGCTATCGCCAAGAATCGCTCGTCGAACCGTCGTCGCGGCTTTACGCTCGTCGAACTGATGGTTGTCATTGTCATCATTGCCGTGCTCGCCGCGCTGCTCTTTCCCGCCTTCAGCAGCATGCGAGAGAACGCCAATGTGACTCTTTGCAAGAACAACCTTGGCCAGATCCAAAAGGCCGTGTTCAGCTACGAGGCGGCATTCAACCGCTATCCGTCAAGCTGGAACGGAACTCCGGCCGCGACCGGCAGCAGCGACATCGGTGGCTGGTCGGCCCAAGCAATCATCCTGCCGCGACTAGAGCAAGGAAAGCTCTACGACAACATTGATTTCACGCAGTCGTACAGCTCCGCCGTTACGCTTACAACGGCCGACGGAACGAATGCTCGACTTGGTTCGATGCGTGTTCCGACCTACCTCTGCCCGTCCGAAGTTCGCGACGAACCGCGACTCGACAGCAGCAACGTGCCCGAGTACTACCCGATCAACTACGGCTTCAACCTCGGTACCTGGTTCGTCTACGACCCAGAAAGCGGGAACGGTGGTGACGGAGCCTTCTATCCGAACAGCCGCTTGAGCTCCAGCGCATTGCGAGATGGTGCCAACGAAACGCTCTGTGCCGCGGAAGTCAAAGGCTGGAACCCTTACTACCGCAACGGTGCCATGGCAACCGATCCTGGTATTCCGGACCCGACCAATCCGTCGGCTATCTGCGGTCTCGACAACGATGCCTTCAAGCAGAACTCGGGACACACCGAGTGGATCGACGGTCGTGCCCATCAGACCGGTTTCACGACGACCTTCGCGCCCAACACCAAGGTCATCTGCACCGAGAACGGAACCGAGTACGACGTCGACTGGACCAACTGGCAAGAAGGTAAGGGCCTTGCTGCCGCATCGCCCACTTCGACGCAAACCTTTGCCGCAATCACCGCTCGCAGCTACCACCCCGGTGGTGTGAATGTCGTGATGATGGGCGGAGCGGTCTACACCGTCGCTGACGACATCAATCCGCTCGTCTGGCGTGCCTACTCGACGCGAAACGGCGAAGAGATCATCGGCAACGAAGATCAGCTCGGCCGATAACGGCGAAGTCTTCGCTTCAAAAAAAGAAAACGTCAATCGACGCGTCTATCCAACACCATCCGGCTGCGAATGCCGGGTGGTGTTTGTGTTGCTAGAGGGGCACTCCACTCGACCACCTGGCTACTGGCTGCGTCGCCCAAGTCGCTGGCCGCAAAGGTGAAGCGACTGCGGGAGAGCCCGTCGATCGCGAGTTGAGAATCGTCAACCGTCATCGGCGTGGCCGTGTCCGATTGCCAAGAAGCCACGATGGCCGATTCCGCGAGCAGGGACCCTTCGCCGGTCCAGTGAATCCGCCGCAAGATTCTCGCCGGCGATGGCAAGCCGTTGCAGAAGAAGAGTGTTCCACCGGCGATGGGCGAGAACACACTGTTGGTGGCGTGAATCGAGACCATGCCTGGCTCGTCATGCACGACGTCGTAGCGGAACTCTACGAGCGCCGCGGCGCCACGGACTGTCACGTTCGCCAAATTTACCGCCAGCGGTTCGTCGAGCGGCGGACATTGTTCGATTCGCAGCAAGGGTCCCGGGCCGAGTGCCAAGCTGTTGTCCAGCTCCACGGTCCGACCCTGCGGTGTTTCCATCACCACTCCGGCTGCCACGCCACGCAGCAGGCAGTCCGACATCAGCAGAACTTGTTCGCTAGGCCCCAATGAATCGGCCGCCTGCGCACTGCCTTTCCAGTCGATGGCAACAGGCGAGCCACCCAGATCGCCCTGAAACGAACAGCCGCGGAACTCAACTCGCCGGCACCTGGCATCAACAAGAGCCTGCGACCGTAACTTCGCACGGGATATGTCGGTATGTGTGGCGACAAAGTCGACGTTCTCAAAACGAACATCGTCGACGTCGATGACGAGCGGCGTCTGTGAAATCACGATTCTTGGGCGAGCTCCGTTGAGCCCTCGCACAATCTGCCCGGCACGCAGCTTCAGGTCGGAAGCTGACAGCGGTCGATCGGCCGACAACAGTAACACGTCCTCGCGGGTCGCGGCTGCCTGAGCGATCTCGTCTTCGGCGCGTGAAACGCCCTGACGTTGTGCCAGATCTTCATCATCTGCGAACTGGTTCGCCGCTGTTCCAGCCCGGCCGAGTTCACCGGCCTGGCCCAGTACAACGTCCGTGGATTGCGTTTCTTCATCGGCTGAAACTGCAGCGGCACTCAAACTCGCAGCTGGCACGTCGATGTGCTTCTGCCAAAGCGGCCAGGCGATCGCCCCGACCGCAATGGCCCCGGCAATCGTCGCCGCCGCCCACGTTTTGGTGCCCGTCGTCTTGGTGCCCGTTCTCGAATTCTGAATCGGTCCCGACTCGCGGAAGCCCAACTCCTGAAAGATGGAAGGGCGTGACGTCTGCGTGATGCAATCCGCCAGAAGCCGGCGACCTTCGGCCGTTGATTCGCCAAGTTGCTTCGCAAGATCCGCAAAGGATGCCGGCCGGCGGGCAGCGTCGAATTGCAAACATTGGTCGATCGCCGCGGCGAGTTGCGGTGGTGTCTCGGGAGCGAGCCGTCGCACATCAAGAATCTTGGCACGATGGGCCGCTTGCAGGCGGGCGAGGCTATCACCGCCACCGAGTGGGCTACGACCGGTCAGTAGCTGCCACCACACACAGCCGCAAGAGTAAATGTCGCTGGCGATCGACGGCGCTGTGCCATCGGCCACGCGTTCCGGAGCCAGAGCGTCGTAAGCCTGTGGTACGAGGTCGGCGAAGCCGTATCCTTCTGCGGGGCGGAGTACTGCCCGTAGCCCGGCATGGGGCAATCGCACGTTGCCTTCGTCGTCGATGAGTAGCCCGGCCACCGAGAGATCGGCGTGAACCCACTCCAATCGTTCCAGCTCGGCAAGTGCCGCGGCCATCTGCGTGGCGATTTCCAAAGCGGCCAGTGGCGGAAATCTCCCGGAGGAGACCATCCACTCCCCGGCCGATGTTCCCGCGACCGGAGCGGACGACACCCACACGCGATACGGTTTGTTCTTCTCATCGATGCCGATATCCGTCGGCGGCGACAGCGCGTCAATCTCGACGTGCTTGCTTGTTTCAATCAGACCACGAACCTGCTTCAAGATGCCGCTCGCGTCGTCACCCCTTCCATCCGTGTTGCCAAGCGGTGCCAACAGCAGTCGCACCTGTTCGCGGGTGGCGATTTCGCGAGCTTCGTAAACCGTGGCGAAATGACATTGTCCGAGCGGACGTTGAATCACAAACGGGCCAGCCTGAAGATCACCACCCCGGCCGCTACAGAGTTCGGTCGCCTGATAAGGCGTGACGAGCTTGGCCATCCGCAGCGCGTCGACCCATAGCGAATCGAACCAGGGAAGCTTGCCGGCCAGCGAGCGAACGCGCGGGCGCATGCTGGCAACCTGCTCGGCCGTGGCGAGACCGAGTCGATCGAGTTGCGATAGCAGTTCGGCCGAGGGCTGCTCGGACATGCTGGCTTCCATTCCGCGGTCCCCAAGACGGGCCGAAGAGTCCGTAAGCTGGGGGCAATTCCTGTACGAATAACCCCGGTAGGCTATAGCAGGAACGCTCGGCGGGTCAATCTCGTTTCGAGGCTTACGGGGAAGCTGGAGCGGGAATGGCGGGGCGAGAAAGGGACAGGATTACAGGATGATGGTTCCGGCAGCGTCCACTCGCCACGCAACCACGGCTCGGCAGGAGCCTCGCCCTCCCGAAGCCTGTTATCCTGTCGAAAAGAAAATGGCCAAGGCTAGAAAGCCCCAACTAAATCGCATCCAACAACAGCCCTGTCATGCGGTGGCGGTCGCCGGCGACTTGGAGTGTGGCGTAGGCGGCTTGCAGTACCAGCTCACTCTGCACGAGACTGGCCGCTTCCATCGCGACGTCGGCGTCCATGATCGAGCTGTAGGCACTCGAAAGCGACGAGTACATGCTGTCTATCAGGCCGGTCGAGGCTTCGATCGTGGTCTTCTCGAATGCTCCCAATGAACCACGAGCTGAGTTGATCGCGCCGCGGGCGGCGTCGAGCACACCCTGGGCGGCTGTCGACTCGCCGCTCGCCAGTGAAAGGCTGCCACCGCTGGCAAGATCGGCTAGCGTGCCGTCGGCATTTCCGAGTTCATACGAAGAGACAGTCGGAAGTTCCAGCGTCACGGTGTCGGCCGGGTTGGCCGCCAACAGGAAACTTAGTTCGCTGGCCGAACCGTCTAACAGACTCTGCCCAGCGAGATTGGCCTGGCTACCAATCCGATTGATCGCTTCAATCGCCGCGTCGACTTCCAGCTGATAGGCGGCCGTCTCCGCTTCGCTCAATCCGCCACCGGCATTGGCAACGATGGCATCTTCTATCGTGTTGATCAGTCCAGAAACCTGGGATAGTGCCGAATCGGCCGTGGCCACCACGGCACCTGCCCGAGCGGCGTTGCTATTGGCAGCGTCGATCGCTTCGAGCTCGGCGCGAATCGTCTCCGCTGCGATCAGACCGGCCGGATCGTCCGAGCCTTGGTTGATTCGCTGCAAAGTCGCCAGGCGGCCCGTAACCTGCTGAAGCTGATTCGAGGCATTGAGCAGATTTCGCTGAATGCCTATGTCGGGTCCGCTGATGCCGCTGTAGATTCGGCCCATATAGAGAGTTTCTCGTGGTGTCGTGTCAGGGTCGGTCAATCAATGAGGCATCTCAAGCATACGTCACGATCGGCTGCCAAATTGGCAGGGCCCGCCACCCGATTTCCAGCGGGATCGCCTACCGACTGCCGCCCCGGCAGCTACTCACAGCTGGATATCGAACACCAGAAAATCACAAGTCATTGCAGAGATACGACTTACGGTCTTGTGCATCGTCTTTGGCGCGCTGATTGCATTATGGAAGCGACTTAGCGCTGACGGTGCGCAAAAGTGGCAGCCGCCACATGAGCACGGCCGGCGAGAACCCAAACACCGGGAAATCAGAACACTGGGCCAGAACCTCTCAGAATGAGAGCCATCTGGCTTACCGATATCGAAGAACCTTTTGAGGCAAGACAAGCCGGAGGAAACCGAAGCCATGGCGACCGCGACCAAGACAAAGACGAAGCTCCAGCCGCTGGGTGACCGCGTAGTGGTAGAGCGTCAAGCATCGGAAGAGACAACCGCAGGCGGCATCGTGCTGCCGGACTCGGCCCAAGACAAGCCGTCGCGTGGCACCATCGTGAGCGTTGGCAACGGTCGTCTTCTGGACGACGGTAGCCGTGGTGAACTTCAGGTCGCCGAGGGTGATCGCGTTCTGTTCAGCAGCTACGCCGGAGAGGCCTTCAAGGTCGGCGACGCCGAGCTGTTGTTGATGCGTGAAGACGACATTCTGGCCGTGATCGAGTAACAAGCTCCGCTCACGCCTTAGCAATACAAACCAAATACAAACGATCCAGACGCAGGAGAATTGATTCCATGTCGAAGATGATTGCTTTTGACCAAGAAGCCCGTGACGCGATGCGTCGTGGTGTTGGCAAGCTGGCCAAGGCCGTCAAGGTCACGCTCGGTCCCAAGGGCCGCAACGTGATTTTGCAGAAGAGCTTTGGCTCGCCGACCGTAACGAAGGACGGTGTGACCGTCGCCAAGGAAGTCGATCTGGAAGACGCCTACGAGAATATGGGCGCCCAGATGGTTCGCGAAGTTGCCAGCAAGACGAGCGACGTTGCCGGTGACGGTACGACGACCGCGACCGTGTTGGCCGAAGGCATCTTCAACGAAGGCCTCAAGGCCGTCGTGGCGGGCGTCAATCCGGTTCAGCTCAAGCAGGGTATCGAAGCCGCCATCGCCGACATCGGCGAAGAGCTCGGCAACATGTCGATCGAAATCAAGACCAAGAAGGAGATGGCCCAGGTCGGCTCCATCGCTTCGAACAACGACGCCGCCATCGGCGAGACCCTTTCCGACGCCATGGAAAAGGTCGGTAAGGACGGCGTGATCACGGTCGACGAAGGCAAGAGCCTGCAGACCGAGGTCGAGTGGGTCGAAGGCATGCAGTTCGATCGCGGTTACCTGTCGCCTTACTTCGTGACCGATTCCACCAGCATGGAAGCGGTTCTGGAAGATTGCTACGTGCTGATCTTCGAGAAGAAGGTTTCCAACGTCAAAGATATCGTGCCGGTTCTGGAAGCCGTTGTGAACGCTTCCAAGCCGCTTTTGATCGTGGCCGAGGACGTCGACGGCGAAGCCCTGGCGACGCTGGTCATCAACCGTCTGCGTGGCACGTTCAACGTCTGTGCCGTGAAGGCCCCCGGCTACGGCGATCGTCGTAAGGCGATGCTCGAAGACCTGGCCATCCTGACCGGCGGAACGGCCGTCTTCGAAGACCTCGGTATCAAGCTCGAGAACCTGGCCATCACCGATCTCGGTCGAGCCAAGCAGATCGTCGTCGACAAGGACAACACCACGATCATCGAAGGTGCCGGTACGACGCAGGCCATCAAGGATCGCATCGACCAGATTCGCCGCGAGATCGAAGCTTCGACCAGCGATTACGATCGCGAGAAGCTCGAAGAGCGACTAGCGAAGCTCTCCGGTGGTGTGGCCAAGATCAACGTTGGTGCCGCGACCGAAAGCGAAATGAAGGAGAAGAAGGCCCGCGTCGAAGACGCCCTGCACGCCACGCGTGCGGCGGTCGAAGAAGGCATTCTTCCCGGTGGTGGTGTCGCCCTGCTGCGTGCCGCTTCCAAGGTTTCGCCCAAGGGCCTCGGTCACGATCAAGAGGTTGGTTACAACATCGTGCTGCGGGCTTGTCGTGCTCCGCTGACCGCGATCGCC
>CAYLRE010000115.1:0-13148 GCA_964385715.1 uncultured Planctomycetaceae bacterium
AGACGTTACTTGAAAGTGAACTGTTTGGTCACGAAAAAGGGGCGTTTACCGGAGCTATTAGCGCCAAGCAGGGGCTGTTCGAGTTGGCCGATGGCGGCACACTGTTGATTGATGAGATCGGTGAAATGCCTGGCTCATTGCAGGTTAAGCTTTTGCGCGTGCTGGAAGATGGCTCGATGCGACGCGTTGGCTCTTTGAAAGAGCGTCGGGTCGACGTGCGGATTCTGGCCGCGACGAATCGCCACATGGAAGAAGAGGTAAAAGCGGGCCGCTTCCGCGAAGATCTTTATTACCGCATTAATGTTCTTTCGTTGGAGGTTCCGCCGTTACGCAATCGGTCGGGAGATATTCCGCTGTTGGTTCGTCATTTCTTGGGCGAGGATTGGAACATTGAGCCAGACGCGATGAACGCACTCGAGGCGTATCGTTGGCCGGGCAATGTTCGCCAGTTAGTGAATGCTGTCGATCGAGCCAAGATATTGAGCGACGATCAGACGATTGTTAGGCATGACCTGCCACTCGACGTGACGCGAGGAAATCCGCTCGGCGGAGACTCCAAGAATGGAAATGACGCGGCGCTCGCGACCGTCGAACGGACGCATATTGTGGAGATGTTGCGCCGCGAGAATGGTAACAAAGCCCGTACCGCCCGTCTGTTGGGCGTGAATCGACGAAGTCTGTATCGGTTGATCGAGAAGTTCGACATTCAGCCGACGGAGTTTACCGTTGTTGAGTCGCAGCCGCTAAATTAGGTTGGCGACTTTGGTGTTGTGATCCCGAAAGCCGGCCGGTGGTGCGGATGGTGCATCGGATTTATTGACGTCCGAGTGTGCGAACTCGCTCGCTGTGCAGTGCGCGACGACGGTTGCACACGCTTTTGTTCTGCGGTCGTTGTAACTCGCTCAGAAATTCTTTGCCGTCGTAAGGCCTTGTGCTGTTGGGCTTAGCGGCGGCTGGCCGTCGTCGCCATCAGTGTAGCGGAGGAGTTTCGTCAGCACTGGCACGTGTCTTGCAACACGATTCTCGCATGGGTCCGCCTTAGCCCTCGCGTTCGTTAAACGGATTTCGTGTCCGCACACGCCTTTTGGAGCAAGATCATGTCGACGATCAGCCACTCCCGCCCCGCATCGGCGAAGAGATTTCCGGTGCTGGACAAGTACTTTCGCCGCGAAGAACAGGAATCGCTCGTTGGCTCTGACCTAGAGGCTGGCCGCCACGTCGGCTGGTTGTTGGTCGGCGTCATCGCCGGTGGCTCGTCGCTTGGCATCATGGCCGTCGTGCTGATGATGCTTTTCCGTTAGCGATTCGGCTGGACTTTGGTCGCGCGGTCTCTGGGCCCGGCATCTAATTGCCAGTGACAAAGTGTCACCGTCTGAACGCCGATGTCCAGGTCTAGGAGTCAGCGACGCGATTCAGTATCACGCAGAAGCGGCTCCATTTGCCGGGCTCAGACTCTGCCCAGATCTTGCCCCCATCGCGGTCGATGAGGTACTTCGTGAAGTAGAGCCCCAGTCCTGTTCCCGGGCGCTCTCGGTGTTCGGTCAGGCGGTGAAACGGGGCGAAGATGCGTTGCAATTCGGCTTCTGGAATTCCGGGGCCGTTATCCTGAATCGTTAGCAGGCAGCGCCCTTCGCTTTCCTCGACCGCGATATCAATGTGCCCGGGATCTTTGTCGATGAACTTCACGGCATTGGAGAGCAAGTTGTAGAACGCTTCCCGCAGTCGAGCCTTGTCGCCCTGGATGTCCGGTAGGTTATCGGGCAGAGAAACCTGGATCTTCTTTTCTTCAAGCTTGAATTTGAGCCGGTCGAGCGAATCGGCAAAGACGCTCTTTAGTTCAACCCGAGAGTACGATTCCTCCGTGTGGGCTCGGAGCGTCGATTCGAGCAGTTCGTCGATCATGGTGCTGGTCTTAAAGACGCGGTCGCGGGCCGAGCGAATCAGATCACGAGCTCCCTCGGGCATTTCGTCGCCAAATTCGTCGAGCGTTTCATCGCAAAGATTGGCGACGGTCGCAATCGGGGTCTTCAGGTCGTGGGAGGCAAGCTGTGCGAATCGACGCAGTTCATCGTTGGCCTTCCAGTAGAGCTCAAGTGCCTGGCGTAGTTCTTCGGTCGACTGCTCGAAATAGGCGTCCAAGGTCAGACCGACGTCGAGGAAGATAACCTTGATGAGCGATAGGAATCGTTCGGTCACCCCATCAAACTCGCTGCCCTGCTCCGCTGCCAGATTGCGTAGGCAATATTGAACGTATTGGCTGTGGGCGCCGAGGAACCATTGCGGACTCAGGCCGACGTGGGCGTGCGCTCGGCCGACTTTGGTACGATGGTCAACGTACTCGTTGTTCCAGTCTGCCTCGAGAAGGGACTTAAAGTGATCCTTCTGCAATTCCCGCAGGCGGGCCACGATCACCGGGTCGGTGAGGAATTGTTTCGTTTCATCGAATGCGAACAGGTGTTTGTAAAAATCTTCGACAAAAGCGTCGCCCGAATCTTCAAACGCGGGGATCATCGACTGTAGGCGTTTGGCGTCCGAGGCCTCCAGGCCGAGATAGGCGAGCCGCCGATCGAGGTTGACGGTTTCTTTTTCCTGGGGGAGCGGAGCCCCACCTTGCCGTGAGTCTTTCCTATTTGCGGAGGACGGTTCAGGGGACACGGAATTCTCCTGGTGAAAATGACCTGCTGGCAAAGAGTCAATCGCAAAGGCCCGTTGAATAAGAAGAGGAGCACGCGCAAGTCTAGCGAAAGGGATTGTGAATGTCAGCTGGCAAGTTCGACGCGGATGGTCACGTTGGGGCGATTTCGCACGCGTGGCGCAAACGAGTGATCGGCTAAGATGACATGGTTCGCTCGCGCGACGGCACGTTCCGCGGGCATTGAATCTCGCGACGCCCTCGACGACCGAGCGGCAGGACTCTTCCTCGCTTCCGCGTCGGGTTACTGCGGCCGCGACGGAACCGTCCCCTGAATCCCGCTCGAAACGCGTTATCAGATCACGCGTCGAACCTGGTTTTCTTGGCTGAGACGAGAAAAGGCAACTCTTTTCATGGTGATGCCGCTGTAGGGGGGCCCTAGAGGTGGCGGTTCTGTATAATGACAATTGGCGAATCGGTCGGGAAATCAACGATTCACCCCGCTGGTATGGAATTGGAAAGGCGGTGTCTTCCCATGGCATCTCTTCGGCTGGCCGGCATTTTGACTGTCGTTCTGGGGGTAAGCGGAATGCTCCTCCTCCGCGGCGGGTCGCTCCAGGCGAATGATTTCAACTCGGGCGATTCGGCTTCCTCGACACCGCAGCTTGTCTGGCGCGGCTGTGGCGTTTCGAAGAAGGCGTTCATGGAGAAGTGTGCGGTCGAGTATGAGCGGCAAACCGGGGTCAAGATTAAGCTCTCCGGCGGCGGAGCCCAGTTGGGAATCGAAACTGCCGCTGCGGGTGGTGCCGACCTGGGTGGAACCTGCCGTGCTTGTCTGTCAAAGCTTAAGGAAGATGAACTTGGCATCAAGCTCGCCGTCGTCGCTTGGGATGCCCTGACCGTCATTGTCCATGCTGATAATCCGGTTGAAGACATCAGTCGTGAACAGCTTCGCGATGTGTTGCAACAGAAGCTTACGAACTGGAAACAGCTAGGCGGCAACGACGAAGAGATCATCGTCACCGTAAGGCGAGGAAAGACCAGCGGTGTTGGCTACTCGGTGCGGGCTCTGATACTTGAGGATCCGGAAGCCGATTTTGGTGCGACGGCGGTTCGTCTTAACTCCAGTGGCCCGCTTGAGCAGCTGGTTGAGAAACAGCATCGAGCGATTGGCGTCACGGGGATTTCTAGTGCCCGCAAGCGGGACGTCAAGACGTTGTCGATCGATGGCCAGCTTCCGGAGCCGGACAAGATTGCCGCTGGGGACTATCCCTATTATCGACCGCTCTACATCGCGTATCGGCCGGGCATCAACGATCAAGCTCAACGCTTTGTCGACTGGTTGCTCAGCGATGCGGGCCAAGCGGTGATCGAAGAACAAAATACAGTAACGCTGCGGCAGGGAGCCGAACTGACTCGGTCGTATCGCCACTTCGGGGACATCAGTCAGATCAGCAATTACGAGTCGCTACTTGAGATGGCGACCGGGGCAAAGGGTTCCGATGAAGAATCGGAAGTAAATAAGGACCGCGAGGGCAGTCAGTCCGTGAGCTTGGAAGGAGCCAGGGAGTGAGCGGACGCGGTGTCCTGAATAATCATGCGTAGTATTCGACAGACTATCTTTTTTGTGCTGACTCCCATCGCAGTCGTGATGTTAGGAGCGGCCCTGTGGTATCAGCAATATGGGTATGCGCAGGCCGAACGGGCGGCAATGCAGCAACTGGATTCCGCAGCGGAGTTGGTATCGCAGCTGATCGGGCGGCACGTCGAGCAAGTCGATCAGGCCCTCGATTCGATCGTTGTGCAGGGGCATTTGCAGCAATACCACATGTATTCTCAAGTCGGACTGCTCGACGAAGCGGAGGATGCACGGCTGTATGTCGAACAGGCGTTGGAGCGATTGGCGGCCGTCGACCGGGATGTTCAACGAATCGAATGTTATGCGCCGGACGGTGGGCGATTCATCGCGGTGGTCAATGGTCGGCGTGATCTGCGCCCTACGTCGGTAAAGGAGGAACCCTGGTTTGCCAACGTGCTCGAGCAAGGCAACTATCTTGGGTTCCTTTCGGCCGGGCGATTGCGGTTGGCCGAATCACGCAAGGCTGATCATGCCGATGCCCCCATTGCGGTAGTTTCGATCGTGTTCGATTTTGGCGGCGCTGCCGCCGAAGCGACGACCTTTGCCACGCGACATCTGAGCGACGTGCATGTTTCGATCGTCGATGCTGACGGAGCAACGCGGTTTCATCACGGTGTGTCACACCAGGACGAGAAAGTCTTGCGGCAAGCGGCTCCGCTAGAGGGCTTCGGAGCGACCGTTTTGGTGGAGCAGACAGAAGTGGCCGCCCTGAGTGAGTATTATCTGTCGCGGAATGTGCTCTTTGGGGCCCTGGCAATTGTGACCGTGGGCTTGTTGGGAGTCGCCGCCTTCGGAACGCAGAGCGTTGTTAAAGATTTCCGCAGGGCGAATCGTAGGGTCGATACGGCGAATCGAGAGCTGACGCAGCATGCGGAGAAGTTGGAAGCAGCTCACCGCGCTCTCGAAATACAAACCAAAGCCCTGCAGTCGGAGCAGGAACTACTCAAACAGCTGTTTGCTGTGCAGGAAAGAGATCGAGAACTGATCGCTTACGAAATTCACGATGGGATTGTCCAGTATGCCACCGGATCGGTGATGCTGTTGGAAGCCTGTATGGGCGATCACAACGACAAGACGACAGCTCGAAACCTGCAGATGACCGCCGAGCAGATGCGAAAGATCATCGAAGAGGGGCGGCGACTGATGAACGGGCTTCGTCCCCCGGTGCTCGATGAGTCGGGTGTGGTCGAGGCGATCGGAGAGCTGCTGGTGGACATCGAGGCACACACCGGCCTACGCGTGGTGTTCGACCATGATGTTCGTTTTGACCGACTCGATCCTCGCTTAGAAGGTGCGATTTTCCGTATCGTCCAAGAGGCGTTGAATAACGTAAGGCGTCACGGCAAAACCGATCACGCGGCTGTCCAAATGATTCAGCGGAACGGTCTGCTGGAAGTTGCTGTACGCGATCAGGGCGTCGGATTCGATCTGCAGAACGTGCGTCTGGAGAGCTTCGGCTTGCGGGGAATACGCGAGCGCGCCCGGCTGTTCGGGGGTGACGCCAAGATCGAAAGCGAACCTGGCGAGGGAACGGTCGTCTTGGTCACGCTGCCGACGCAGGCGGCCTAGTCGCATTTCTAGGTCTTTGCGAGTTCGGTACCCCGAATGCTCGATATCGATACTGGCTGATCCATGGCTGGGGCCCGAATGCAAATGTGGCGAGCCAGATCGGCCGTAGCCGCTGTGTTTTGCAAATTTGGGGAGCTTTTATAGGGACATTGCCAGCGGCCTGGTAAAAGGCGTATACTTGACGTCGCCGCGAGGGTTCGTGGTGAGCAGGTAGACAAAGGATTCAGATACAGACGCTTTCAGGTTGCTCTTTTAGTACATCGCACGCTGCGATTCGTACTCCTCCAGAGAAGTGCCCGGCTCGGTTTCGTAGTTTGCTGCTCAAGAATGATTCGGGCTGATCGGCCATTATTGAAGTTGTCGGTCTGCCCAAGTAATGAAGTTTGAGGGAGGGCAGCAATGCCACAAGGTACGATTAAGAAGTTGGTTCAGGACCGCGGATTCGGATTCATCAAGGGAGATTCGGACGAACTCTTCTTCCACGTTTCGGAAGTCGAAGAGGGCGTTTTCGAAAGCCTGCATGAAGGTCAAACGGTCGACTACCAGATTGGCGAAGGCAAGAAGGGCCCGTGCGCAACGGCCGTTCGTCCTGTCTAGTTGAGCAACCAGCTCAAAACTATCGACATCAACACCTCCTGGCCGCTTTGGTCAGGAGGTGTTTTTTTGCGCGATTACTGTGATCACGGTATGGCGAGGTTTGCGGTCAGCAGGAGGTGTCTATACAGGGGCCTGCCACTACGGCTCCTCTTGCTCCGTCGTCGCGCCGGTGCTGATTTTTTGTAACGCATCCGCCGCTACGTAGCCACGCGTTCCGTCATCGCTCAGGACGAGCCAGTAGCTGCCTGCCTGACGCTCGACCGCGAACTTGGTTCCGGGTGAGAATTCTCCGTCGGCCGGGCGTCCTTGCTGCGGTCCGTCGCTGTAATACGGAACGAGGTGCTTCGCGATGTGCGTGAGGCGTTCGCCTTGCCCTCGCAGGCGTGGGACGTCGTCTCGCACGACTCGATGGCAGCTGACGCAACTATTGGTGAGCTGAAAAAACGCGAGCGTTGCCCCTTCCAGGTTCTTGGCGTCTGCTTGGCGAATGAGATCGCGGTTCGCCTGATCGAAGGCACGTAACTCGTCTTGGTAGTCCTCGTTCTTTACCCGTGCCCAACGTTCCAGACGGCTGAAGCGTTTCATCGCCAGGGCATGTTCTCGGATGGAATCGAAGTCGGCACGGGCGAGCCCTTCGAGGATTCCTTCTGAGCGAGCGAGTTTGATTCGCATCCAGACACTCTCCGGTGGGCTTTCCTTCACAACTTTTCCAGAAGTTGTTTCGGTTGATGGGGAGGTTGTCGTCGGCGTGTCTTCCGCAGCACACGGCGCTCCGTCGGCCCAGCCAAGGGAGACTGCCAGTATTGCCCAAGCGGTGATCGCGAGAAGTCCACTGATCAGCGTGCGAGTGATGGGATTTTGCATGGTTCTCGTTGCCTCGCTGAGAATGAGAGAAATACTCTTAGAGCGATCGTCCGCTCCTGTCTGTCGTTGCCTGTCTGTAGTTGAATGTTGCTAAATGAAACCCGTTGGGGCAATATCGTTTGCGTTGTCGGTCGTGTGGCTCCTAGCAGTCCCCTGCTCTGTTATCGGTCGTCTGCGCTGGTCGTCGTCACGAACGATGTCGGCATCAGCGTGCGGGGCGTCGCGAGGTTGTGCCATTTCCGCACGCTATCTGTGCTGAATCGCATTTGCCGGCACAGTGTCTGTGGTGTGATTTTCTAAAGTCGAAGTTCTCTTGCGGCCCTGACGCTAGTTTCTTGGCGAAGAAATACTCTCGTTTTTCTGACACACTTCGGCACTCCGTTTGCATATGTGTTGCATCGAAGCACATGATTTGCTTTTGAAGATCGCGATCCACTCGTTGTCGGGTGGCGCGAAGGCGGTCAAGGAGGATCCGCATCGCACCGCGACGTCGCCTGTTGTACGCCGTGAGTCGTTAACTGTGTTTAAGAAGGAGGCGTTACCATGAAGGGTTTTAAGTGGGCCGCGTTATTGATCGTGGGTGCCCTTGCTGTTGGGCTTGTCAGCCGCGAAGGTGGTGCCGAAGATGAGCCCGCAGCAAAAAAAGATCAGGTGGCCGTTTTTATGCGGGCCAAACTAGCCAGCAGTCAGAAGGTGCTCGAAGGTCTCGTCTCGAAAGACTTTGCTCTCATCGAGGCAGGATCGGCGGAGCTTGAGAAGATGAGCGATGCCGCGGCGTTCAAGCGATATCCCGATCCGGTATATCGTCACTACAGTCGCGAGTTTCGTCGTCTGGCGGGCAAACTCAATCGACTCGCCGTCGATCGCAATCTGGAAGGTGCCTCGTTCACGTACATGCACGCGACGACGACTTGTATTAGCTGTCACGAGTATGTGCGGGATGTGATCATGGTTGCCGATGGAGTCCCCCGCGAATTGCGCGACGTGAAGAAATCGGTGCCGATTGACCCACGCGTGCGCCCGGCAGCTGATCGTTAAGACGTCAGTTCGGCTCGTGGTTGATGGTCGTGCGCGAGCAGCGTGCCATCTAGCCTTCGGAGTCTTCGCTCGGCTGGGGTGACTTATTCGGAGCGAGATCGCCGATGTAGCAGCCGATTGCCGTGGTATTGCGAAGGGCGACTTGCTCGCCATTTACGAGAGCGCGGAGCACCTGTTCCAGGTCGTGCTCGGTTGCCTCTGGTAGTGCCTTGCCAAAGTCGACGTAGCGATTGTCGATCCGCCCTCGGTAGACCAGCGTGTTGTCGTCGTTGTAGACCGCGACCTCGGGCGTAATGGTGACGCCGGTAAAGGCGACCATCTTGTGCTCGGGATCGCGGAGCGGAGTGCCGGGGATCTGGTATTCCTGGAGGTGCTTGCGAATCGTTTCGACCGGTTCCTTTGGGTCGACATAGATCAGGAACGTCGTCACGCCCTTGCCTGAGTAAAGCTGATGAAGGCGTTGAAGTTCTGGAGAGTAGCGATTGGAAATCGGACAGTCGCTGCGGACGAAGATGAGGACCTTGGCAGCGGCTTTTTTGTCGGCCAGCGGGGAGACCTCGTTGCCATCGAGCGACAGCAGGAGCGGCGGTTGGCCGTCTGCGGTAGCAGTTGCCTCTTTGCTCTCGGCGGTGCCTTCCTTGCTCTTTTCCGTATCTCCGTTCGAGCAGCCGACGACTGGCGTTAGTAGAGCCAGCAGCGCAAAGCCGAGCCAGCTCTGTCGCCGTCGAACTTGGGTGGTTTGGAGTAAGTGCCGCATGAAAAAAGCCTTTCTGGATCGCTGCGAGTCCCACCTCCATTCCCTGCCGCGATGGTGAATCGATGTCGGCCGAATTGAGATGATCCCTAGTATTCAAGTCTAGTGCCTGCCTCGTTGAACGCAAGGAACGGACCATCTCAAGGGTCGGGAGCTCGTGCGGGGACGGCACAAGCTGGCGGCGACTCTCATTCATTTGGTAGTATCAAGCCTCAGATGAAGATACACCTGGGACACCTGATTGCCACGATGTGAGTCGACTCCAATGAAGCAACACGAAGAACAAAGCCCTGAATTGTCCTTTCTGCGCGAACACGCTCGTCTCACCCGGCGGTACTTTCTTCGCGCGGGGGCAGTTGGTGCGGCGGCAATGACCTCTTTGCCGCTGTTGGCCTACGGCAAGGAGAATCTCGACGACGCTCGTCTGGCCGAGGCGATGGCGAAGCTCGATCCTTGGCTGACCACGCAAGCGAAGTTCATCGACGTCTCGCGCGGGACGCCGCTGCCGCATTCGCTTGACGAGGATAAGCGAAAGGAAGTTGGGCTGACTCGCGACACCTGGCAGCTTGAGGTGACCGACGACGAAGAGGCTCCCAGCAAGACGCGTCGGCCAATGAGCAAGGCAGACAACACAGCGTTTACGTTTGCCGACTTGATGAAGCTGGCCGACAAGCACGCCGTGCGGTACACCAAGGTGATGACTTGTCTGAACATGGGCAAGCCGCTCGGCAATGGTGTTTGGGAAGGCGTTCCACTTCGCGAAGTGCTCTGGCTGGCTCGCGCCGGCGAAGCGACTCGCCGCGTTTACTATTGGGGTTACCACAACGACGCCCCCGAGCAGATGTTTCGCAGCTCGCTACCGATGGGCCGCGTATTAGAAGATCCGTTCGGCCTGCCGCCGGTGCTGCTCTGCTACAAGCTCAATGGCGAGTGGCTCACGCCGGAACGCGGGGCTCCGGTACGCGTCGTTGTGCCCGAGGCGTACGGCTTCAAGAGCATCAAGTGGCTCTCCAACGTGGTGCTCTCCAATATCTGGAAGTCAAACGACACCTACGGCGAGCGGAACAACGACGTCGACAGCCCGCTAAAGACTTTCTGTGAGGCCCTTCCGCTCCCGAAGAAAATTGAGCCCGGGCAGCCGATTCCGGTGACCGGTTACGCTCAGGTGGGGATTTCGGGTCTCAAGCGAGTGCAGGTCTGGATCCACAATAGCGAAGAGGATCTGCCTAGTGGCGATCGCTACTTTACAAAGGCCCCCTGGCAGGATGCCGAGATCTTATCCGCTCCCGCCGGGCCAGGTTCCGTTCAGAAGGCCTGGGGTGGTGATATTCCCGATGGCCGCATTCCGGCCGGCACGATGGGCTTTGATGACAAGACCGGGCGGCCGAAGAGCTGGCCACTGCGTTTGTCCGTTGCCCATTGGGCGAAGCTGATGCCCGGTTTGCCGAAGGGCAAGTACGTGCTTCGCTGCAGGACGATCGACGAAAACGACAAGGCGCAGCCGATGCCACGACCGTTTCGTAAGTCCGGCCGAGCCGCGATTCAGGAAACGCACTTTACGGTTGAGTGAGCGGTTCCGACCCGTTCGCGATCTACGGAGCAACCGTTCGCCGCACCAGTTGCTGTCGCGTTCGCCGCGATTCGGTGAAGTGCGTAGCGTAGTAGACGATTTGGCTGTCGGACAGTGACCAGAGTCGATGCCGAAACGCCGGCCGGTCGATGTCGAGTCCGATTTTTTGCACACGTACGTTACCGGCGGCAAGTTGCTGGGCATGAAATGGATCGATGACCACGCGCCGGGTCGCTGGCGCGGTCTCTTTCTGTTTTGTGGCTAATTTGCTGCCTTCCCCTCCGCTAACTTCTTCGACCAGGTAAGCGGCCCGGTTGTTCCAGCCCACGACGTCGTAGGCGAACGCTCCCAGGCTCTGCACACCGATGCTAAACAGAAGTAGCACGCCGCAGAGGGCAAGTCGTGACGGGCGTATGGCGATCTCGCCGATGACAGCGACCGCACAGATTGCCAGCAGCGGGCAGACGTCGACCAACGCCCGGTAGCCGAACGACCAGCCGCCATACCAGTCGAACCAGGCCGCTTGAACGAACAGCATCATCACAACGGCGACGGTGAGCGGTCGCAGAGCGGCAAACGCTTGCCCGCGCCAGGCTCGCACCGCGCCCCAGAATCCGAACAGCAAAATCGGCGAAAAGACGAGCAGGCCGCGCGAGGGGCTGGCGAGAATGCCGTACAGCGACGGTATCAGGTTGGCGTGCCAGAGCTGCGTCGAATTATTTTTCGCCGCGGCGACCAATTCACTTCCGGCAAGCTGGCCGAAGTTCCAGGGTGTGCCAAGGTAGTACCAGTTGTACGCGCCAAGCAACACAGCCCAAGGGAGGCCGGCCGCGATGAATAAGAGGAAGGAGCGAAGAGCGGCTGCTCGTATTTGCTGTGGTGCACTGTCTCGCTGCTGCCAGATTGCTTGGGCGAGCAAGTAACCTCCGATTGCGATCACGACCAGCGCCGACGTGGGACGGCACAGCACGGCCAGGCCTACGGCTGCTCCGCACCCCGCCGCCCAGACGGAATGTTCTCGGATTCGCAGCAAGCAATAGATGGCCAGCGAGAGCATTAGCACATTCGGTCCGCTTTGCCAGAGCGACTGACTGGAAATGCTCCATACGCAGGTTCCGGCTCCGTAAGCAATGGCGATCGCCGTGGCGGCGCTTGTGCTTGTGAGACGGATGGCGGCCAGAAACAGCACGCCGACCGAAAGTGCCACGCATAGCGAGGCAGTGAATTTGCCCGCGAACCAGAGCAGAGCTTCGTTCTCGGTCCAGTCGTCCATGAACAGCGAGGCGATGGCAACCGTCGGAATCGCGAAAGCTCCGGCGCCGATGCCAAACGTGTTGGCGTAGCCAAGTCGCTCCGGATCAACGGTCGGAGCGAGGTAGTACTTCGGTCCGACGAGAGAAAGACGCCCTGCAGCGAAGTGTTCTGCCCACAGGATGCCATCGGAAGCTGCTTCCGACCAGCTAGTCACGCGGGCGAGCGTCGGTTCCCCTCCGCCCTGCTCCGACAACTTCCAGCTAAACATGTGTGGGTAGTTGTCAGGTGTGAACGTAGGCGTGCCGTGCTCAAGCAGAGCGTGCGGCAAGTAGATGTTGGCCCGTGCGTCGTTGCCTGGCAGGAAGTCGCCACCGGCGTGGTAAAGCATCAAGAAGCCGGCAACCAGTGCCGCGAAGATAACCACGGACTTCTGACGGTCACGGGCGTTGGCTGTGGAAGTGATGCTTGGAGCGTCGGAGACTCTTGAGTTCTCGGGCATAACTGGAATGGGCCGTTGCTCTTCAAAATGGCGGAGTTAAACGTCCATTCCAGTATGATTTGGGCCTCTTCGGCGCAGCGTGAACGGCGTGGTCCAGGGGCGCATTCTCGAAGAACGGCGCGGATGAATCGTTGCAACCGCTACAGACGGACGCGCTTTTAGCAAAAGTGTGTGAGGTGGAAGCTCACTTACCCGCCGCTAGCAGCTGGTTCGTTTGCCGCTTCACCCTCGGTCGTCGGCAAACGTCGAACGACTAGTGCGAGCATGATCCAGGTCCAGCCGTTGAACAACAGCTCGAGACCGACGAGCAAACCGATCACCCAGAACGCGCCATGCTCTGACGAATCGAAGATGATGATTCCTGCCAGGAGCGTAACGACACCGTTCAATAGAGCCCATCCCCATTGTGGAAACCGTTCTATGACCGCCACTAGGATACGGAAGATTCCGGCGACGACGAAGAACATGGCCAGAAACATCGTGATCGCGATCATCGCGTTTACCGGTGAGTTTCGCAGCGCAATGCCGGCCATGACGTACATGATGCCGACGAGAAGTTGAAGGAAAAGCGCACTCCATTTGCCGGCCCAGAAAGCTCCGACGATCAAGAACACACCACTTACAGTGAGGATAACTCCCAGCACCATGACGGCCCCCACAGAGGTGATGCACGGATACGCGATGGCCACAATGCCGCCCTCCAGCAAAGTCTGCCTGGCTTCAAACAACTGG
>CAYLRE010000116.1:0-13115 GCA_964385715.1 uncultured Planctomycetaceae bacterium
GCGTCGATTGCGATTCGGCCGCAGGGAGACTAGCCACCATGCGTCTTACAAAGGCGCATTGGCAGGACGCCCTGAAACTCTCGATCAGCCTGGTGCTGTTCTATTGGTTGGCGTTGGCGAACGACTGGGAGCTGCCGCAATACGGTGCGCTCGCCATTGTGCTCGTTGGCATGGGTGCGGCCGACGCTTCTCTCAAGAAGGGCCTATTGCGCGTGGCCGGTACCGCGGTCGGAGTCGCGATCGGACTGTTGATGCTGGGGCTCTTCGCCCAGGATCGCTGGGGGGCCATGCTCTTCTTCGCAGGTTACCTGGTGTTGGTTACCTACAATATGCTCGGCAGTCGCTACGCGTACGCTTGGTTCGTGGCGGGCTTTGTGCCTGCGATTGTGTGGGCGGATACCTACATGAACGTGCAGAACAGTTTTTACTTCGGGACGTATCGATATCTGGAAACCGCCACCGGAGTTGTTATCTACACGATTGTGGCCATGGTGCTGTGGCCTCGGTCGACGCCGACCCCGGCTCCCCCGTCGGCAGACACG
This sequence comes from uncultured Planctomycetaceae bacterium, assembly GCA_964385715.1. GTDB lineage: Bacteria > Planctomycetota > Planctomycetia > Pirellulales > UBA7805 > MB-PLM-2. The sequence continues at coordinate 543 of CAYLRE010000116.1, forward strand.
CCCACACGATTCACAATCGACACGCGACGGCTACGGCAAGCCTGTTTGCCAGGCATCTGCTTTTGCGTCGGCTTCGTGTTTTGGGTGACTTGCGATCCGCCGACAGGTCCCAAGATCCCCATGATGGCCGCGATCTTTGCCATGATGCTGTTGCTGATTAAGGCCAAGCCGATACCGATCCTGATCTCACTGCTGGCTTCAACGCTGTTCGCCGTTGCTCCGGTCTACCTGTTTATCATGCCGCACCTGAGTACGGGGACGGAGCTGCTGACGTTGGTCTTTGTCTACACCTGCACCTACTCGTTGATTGGAGCCCGCTGGCCAGCGACCAAAACGCAGCCATTGGTTACGTTCGTGATGATGACGGGCATCTCGAATCAGCAGAGCTACTCGTTCATGGGCATCGTCAACGGGACGCTGATGTTCCTGCTGGCGCAAGGTATCGTCACACTGGTTTACGTGCTGCGCTTGCCTGAACAGACGGCTGAGACCCCAGAGCCGCTGCCCGCGGCGACGCCGAGTTCTTGAGGATTGGCGGCGCGGAATCGTTTGGGCCCGCACCTGTGTTCCGCAGGGGCCTGCGATTACTTCCCGTAGAAGTAGTTCATTTGAAAGACGAACCGGGCGTCGTAGTAGCGGTCGGTGGGGGTGGTTACGCCCCCGAGCGGGCCTGCACACGCGGCAAAACGACCGACATAGATTACCTAGTTACCGATCACGATGGGGGGCTGGTCGTCGGCGAGTCGTGCTTCTCGGTAGTTCGGTACGTGCAGGCCGGAATCCGCTAAGTACGCGTACCTCTGCCACTATTGGCGGTTTCTTGTGATGTCGCCGTGAATCTTCGTTCGCTGATCGTTAGAATGTGCAACTCAGCAACGTCTATTTCGCAGTGATGTTCAGCCGCCGAACCTAGGATCGCTATCATGCCAGCATTCACCTATATGCTCCAGAGGGACAAGGCTGCTGCCAAATTTCTGCAGAGCAACAAGCTCACCAAGGATCTCTCGAAGGTGCGGGCCAATACAACCCAATTGCAGTTGGAATACACCTGCCGCGGATGGGACCGCCTGGAAAAGTTCACTCGACTCCGCGCATTGTGTATTTACGGGACTCCCACAACGGAACAGTTGGAGGACATTGTGGGGCTTCCGCAGCTCGAGATTCTATGCCTCTCAAACACTCGGACGAAGGATTTCTCTGAACTCTCGCGGATGAGACGCCTTCGCTGCTTGGCGATCGATTATGCGCCCCAGTTGCGATCCCTGGATTTCGTCACAGCCATGTCAGGACTCGAGACTCTAGCGATCCAGGATTCCAAGGGTCTGCATGATATAGAAGCGGTTGGCGATCTCAAGAAACTACGTGAGCTGCACCTTGTGGGAGGGCTCTTCGACGAGCCTCGATTGGACTCCATACGGGCAATTGCCTCGCTCAAGAAGCTCGAGTACTTGGTGCTTAGTGTAAGAACCGAAGAGGGCTCGCTTGAGTCGCTAGGTGAACTTAACACGCTCAAGGACCTGCAGCTGGGTAGCACTTTCCCATCAGAAGAGTTTGCTTGGCTGGCCGGAAGGCTAAAAACGAAAAAGTTCGATATTTTCAATCCGCCACACTTTTCCGTGGACGGCGTGCCTTGTACCAAGTGTGGCAAGAGCGAGTGCGTGTTCCCCCTGGGACGTGGCAAGCGACGCATCTGTCAAGCGTGCCAGCCCGAACGCATTGCCGCGTTCGTCGCAGAGTTCGAGGGGCTTCGAGATCTGGCCGCCGCCGGCAAGTACACGCCGCCGCGAAAAAAGGTTGTCAAGAAGTCCCCAGCGAAGAAGAAGGCGAGCAAGAAGAAGAGATCGCCGGCCTCCAAGGGCAAGAAGGTTTCCAAGAAACGACGGGCAGCGAAGCCAGGCACGACGCTGCGCGACGTTTCACCGGAGACTCGTGAGGTGATCGAGGCGTTCAAGCGAGACAAGCACGATTACACTCTTCGTGACGGGCATGTTGTGCAACTCTCGGTGATTCATAGCGCCGACGATGAGTTAGCGAAGATGATCGGCAGACTTTCCGAGCTCAAGTCGCTTTGCCTAAGCTGCGAGCAAGATCGGATACTGTCCGCTTTGGAGGGACTGAAAAAGTTGGAAGAACTTGAATTGCTGCATGGCGTTCCGTCGAACAAGGCAATCAAGTCGCTCGGCAAAATGACGGCGCTCCGGAACTTGGAGATCGGCTTTTCCGACACGATGGTCACGGACAAGGGTATTGCACACCTGAAGCCTCTTTGCCAGTTAGAACGCCTGTCGATCTTCGACGCCAACATAACGGATGCGTCGATACCCTTGCTTCGAGGATTTAAGAAGTTGAAGAGCCTGTTTCTTGGCGATGTCAAGCTGACCGACAAGGGGATGGAAACGTTGAGCAATGCGTTGCCGAAGTGCGAAATTACGATTGATTGACGGGCGACGCGGTTCCTGTCAGTAACGCCTCGTATTCGCGTGTTTCCGCCGGCGACTACCCGAAAACGCCGTTTCTCTGAATCGTGCTCAAGCTGCACAATTTTTTACCGTGGCTTATTGCCTGGTCGCGCGTTAGGTTGGCGGTCGCTACGGGTGCCGCCATGGCTTCGTCTGAAATGCGACCGTGGTTTTGGCTGCGGCGACACTTTCTTTCTCGGCGTCCTCATCCATCACATTTGTAAGGAGGGAATAAGAGGTCTCAGGAGACGAAGAATCGCGTCGAGCGTTGGCTTGAGGATCTTGGTACTCCGCCGCTGCCGGTTCCCGGTCTTGGGATTGAGCCTGGGGGTATTGCGGCTGAGATTGTCGCTCCGCAGAACGACTTTTCGCATCGCGATGGCATGCTCTCAGTACGGATCAACTTCACGATGCTGGCCAGCGAAGTTTGGATGACGAGCCACGCGGTGGAAGAGATGATGGCGGTCAGCAGAAGTCTGGCGACCGCGGCCAGCTAGTCCGACTCGGTTGTGCCTATATCGGCCGGTGCGCGGCGTTGCGTGTCGACGTCGTGTACCGGCTTTTTTCTTGGGTCGTATTTTCTTGCGATCGACGGATGCAAGTAGGTAGAATGCGTCAGTCTGGGCAGTCGTGGTGGTGCGTTTGCCCGTCGTGATTCAGCACGAACATAAGGGGACGGGGGATGCGATCTGAAGCCTCACTGTCACGAACCGAAACGGCGAGAGCGTTATCGTTCGGCTTGCTGGCCAGCGGCGTGCTTCTCGCTTGCCTTGTCGCACCACCTGTATCCGCAGAACCGCCAACTCCCCTGGCAAACGAAACGGTCGATTCCTGGAAATCGGAAGGGGCCTATCAAGTCTGGCTCGGGAGAGAATACTTCTCGTTCCTGGGAACGGAGAAGTCCGACTCGCTACCCGATCCAAGAATGCTCGCGGACGTGCTGCCGGCCTTCGGCTTTAACAAGAAAGAGTGGCGGGCCGCGACCAAGTCGAATCTTTCTTCACCGGCGGTGCCCTTCGGTCTCGACCTTAGCTTTGCGAAGGTGAATGACGATGATCTGAAGGCATTGGCTGGATTCAGAAAGCTACAGACCCTTAACCTCGATCGTTCGTTTGTGACAGATGTTGGGCTAAAGGAGTTGGTGGCACTGGAGAATCTGCAAACGTTGAATCTGCGGAATACCAAAGTAACAGATGCCGGCATGAAGACGTTGGCGACGATGCCCCAGCTTCGGTCGATATGCGTCGCCGTGACGCCGGTGTCGGACGCGGGCGTACGGGAATTGGCCGGGTTGAAGAATCTTAGGGAACTGCACCTCGGTTCGACGAACGTTACGGATGCCTGTCTTAAGGACATTGCCAAACTGGTCGACTTAGAGACATTGAACTTGTCGGAAACCCGCGTGACGGAAGTAGGGCTCGATCAAATTTCACAAATGAAGAACCTGCAAGAGCTAGGGCTGAGAAAGATTAAGATTACCGACGCAGGGTTCAAGAAACTGTCGGGGCTGACGAAGCTAACGACCCTCGACCTGGAAAAGAGTCAGGTGTCGGATGCGAGTATTGAGCTGCTTTCTCACCTGAAGAATCTCGAGTTTCTCAACTTGGCCGACAGTAAAATGACGGCCGACGGCCGGGACGAACTGCAGAGGGCACTGCCAAACTGCACCATCATGCTCGGCCTCGATATTGAACTCGGCGACGGCGACTTGGACGATCTGTTTTGACCGACGATTGACCGCCCCGCAGCGGAGCACCAAGGCGGATTCTAGCGATAGGCGGGGACGTTTCCATGTCCGACTGGTCGCCAAGGTTGTCCCATGGCGGGCGGCTGTCCGGCGATGGCGCCAGGTGCTGCACTAGATGGATGCGCCGTCGCCTGATGGGGATACCCTGCCGGTCTAGGCGGATACACGGGCGCCGGATGCGAAGTGGCCGGTGCCACTTGCCAACGCGTATTCGACGGCGGTACGTGCGTCGGCGGCGGTTGCCAAGGGGCCGCTTGGGCTGGCGGTGCGTACGGGTTTGTCGCGGGTACGCCGTGCGAAGCGGCGGGAGCCGGACGCCAAGCCAACTGATTTGCCGCTGGTGGCTGCCCATCGCTTGCCGGGGCTGCTGGCCACGCAGCTTGCGGATGCGGGACTGTGTGCGGATGCGGGACTGGCCAAGAGTGGGCCACCGGAGCAGCAGGCAGGTGGCCCCCCGGGCGACCTTCGCGACTGACGCGGACGATCAATGCGTCGAGACCGTTTACCGCGCGAAACTTTTTCTGATTGCCTCGCTTGCCGTGGCGCACACCTAGATTCGCTTCGGCATCCAATACCTTCGACCGCTCAAAGAATCGCTCTTGGTCCAAGGTGTTGACGATACTCTCGACTTGCCAGGCCGGAATGTCCAGCACTCGTTTCTGGTAGGCCCCATATTGAAGCGTGCTCGGTTCGCCATCAACACCGCCCTCTCCGGGCGTGACGAGCAACGATGCCTGTGCGATATCCATTCGTCCGGACGGGTGCGGATAGACGAGATGGAGATGGCTCGTCGAAACGTTCGGCAGAAGCGTTGTCGCACCCGCGGCACCGGCCATGGGATTGCCGGCCCAGGCACCACCTGTTGCAACATTGATCCGGTCGGACTTAGTTCGATAGATGATGCGTGTCGCGTTTGGCGGGCTGCTTCCTGCAGCGACGTCTTTCTTTGATCCGAAGGACGCGCAGCCAGGCAGCGGTAGTAACAGCAGGGCCAGGCATAGAATTTGGCGGCTCTTCATTCGCATGGCCCATTTGTAGCGACTTTGGTGAATGTACGGGACGTATCGAAGGTATCGACGCAGGGCGAAAAGACACTTGAGCAATCCCTGGACCCGCGCGATGATTGCCGCGTGTGAATCGCCTGAACTGGCATTCTTGTAGTTGCCAAGACATCGCTGCTAGCGGTTCTTTTGGGGGTGGTTAGGCGGGGCTGGCGAAGATGTAGCGGCTCCGTTGATTGTCGCGGAGTAGTCATGCCAATGATCCGATATCTGAGAGAGCGGCTCATTGTGTCGATTTTGCAGCTCATTTCCGATCCAGGAACCCAAGCCATGCGTACGACCAAGCTCCTTTCCGCCAGTTGTTTTGCGATCCTCGCTCTGATTAGCGCCGGATCGGTAGTCGCCCAAGGCCTTCAGCCAGCCGCTTACGGCAGTGACGCGAGTTGCTGTGCGGCCGCCATCGACGACTGTGGTTGCGACGATTGTTGCGGAGGTGGCTGGAGCTGGTTTGCCGGTTACGAGAACGTCATCGTCAAGCCAATTTTCTCAGGGAACACCGCGGTGTTCGATGAAAATGGCGCCGACCCGACGGTCCATTCCAGCTTCGACTGGGAGATGGAGTACTCGCCCCGGTTCTTCTTCGGATTTCAGAACGGATGCGGAACGGCGATCACGGCCCGCTATTGGACCTTCGATCATACGACGGCCTTTTCTAGGACCGAAGTCGGTGGTGAAGACCTGGCGGTCCGCCCTGGTTCCTTCACCAGCCCTTCGCTTGGGGTCGATGGCACAGTCAATGCCTCGCACTCGCTGAAGATGGATGTCATCGATCTAGAGGCGAGCCAGCGTGTCGACCTCGGCTGCTTGATCATCACCGCTGGTGGTGGAATTCGCTATGCCGACATGGAGCAATCTGGTTTCTGGTCGGAAACGGGCGGTTCCGAGGAAATGATTCTCAATCATGATTTCCGCGGCGCTGGTCCAACGGTAATGATGGAATTCAGCAAGCCAGTCGGCTGCTGGGACGTGTTCGTGCTGACGCGTGGTTCGATGTTGATGGGCGAACGCAACTGGCGTCTGCAGGATGAAGATCTCAACAACCCGGACGAGCGTTACTCGTACGACACGATTGTCGGCGTCGGTGAAATGCAACTGGGCGTCGAACGAAACTACTGCCTGTCGAGCGGCTCGATCTTTTCGCTACGGGCGGCCTTGGAGAGCCAGCTTTGGTTCAACGGCGGTAGCATCTCGGCCGGTGAAGCGTCGACCGCTGCACGCGGAACAGGACCGCGGGCCGATCAGCTGCACATGGGCTTCTTCGGTTTCAATCTGACGACCGCCTTCGAGTATTAAGCCGACCTGGACGGAGCAATGCAGTCGGTCGGTGTCTGCAAGTGCCGCGTGGTTGCTCTGCAGCATGTCTGACCACGCCGCGAAGTTGCCCATCAATACCCTGGATTGATATTCACGCTCTGAAGTCGCGGGGCGACCCGGGTTAAGACCTTGCCGCCAGGGCCGTAGACGACCGCGGTTACGTGATGTCCGCCCGGCATAGCGACGTCGGTTGGCCAGTGAGCGATGCGGTAGGCGAAGCCTCCTTCGTCCTGGATTAGCGTGCGGACCGCTTCGTGCTTGTCGAGCAGCTTGCCTTCGAGATCGCGAATTTCAAAATCGATGCGGCTGATCTGGTCGGCCTGATTCGGCGGTTCGGCGATCTTGGCGTAGGCGTGAGCGGCTGTCATTCGTTGGCCCCAAGGGACATCGACTCGCATCGGCATCATTACCGGGCCACATTGCTTCCAATGTTCTGGCTTGAGCTGGTCGACCAGCTGGATCTTGCCTTGGCTGGCCGGCTGAAATACCGATAGTGGGCTACCAAAGGCGAAGGTGCGGAAGACGCGAGCGGCACCGTCGCTGTAGCAGAGTTCAGCGTCGAGGGCGATCACCTCGCCGAGCTTCGCTTTGAAGCTGGGGAAGTTGGCCCACGGCAGTTTGAATTCGGTCTCGACGCCGTACTTGGTGCGTCGGGCGCCGACCTCGATGCCGATTTTTGGAATCACGTCGAGCATATCGGGACGGATGCAGAAGCGGGGAACGAGTTCCTTGTCTTTGAAGGCCGTCCAATAGCAGTGAACCGCGCCGGGGCCCCAGTGCTTGGCTCGGAATTTATCACCACGTCGGGTATCGAAGTACCACTCCACGGCGTCGCCGCCCCAGAGTGCGTTATCGGGCGAAGGGTTGGCCTGTTTGTCGACCTCTTCCAACGTTCGCAGACCGGCATAGAACGCCTCGTCATCCCACATGTAGAAGAACTGGGCCGGGCGATTTTTTTGATCGGCATGAAAATACTCGACCGGTGTGCAGAAGGCATTGGCGAATTCTTCCAGGTTGCCGTCGATCTTCATGTTCTTGGGAGCACGAGTCGCGACCCCGCGTACGCCTGGCTGAAGTTCCTCGCCGATTGCAGGACTGGCGGTGATGCCTTGCACGAGTGCGGCAGAGAAGAGCAGGGCGGTGAGGATCAGGGAATGCGTTTTCAAAGAAGTCATCGTTGAGTCCTAGTCTTATGCAGTTCGTGCAGATGCGGAGAGGTGCGAAAGCAGTGGTGCCAACTACGCCCCATTATGCCGGTGCTAGCATGCTGGGTTAAGGCGAGTTTGCCCGAAAAATGCTGGCAGCTGCGAAGAGGATAGGGCAGCCGGAAGAGAAGGGCGGCAGCCAGCGGAGCGGAAAGCCGAAAATAGACGGCTCGCCGGGCGCCAGGATAGGACAACGCTAACGCGGCGGTCTGTGTCGATAGCACTTCACGTTTGCGTCACGGAGTGCCGCACGGCGATGCCCGGAGGCATATTCGCACCACAGTAGCGAAACTCCGCCCTGCTATGCAGGCAGTCTCGCTAGTTGCCAAGCGTCTCTCACCGCCCCACGACCAGTCCCGCGGTCAGACGCGGGACCGGGTCGTGGAGGCATGTGGAGATAGCTCTTTCAACTTACACCTCGTTCGGCACGAGCTGCTGATCAATCATCTGCAACAACTTCGAGATGCAGAGCTTGTTCATGCTGGTGTGACGATCGTGGGCCTCGGCTCGCAGCGATTCGTGCAGGCTCTTGGGCATGCGGACCGTGATGACGCGGGTCGGCTCTTGGGCGGCCGTCTGCGAACGGGCTTGTTCGCGGAGCTTGGCGACCATTTGCTGAATACCGGCGTATTCTTCGGTCTTTTCAAAGCTGGTCAACGAGCTGTGGTCCGGGAAGCAGCGACGAACCACGCCTTCGGTGCCGAGCACTTCGCGGAAGAACGTCACCCAATCCGGGTTCTGTTGGAAAAGACGCTGGGCCTGCTGATAGGCAAGCTGCGCTTTATTCGTTTCCTGGGGCTGTTGTTGGTACTGAGTTCCGGTCAAGACTTGACTTTCGAGCATCGCGTTTCCTCCTTGTTATGAAGCGGGTTGCGAAATTCCGTTTTCACACGGCCTCCACGGGCTGCGTACTACACGAAATATTCGCAATCGCGTCAACCCCAGCATGGATGTCATTGCAGTGCATGCACTTAAGGGCTGCCGTGAAAACGTGCCAGATATTTGGGCAGCGGTGCCTGCGGGGCTAGCAATGGGGGCGTTGCCCGTTTTTTGAGCAGCGGAAAGAATCACGGATCTCAGGTGTCCAAGAAAAAAAGTTCAAAATGTTACTTTGGGTAAGCATTTTCCCCAGGAAATCACAAAAAAATCCCGCCTGCTGGGACGGGATTGGTGAAATGCTCGTTGGGAAGCGAACAAGCGTCTGAATCGCTTGTTCGCCGAGGCGTCTAAGGCCGGTGGGGAACGAGCGGCTTAGCCCTAGGCAGGCTTCGCTAATTTTTCGCGGACCGACTCCAGTAGCTTCTTGGTAGCCAGGATTCCGTCGGTTTCGCTGTGCTTGCTCCCCTCGTATTCGATGCCGACGAATCCGTTGTAGCCAGCGTCGGTGACGATCTTCATCATCTTCAGGTAGTCGGTGTGGACTTCGTTGCCGGCTTCGTCAAATTCATGGCTCTTGGCACTGACCGCCTTGGCGAACGGCATGGTTTCCGTCACGCCCAGATAGCGATCGTAATCGTGGAAATTGCCAAAGTCAGGCAGGGTTCCGCAATTGTCGAGTCCGACCGCCTTCATGACGCCGGCGAGCCACTTGCCGTTCGAAGAGAGTCCGCCGTGGTTCTCCACGATCACGTTGATATCGTGTTTGGCCCCGAATTCAGAGAGCTGCCGCAGGCCGTCCGCCGCTAGCTTCATCTGTTCGTCGTAAGATCCGTCGCTGATCGCGTTTACCCGAATCGAGTGGCAGCCAAGCTCCTTGGCCGCTTCGACCCACTTGTAGTGGTTTTCGACCGCCTGTTTACGTTTGGCGTCGTCAGGGTTTCCGAGGGCTCCTTCACCATCGACGAGAATCAGCAGGTTGGTTACCCCGTTGTCGGCGGCTCGCTTCTTGAGATCGGCCACGTAGGCCGCGTCGGTCACCCGGCCTTTGAACGGTCCGCTCCAGTACTCGACGGCATGGATGCCGAATTTGTCCTTGGTGTACTTGGCAAAGTCGAGGTGGTCGACCTCGCCCTTGGCGATCGTGCGGTGCAGGGAGTATTCGCCGAGCGAAATGTCGTAGAGCAGCTTGGGAGTAGCCGCGTCGCTACCTTCAGGCTTCTGTGTCGATTCGGATGAGCTTGCCTGTTGATCGGGGCCGCAGCCAAAGAAAGTGCCGGCCAATGTTGAAGCGGCCAAAGTTGCTCCAGAACGCTTCAAGAAACTGCGGCGGCTGGCTCGATGGGTCATAACGGGCTCCCGAAAGTTGTTCGATGTGTGGGGATTCGTAGTTGCTGTCGCGTGCGAGAACGCATTCTCTTCCAGGCGAATTGCATGGCAGTATAAGTCTCCTTTTCACGGCATTCAACGGGCTCGGCGGTTGCTCATGCCTGCCGAGCGTCCTAAGATCGAGTTTGGGAAAGAACCAGGGGCAGGACGCAAAGCTGAATGGGGTCGCGCGTGACGCAGACGCGACCGAGACTTACAACCAGACGAAGGAGCGAGCACGATGGCCGCCAACAAGATCGATTGGTATTACCACCGCAACGGATGAACGAGCTGCAAACGAGCGCAAGGGTTCCTTGCCGATGCAGGTATTGAAGTCTCCGAACAGGTCGACGCGAGAAAAGAAAAGATCGGTCCCGCCGCCGCCACCAAGATGGCACGTGAGAATGCCCATTTGATTGTGGCCAAGGGCAAGTCGCTGGTGCGCCTGAACATCAAGAAGGATAAGCCGTCGGAGGCGGATCTGAAGAAGCTGATGATCGGGCCCTCTGGCAACTTGCGGGCACCGACGATTCGCAAAGGCAAGAAGCTGCTCGTCGGCTTTAATGAAGTGGCCTATGCCGAGGAGTTGACCTAAGTGGCTCTTCGCCCTGATCCACAAAAGACTGACCCGCAACAAACCGGCTTGGAAAAGATCGACGCCGTTTTCAAGTCGGTCAACCGCGAGTTGTGGATCGTGACCGCGGCGGCCGGCGAGCGGCGGGGCGGCCTCGTCGCGACCTGGGTGTCGCAGGCGTCGCTCGATCCGCAGAAGCCGGTGGTGGCCGTGGGGATTGCGCCAAATCATCACACGGCGGAGCTGATCGAGGAGAGCGGCGGTTTTGCCTTACACATGCTGCGAACGGACCAAGCGGAACTCGCCTGGAACTTTGCAATCGGCTCCGGGCGAGACCGCGACAAGCTTGCGGGGTTGGCTTTTTCGAGTGGGGAAAGTGGCAGTCCGGTGCTCGTGGGCACCTTGGCTTGGCTTGATTGTCGGGTACTTTCCCGCTTCGATACGGGCGACCGGATCTTCTATTGGGCCGACATTATCAGCGGGCAGCGCGAAGTCGAGGGGGAGCCGATGCGGGTGAATGACCTGATCGCGGCGGCTGACGGGGAACAGCTCGCTGCACTTGGGCAGGATCTCTCCACCGACATCGAATTACAGCGTCCGCTGGCCGAGGCTTGGCGGGCCGGGCTTTCTGGCACGTAAGTCCCCTGCCGGTATCGGTTTATTCGTTGACCGGAGCGGTCGCTCGAAATACAATCGAAAGAGACGGCTCCCTTCTTTTCTTGCCGTTTTATTTTGTTCGTAAGTGGTCCTTTTTGACGCAGTTCTGCGGCAGATGGGCAGGTTGCTATCTCGCGTTTCGAGCGGCGACGATCGAGTCGACTCATGTGGCGCCCTGTTGGTGCACGGGGGAACTCGATCACTTCGTTGACAGCGAATAGGTCTAACGCGTCCCGGTCTTCATTTCCGCCGCCATGAGTGACTCCACATCACGATTCGACCATTCCGGCGACGCGCCCGGCGACGATGCTCCCGGTTCGCATGCCATAGGGCCTTCGCCAGATGCTGGTTCGGCAGAAGAAACAGGTGGTGCTACGGCGAACGAGTCATCGCCAGTCGGCAAGATTCAGTTTTCGACCGACCCGCACGTCGCCCCTGACGACCAGACGGTTGTTGCCTCTTCGCCAGCCGATGGAGGAGCGGCGCTTCCGCCGAAGGTTCCCACCAGCGGCGACCTGGGAAAGATTCTTGAGGGTGAGCGGCTGGGTCATTTTCACCTCGAGGCGTTCATCGGCGGCGGCGGAATGGGAGCCGTGTTCCGCGGTACTGATGAGATGCTGGGACGAACCGTCGCCATTAAGGTTCTTTCGCCGCAGCAAGGTTCGGACGAAGAGACAACCCGGCGTTTTCGTCACGAGGCCCAATCGACTGCTCGGCTGGACCACGATCATATTGCCAGGGTTTACTACGTTGGCGTCGATCGGGGCTGGCACTACATTGTGCTTGAGTACGTCGAGGGCGAGAATCTCCGTGACCTGGTTGCGTTGCAGGGGCCTTTGCCGTTTGCCGACGTCATTAGTTACACGTTGCAGATCGCCGAAGCGCTCGACCACGCTAGTAGTCGCGATGTGGTGCATCGTGATATCAAGCCGTCGAACGTCTTGATCACGCGGCGCAAGCAGGCGAAATTGGTCGACATGGGGCTCGCCCGACTGCATCAGGTCGACAATCCTGAGGACGACCTGACCGCCAGTGGCGTGACGCTTGGAACGTTTGACTATATTTCACCGGAGCAGGCCCGCGATCCGCGTGTGGCGGACGTGCGTAGCGACCTCTACTCGCTAGGCTGCACGGTTTACTTCATGTTGACTGGCCGGCCACCGTTCCCGCAGGGAACGGTGTTGCAGAAGTTGTTGCAGCATCAAGGCGATGCCCCGCCAGATCCGCGGCGGTTTCGTCCTGATGTGCCGGAGGGTATTTGCCGCATTACGAGCAAGCTGTTGGCCAAGAACCCGATGCACCGGTATCAGTG
>CAYLRE010000117.1:0-13099 GCA_964385715.1 uncultured Planctomycetaceae bacterium
CAACCGGATCGAGACTAGTGGCAAAATCTCTAAGCTTACGACTAGCCTTCCTCACCTGATGAACATCGTCCACGAAACGGTCCATGCCTACAATTTTGCTAACGGATTCCATCAAGGCGACCAACGAGCGGACGAAGGGATGGCCTATGGTATTGCGGCAATAGTCACGAGCCTGACGTTGCCGACCGCATTTAGTGGCTTTGAAATGAAAATCAAGGACGGGAGGTTTGGCGCAGTCGGCTCAGCCGGAAGACGCGATGCGATTCAGGCCGCCTGGACCAACATTTGGAAGGCCGGTGGCACGGTGGACATCGTTAAGTCGCTCCACCAGGTTAATGGCCGGTACTTTACAATACCGTGGCATGGCAAGACGAAGAATTACCATCCGTTTGTTGTGGCTGACCGCGATTATCGAGAGATAGCAGACAAGGCGGGAATAAGCATTTCCTGTTCTGCGTTGGCTAACGCATATTCGGCACTTGCGGGCATTGAAGACTGTCCACTCCAATGCCCCAAGTCACTAGATGATACGCCATTTGAGTAGAGGGTGGCGACATTGTCTGTCGTCACGGATCAGGCACATACTGGAGCCCATCCAGATCTGCATGGCGCAACGACAACGCCTCTCCCCAGCTTCAATACAGATTCTGCAGCGAGACTCAGTCGTGGAAACAGAAATCGGCGAGTTAAAGCCTATCCCATCTCGGCGTCGCGGCCACTACACGCTTCGCAGTATCCTAGTCGCTACGACTGTGTTTGCTATTACGTTCGCCTGGGGGACGTGGGAACGAGACCGCCGACATAAGGAAGGTCAGGTAGCGGCATGGGTAGAACGAGAGGGAGGAACTGTTCAATACCAAGACGATTGGATCAGCAATTGGATCGGGCGCACCGTCGTTGGCGTTTCCTTGGCTGATACTCCCATAAGTGACATTACCCCCCTAAAAACTCTGAAAAACCTACAAGTCCTCAGCTTGTCGAACACGCGTGTATGCGATCTGAGTCCCGTCAGTAGGCTGCGGGGCTTGCGAACGCTCCTTGCGGTCAATACTCATGTGCTCGAACTAACGCCAATATCGACGCTAAACGCACTGGAAGATGTTCGCATTTCGGGGTCACGCGTAATCGACCTATCCCCAATTACTGAATGCAGCAACCTTCACAATCTAGAGTTCGATCGCACTGGGATTTCGGACTTGTCGCCGCTAAGAGACTTGACCACACTGGGCTCGCTTTCACTAAATGAAACAATGGTAAGCGATCTGGTTCCTCTAGCTCACATGCACCGACTTCAATCCCTCTCACTTGGAAGTACCGCCGTTTGCAATCTCTCGCCAATTTCGGCTCTACATGAGCTTCGGCACCTCTCGTTTGGGAATACGCGAGTATCCGATCTGACGCCACTGACAAATCTAAGCGAGCTCAGGAGCATTAGGATGACTGCGACGCCAGTCGCAGGCCTAACTCCACTGGCAAATCTCCCGAAGCTCCATGATTTATTCATAGACAACACGAAAATCACCTCGCTTTCACCCTTGGCAGGCCTTAGGGAAATGAAGGAGCTTCGACTTACCGACACTCACGTAGCAGATCTCTCTCCACTTGCAAAATTGTCACGCCTTGAAACTCTGTGGGGCGCCCGAACTAGGGTAAGTAGTGTCCAGCCACTACGTGGCCTAGAATCGCTGAGGTGGATTGACCTCGATGGGACATCGGTCGTTGACCTCGAGCCTCTAGCGGACCTCAGGAAGCTGCACTTTCTCTCTCTGGCAGGCACCAAAGTAACAGACGTGGCATCACTCAGGACACTAAGGAATCTTGAGATACTAAATGTCCAGGGCACGTCTGTACGTAACGTATCGCCACTATATGTGCTTCGCAATCTCCGCGTCCTCAACGTTAGGAAAACGCAGACGACGTCGAGCCAAGTACAAACGTTGCGCCAAGAATTACCCAATTGCACCATCCATGCCGACGCGTTTGCCCACGACAACGCTGCGTTGAACTGAGGGAGCGAACTGTAGAATAAAGGGGACGGGAGTCGTGTTCTTGAGTTTTCCGTAACCTCGCCGGGTGCCACAGGCTGCTTGTCGGCCAGTGCTTGCCAATCACACCGCCATCTCCTACTTGCCACTCTCTAGGTGGGTTCAAAATCACTTGATTTGGCGCGGTACTTCTGTATAGTGGTTCGTGGCTGCGGGAGGTAACGCAGTTGCTAGTGATTCCGGGGCATTCTAGCCCTGAATCTCACGCTCGTTCTTTGACAACTCAGGCGTCATGAGACCCGAGTCGTGAGACTTGAGGGTGGAGTGGAGCGTTTGCGCCGGAAAGTGGTGCCCAAGGGGTGGCATGTCCACCGGCGACGCGTTCAGCGGCTCAGCAGGAGCCTCGCCCTCCCGATACTGTGGCGTCCGCGCGTTTGCGTCACGGAGTGCCGCACGACTATGAGGCGGCATTCATCACCAACACGGTTAGCCGCAGTGGTGGAGTGTGAACAACATGGCCATGCGGGCCGAACAGATCTCGCACAACCGCCACAATGTTCCGCAAATGGTCGGGATCTGCTTCAACGTTCTTCAAACATGTTCGACACAAACCCGAACACGAAACAAACGTTGAACATTCATCGAACAACTGTTGAACATCCGTCAAACAAACGGTGAACAACGGGCGAACATTCGTGGGAAATCCTGCGAACATTCGCCGGAATGTCCGTAGAAGGAGGCCGGTTCCCAGCAAGAAAGGGCCCACGCCAAATGACGTGAGCCCTTGATGGATAGTGCGGCTGAGTGGATTCGAACCACCACGGGGTTAACCCCCACTAGGCCCTCAACCTAGCGCGTCTGCCAATTCCGCCACAGCCGCTAAAACGTCTCGCGGGCTGAGCCGCGGGGCTGTCTTAGCCGTGCTCGTTATCGAGCGAGGGAGGTGCCTGCGGTTGGGCCACAACGAGCGCGGCGGCAGGTCACCGAATGTTTGTGAATCAACTAGTTTACGTCGAAATGGCGAGCCGTCAATGCCCGGCAAACAGGGGCTGTTAGTTGCCTGCTCGCGGGAACCGCCTCGATTCTTAAGGGGTGCCGGATGGTGCGATTATCGGGCCGCGGGCGGATAGCATTTCGGGTGCCATGCACACCTCAGGATGAGCATGATGGCGTCAGATCTCATGCTCATGCCCACGTGAACGTGGACATGGCACCCAGCGGAGCCCTTCTAGAAACCGCCGCCTGCTGTGCGGCCTCGCCTGCGTCACGCACTTGCCGCGCGACTATATGGCAGGAAGACCGCCCCATAACCAGGCCTTACCTGGCCCGAAGCACGAGGACGCCACAGCCGGCCGCCGAGTCGGAGCTGGGTGGAACCGCACCTAACGAGGCGAGACGATTCGCGATCGCCTGGGCTGACCAGCGCGGTTCGTCTTCCTCCCCGGACTGCAACCCTTCGAGCAGCGTCATCCGACGAGCGATCAGGTCGTCATCGCCGGCGAATAGAATCAACGACTCACCCGGGGCTAGCGGAACGGTTTCTTCGTCGGCCGTGGCAGCAAGGTCATGCCAGGTGAACTCCCCTGCCCTGTGGATAAGAGCAAGCGGCGAACCGGTCGCGGTGTAGCGAACCAGTGGCACTTCGGGCTCGACGTGTAGACCGACGAAGGTCGGCAGGCTAGCCGCCGTTAGGGTGGTGGAATCGGAGGCATTCGCGGGCTGCATTCCTTGGCCGAGGCTGTGGGCCGTGGTCGCCGAGGCGTCGGCTCGCCAGCAGCTTCGGACCTCGACTGCTTGCATGGCGGCAGCGAGGCTAGGGTCTCCCAAGCTGCCAAGGATAAGGTCAAGCGATTCACCGTTGCCGGCTCGCCAATCGAAAAATTGAGCGGCAGGAATCTCACCATCGCGGGACGTCACAACACAGCCGGCAATCTCCCAACCTTCGACCATCGGTGCGACATTCGGAGTCGCCAGCTGTGCGATCTCGGCAGCCGAGGCAAGCTCGTGCGTGGCGTGACGGTTCTGGGTCCCTTCGCGAAGCAACATGTCTCGCTCAAGATCACTGGCGATTCGCCCTGCGAGGATCTCCGCCAGGTTCGTCTCTTCTTCGCTGAAATCGCGAGCTGTCGTGGAGTACAGCCAGAGGGTGCCAAGAATGGTGGTCGGTGTTGAGATCGGTACGCAAACGGCCGCGGCACATCGCTCCGGGACCTGCCAGGTGTCGAACAGCAGATTGTCTTCTAGCACAACGGCGTGACCTGCCAGGGCTTCCAAGTCACCAATGGCCCCGGCCAGTGGTCTTGGTGGATCGGCGAGTCGGGATTTCGGCAGACCCCACATGCTGCGAAGCTTCAATTGGCTGGTCGCATCATCGAGCAGATAAACACCGGCGGCTTGACACTTAAGCGACTGGGCTCCGCCTTGGAGGACAGCCGAAAGGCGTTCTGCGAGTTGCGCCGATTCGGCGCGGTGCGGTACGACAGGCACGCAAGCAGCCAATTCTGCTTCACGCTCGGTTAGCGCGGCCGTCGCCTGTAGCTTGGTGGAAATCATCTCAGACAGGCTCTCAACGAGCTCCTGGGTGGCGAGATCGGCTTCGGAGAAAGGCGTGGCTCCCTTGCCTTGCAATCGCGCGATGCAAAGCTTGCCTGGGGAAGTACCAACGTTCGAATAAACCGGAGCTGACCAATCTAGCGGAGACTCATCCGCCCCGCTGTCCGAATCAAGGAAACGGAGCGTGATGCCGGTAGCGGTACTGAAGGCGCGACAAAGACGATCCATATCCGCGCGATCGTTGCCCTCACCAATATCCAGGGAGGGTTGCGGAGACGGC
Organism: uncultured Planctomycetaceae bacterium; assembly: GCA_964385715.1. GTDB lineage: Bacteria > Planctomycetota > Planctomycetia > Pirellulales > UBA7805 > MB-PLM-2. The sequence continues at coordinate 4,819 of CAYLRE010000117.1, forward strand.
TGAAAGACCTTGAGATAACTCGACGACGATGCAGGCACGGTAGTCACACGTAGGGTGGGGAGTTGATTGGTTCTCGATCCCCTCCCTGAGACTGGCCGCATGATCGGCGCAAGTGGCGAGGGCCGCCGGAACTTCGCAACCGCGAAAAGAGCACGCCGCACCGCATCCACCCCAGCATTCCCTGCCGGCAGAGCTTAGCATCGGCGCACTAGGGCGGCCGGCTTAAGGGCAGTTGGGTAGACGTTGCGGAGAAGGCTGAGTTTGCAGCCGAATAGTCGTCATAACCGAACCAGGACGAACGACGCGGCATCGACGAATCTCAATCGATGCCGTGCTAGTCCGGTTTCTTGTCGCCTAGCCAGGCTTTCAACTCAGTTAGGCGTTCGGGGCGCAATGGAATCATCGCGGCGGCCCTGAATCCCCGTTTGCGAGCCGATGTCAACGCCTTGCGGGCATTCACCATGTCGTCACGACATCGGTATGCCAGAGCCAGATGAAAGTGCGTGTGAGCTGTGGCTTCTTCTTCTGCACGTAGGAACCCGCGGGAATAGGTTGGGTTTGCGTCCATTGAGGTTGCCTCGGTTAACGCTTCGAGGGCTTCATCACATTCATCTCTGGCAAGATGCACGACGCCCTTGGTGTCGAGCAAGCCGACGCTAGGACCGAGCAATTCAATCGCCTTGTCAATGAGTTGGAGCGCTTGATCTAGCTCCTCGCCACGTGCCGCAAACAGATAGGCCAGGTTATTGGCAATCTCACCCTCCTCGGCCTCAGTGCGATCGTTGCTCCCCAGGAGATCTTGGAGCTGAGCAATAGCTCGCTCTTCTTCCCCCAGCACGATGAACAACTCCGCCTCGATCATGGCGATTCGAACGCCAGCGGGTCCGCCTTTCTGCTTCGCTTTCTTGAACCACCCAAGAATTTCTTCTTTCTGTTGGCTGGAAACCTGCGGTTGCTTACGGACAGCGAGGAGGCCAATACCGCAGGCGTAGTCAACATTCCCGGACTGCGCCATTTGTCGGGCAATGCTCAATGCGTCCTTAACTCTGCCCCGACTTGCCAGGTACTTGGCTAACGTCACCAGTCGAATCGGTTGCTCTCTCGCAAGCCGACGAAAAGCCTCTTCCGCTTCTTTATGCAGTCCCAATTCATCGAACAGGCGGGCCGCAAACAAGAGCGATCGCGCCGACTCGGCGGACGTCTTTTGCTTAGGAATAATCGAATTGACCGTGTTTGTCGCGGACTTCGTATCGGGCGTCTTCTTGGCCATATGCATCTTGGCGGCCAATCGGATCGTGCGTTCGTCCTTGGGGGATGTACGGCTAAGATTGCTGATATAGTGGTTCGCCTGGGACAATTCATTGCGATCCAACAACATCGTTGCAAACTGAATCAGAAGTTCTGTTTTTTGCTCCGCCGTCCGCCGGTCCCGACGTTGTCGTGCCGGATCGATCAGCAGATCCAGTGTGGTTCGACTGCGTGTCCAGGCCTCGGCGTCACTGGTGCGAGCATCCTGAAATTGCAAACGGGCAAGCAGGCGAACAAAGTCGAAATCCAGCGCTGACGCGTCCTGCTGCCGAACCTGCTCAATGAGATCGATGGCTTGTCGTTGGTAGCGAGGCTCGGGCCGAGTCGAAAGAACCTGGGCTTTAACAAGAGTGTCTTCAACGCTGTTCGAGGATGCCTTGCGGTTTTCTTCAACCAGGGCCACCGCCGCAAGAAAATCAGCGTGACGCCTCGTTCTGAGCAACTCTCCTGCTTTACGACGTCGTGCCCAGGCGATGTGATTACGTGTGTAACTATTCTCTTTTCCGGAGAACGCGAGCATCTCGTCCAAGACTTGGACGCCATCTGCCTCTCGTCCCGTACGAATATACTGGTCGGCTAAGCCTCGCAGAGCGGCAAGATCGCCTGGCGTCTCAGTTAGGACCGCTTTAAGGTAATGCTCCGCCTTAGCGACATCCTTAAGGCGAATGTAACATTCGGCCAAGGTTCGGTACCCTGAGGCCCCCGACAGTTCCTTCTCCCCGTTTTCCAGCAGTTCGCGTGCAGCCGCCTCATCCTTCCTTGAGTCGACGAAGAATCGAACAAGCAAGAGCCATGTGCCTGGCACCTCTGGCTCAGCGGCAAGCGCCGCCCGAAACGACGATTCCGCTCGATCAAGAAGCGCCTTGGATTCCGGGTCGTCGCCGAGTCGCTCGGACGCCCTGCGCAACATCTCCCCAATTTCGATTTGCAACATCCAATCGGAGTCGTCAACGGCCAACTTATCGATGGCTTCAACAATCTGCTTTGGGTTGTGCCCGCGAATGGCAAGAAGCATCGCCTGGAGACGCGCCAGGCCAGGCGTTCCTTCAGGAATTCCGTCAAGAATGTCCGCCGCAGCGGTGAACTCGTTGCGGCTGATGCGTAGACCGGCCAGATGAAGCCTTAGCGAAGCGTCATTGAGGCCCTCGTCTTGGGCTCTCTCGTAATCAGCCAACGCACCATCTAAATCACCTTGAAGTTCTCGAATATAACCGCGTAGGTGATACAACGTGCCCCACGTATGGCGATCCTTCAGGGCCTCTTCGACGAGTGACAGCGCTTGGTCTAGATAGGCCTGCGTTTCCTTTTCGGAGGGTGGATTCTTCTTGTCCTGCGACAGGCTGGTCAGATATTGAGCACGGCCGTACTTCCAGACGGCGTCTTCACGAGTTAGAGCCGCTTCAATCGTATCGAGTGCGGCTAACATTCCTTGTTTATCGTCAGCCTGACGCGCCAAATCAAAAAGTTGCCGCAGCGTAAATTTGTCACTCGGTTCCAGTTCGGCAGCGTTCTTCCAGCATCTCTTTGAATCCTCCATCCCGGCGTCGCCAGTCTTGGCAAAAGCGCTACCCAATTGAATCCAGGCAGTTGCCCGCTCGCCGTACGGCAGATCCGGGATGCGACTCTCAAGTTCTCGGAGCTTTTCGAGCGAATCGTTGTCGCTGGCGAGCATTTTCTTGCTCACCAAAATATTGGCGTGTTGCGTGATGATTCCTTGTGAATCTCCGTGCGTACTGCGCATCTTCTCGAGCGATTCAATCGCCTCATGGGGACCGACTTGGCTGAGCATGGCACCAACGTACGTGTAATAGTTACTCCGCCAGACTGTCAACGCACGTTCGCGTTGGTCGCCCGACATGTTGTTGATCGCGTCCCCATATAGTGCAAGTGCTCGTGCCCAAAGGTCACGGGCCTGCGCCTGCTTGTCTTCTGCGTCACTTTCCAGAATTCTATTGGTGCGATCAGACACCTTGAGCCAGAAGCCTATCGGGGCCGCAATCCAATCTTCGGGCTCACCCTCAAGCTCCTCTGGTTTCAGCTCCGATTCCTCCTCCGCATCCGTGAGAAAGTCATCGGTACTTCCTCCCGACAATCGCACGAATCGCGCGATCAGGGAGCTGATACCCTCGGGCACCTTCTCACCGCTACGGCGCTGCAGGATTCGACTACGCAGAAGTGCTTTCGCTTCGATCAGACGTCGCAGTTTCAGCAGAGCGTTAACACGCCCAATAAAGAGGTCATCGCTGTTGGCCAGGCTCGGATTCTTTGCCAACGTCTCATAGATCTCTAGCTGCCGGTCCCATTCACGAGTATGCCCGTAGCAAATCGCCAAGCTTCGATCAACGGCTTCGCGCAGGGTGTCGTTTCGCACAACGACCGGCGCGACCCGGCGCAGCCGGCGAGATGCCTCTGCCCAGCCACGTTTACACATTGGCAGGCAGGCCTCGGCGACCGCAATCACGTCGCTCTCGGCTTGCGTCGACTTCAGCTTGGCAATCGTCCTACGGAGTCCGTCGCTATCACGGGTAGTGATCTGGAGCAAGCACTTTCGCCAGAGCAGCTCCACGTTCGTCGGCGCGTGCTTCAATCCAGCCTCGACAATCGCCATCGCCTCGTCTTCTTTTCGCTCGGTCTGAAATATCCCTGCCAGCTGGAGATGCCCTAGGACCGATTCAGGATTTACCTCGAGCGCCGCGCGAAGCGATACTTTTGCCGCCTCTGGATCGCCAGCAGCAATGTCCAAATCGGCGAGCGTGAGCAGGGCGTCGCCATTTCGAGGGTCGAGCTCCACCGCCTTGGTTATGTCCGCTCGGACAGCATCCAAATGCGTTACGATATCCGATCGTCTATTGAACTTAGGAGGATATGCCTGGCGGTGCCGTCCTCGATGAAGAAATGCTCTCGAAGCGATGCTTCGATCTTCATGCTCTTTGTTGACACGTACCATCTCTTCAATCACCAGGGTCGCCAGCGCAGTGGATTCCCCCTTCTCCTGCAGATAGTCGGCAAGCAAGGCATAGGCATCAACATGATGAGGATCAAGAGCGGCATCCTCGTCGAATTCGCGGCCCTTCTTCGTCTTTGGCATCAAGCCGACAACACGCGATAGATACACATCGGGACTCTCGGTAGCCGAATCGATTTCAAGATAGTACGTACATTGTCCCGCCTTGTAGAACAGGTCAGCGTCACTGGGCGCCAAGAGGATATGTGGCTTGATGTACGAGTATGCATCCTGCATCTTGCCTGCTTCAACGAGAACGTTGATAAGCTTCCGTTCCAGCTCCTGTTTCTTTTCAGGTTCGTCTGACGAAAGTCGAGCTGCCTTCTCAAGCCTGCCTCGCGCTGTGCCCAAGTTAGAGGTCGTGCGTCCGTCCTTCGCCAGGAAGACCTCTGCCGCAATCATCGCTGCCCGCTGCTCGTTAGCAAGATCGCTAGGATTTTCGCGCAGATACTTTGCAAGTTCATTAAGCGCCTCTGGCAGCTTGCCTGCGGCTTCTGCCTTGTTCGCGGCATCAAGCCACATCTCCTCCGTCCGCTTGACATTATTGTCGTGCAGAAAATGGATACCGATGGCGGCCAGGCCAACGGGAATCAGCAGGAGTGCCAGAAATTTCAGATTGAGTCGCTTCATTGTTCCGTAAATTCCACTTCTCGGATGTTCCAAGATCGAGGGGGGCAATTTGTCTGTGTCTAATTCTAGGTTCACCCCGCTGCGCAGGGAGACGTTTGCCCGCAATGGGCAGCAAATCCAAGGAACCAACTAGCCTCGCCGAGTGGCCGGGCTACGTCCAGTGCGGTGTTCCTTGAAAGGCAGGAACGCGTGGCAGCAGCGGGGCTCGACCAGTCAAGACACGCGTCTCCTACTCCTGGCATCACACGCGGATCCCGCAACACCGTCAAATTCATCCTATTCAGTTCATCATACGTGTCAACGAATCGTCGCCTACCGTCTGGCTCGCGTCACCGACCACCCCTTCTCACTAAACGCCCCCTTCTCACCAGACACCAGAGGGGTAATTCCAGTTTCGCCATCTATCGACTGCTAGTTTGCTGGCAATGCTTTATTGTCCTAAAATATAGGATTCCCGGCTCACGCAGGCCAGCTGGCCATCACTTCGAAGAGCCAACATAAGTGAAACGCAAGGACCGCCCCGGCGAAGCCAGAGATGACGGCAATTCTAGGTATATCCGCATTTTACCACGATTCGGCCGCCGCGTTGATCGTGGACGGGGACATCGTCGCTGCCGCTCAGGAGGAGCGGTTTACTCGAAAGAAACACGATCACCGGTTCCCACAGAACGCCGTAGAATACTGCCTTTCGGAAGCCGGACTGACGCCCAAAGATCTCGATTTTGTCGGCTTCTACGACAAACCGTTTCTCAAATTCGAGCGACTATTAGAAACGTACCTGGCGTATGCTCCTTCTGGCATTCGCTCATTTTTCATGGCGATGCCACTTTGGTTCCGTCAGAAGCTGCATTTGCCGAGGGAAATGTCCAAGGCACTCGGCGGGGAATATAAGAATCGGTTCATCTTCACGGATCACCACGAGTCCCATGCCAGCAGCGCCTTTTTCCCATCGCCCTTCGAGGAGGCGGCTGTCCTCACGCTCGACGGTGTTGGAGAGTGGGCGACAACCAGCTACGGCGTCGGCCGCGGCAATCGCTTGGAACTCACCCACGAATTGCACTTCCCGCATTCGATTGGGCTGCTCTACTCGGCGTTTACCTACTTCACCGGATTCCGTGTAAATTCTGGCGAGTACAAATTGATGGGGCTCGCTCCCTACGGCGAACCGAAGTACGTCGATCTGATGCTGGATAAACTGCTCGACCTCAAGGAGGACGGGTCGTTTCGTATGGACATGTCGTACTTCAACTACTGCCAGGGCCTGACCATGACGTCGCCCGAGATGGACCGCCTGTTCGGTCGGCCTCCTCGAAGAGCAGAGTCGGCCCTAACTCAGGACGACATGGATATTGCGGCGTCGATCCAGGTGGTAACGGAAGAGATTATGCTTCGCTGTGCCCGCCACGTTCATCAGGAAACGGGCATGAAGAACTTGTGCCTGGCAGGTGGCGTCGCGCTCAACTGCGTGGGGAACGGAAGGATCCTGCGTGACGGCCCCTTCGAGAACGTCTGGATTCAGCCAGCTGCGGGAGACGCCGGCGGCGCGCTCGGCGTGGCGATGTTTATCTGGCACCAACTGCTGGACAATCCACGAACGGTTGACGCGGTCGACAGCCAGCATGGGTCGTTGCTCGGCCCCCAGGCCGCAGACAGCGACGTTCGCGCCTTCCTCGAAGAGCAGCAGGCACCGTACCGCCATTTTGAAGACGAGGATGAACTCTGCGACTACGTTAGCGATCTTCTGGCAAGCGAGAAGGTTGTCGGCTGGATGCAAGGGCGAATGGAGTTTGGTCCTCGTGCGTTAGGAGGACGTAGCATCCTTGGGGATGCTCGCAGCCGACAGATGCAGTCGGTCATGAATCTAAAGATCAAATTTCGAGAGTCGTTTCGGCCGTTTGCACCTTCGGTGTTACAGGAACGCGTTGACGAGTACTTCGAGATGCGACCGCAGGAACCAAGCCCGTACATGCTATTGGTTGCTCCGGTTCAGGAAAGCAAACGTCTTACCATCGAAGGTGAGGACGCTGCTCGCCAGGGACTCGACAAGCTCAAGTCCATTCGCAGCGAAGTGCCGGCAATTACGCACGTCGACAATTCGGCACGTGTTCAGACGGTGGACCAGGACCGTAACTCGCGGTACCACAAGCTGATCAAGAGCTTTGAGAACAAAACAGGCTGTCCAGTCGTCATTAACACCAGCTTCAACGTGCGAGGTGAGCCAATCGTACTTGGGCCCGAAGACGCGTACCGATGCTTCATGGGCACCAATATGGACGTGCTTGTGATGGAGAACTGCGTCGTACTCAAGGAAGAGCAGCCCAACGCACAAGAACACGATGTCGACGAGTATCTAGCCCAGTTCCAGCTAGACTAGCAAAGCTTTTAGAGGTAGTTCCCATGGGAATGATCGAAATCAAAAAGGATTTTTCCGACCGCGAGCTAATGCTATTTGGCCCGCTAATGGCGGTATTCGCCGGGCTACTCGGTTGGCTACTCGGCTATCAGCTTGGGTCGCCCAATGTGAGGTACGGAATCTGGGGTGCGGCCGCATTGCTGATCGTCGTGTACTACGCCGCCTCAGGTCTGCAACTGGCCATATACCGCGGGTGGCTCTACGCCGTGGCCCCCATCGGGTGGGTCGTATCGCACGTCCTTCTGGCAGCCATCTATTACTTGCTCCTGACGCCGATAGGGCTTCTAATGAAGGTATTCGGCTACGATCCGATGCGCCGCAAAATGGACCGGGCTGCCAGTAGTTACTGGGTCGTCCGAGAGCCTAAGCGCGACAACTCCAGCTACTTCAAGCAGTTCTAGGATTCCGCCATGACAGAAGATTCCACGTCGAACGAACAAAACTCCGCGAGCGACTTTGCTGACGCGGCACAGCAAGGACAGGATGGTTTCTTTCGGGAATTCCTCGATTTCTTGCTGCACAACAAGAAGTGGTGGATCACTCCGATTGTTGTCGTCCTGCTCGGAGTTGGTGCCCTGGTCATGCTCGGTGGCACTGCCGTGGCTCCGTTCATCTACACACTTTTCTAAACGAAGAGTCGTGTCCGACGTGTCGGAAACCTGTGTTCCGAACTGGTCGCTCAAGGCGAATCTTATATGAAATCTAGCAAACGACTTGCAGTCTGCCTCGCTATTCTTGCGCTAGTTGCGGCTGGCGGTGTCTTTGCATATATCCTCAATGAAAAGAGCGATTCGCAACTCGTCGCTTCGCCCCTGACAACTTCGCGTTCAAGCAAGCTTGAAACGGAGCGTGCTCGGCTGTTGGATCCCAGGCAGGACGGCTGGCATACGGAAGCGCTATCGGACAAAGCAACCGAACTCCTCAAG
>CAYLRE010000118.1:0-13088 GCA_964385715.1 uncultured Planctomycetaceae bacterium
GTCGCTTTCGCCAGGTGAGCGCCGTGACCAGTGGCGTCAAGGAACTGCGGGCCGTGCTGGAAGAAGCTCGTGATCTGGTCGCCACCCAGGGGACGCGAACGCTGTTGTTCGTGGACGAGATCCATCGATTCAACCGGGCCCAGCAAGATGTGCTGCTGCCGGATGTAGAACACGGCACGGTGATTCTGATCGGGGCCACAACACAGAACCCCTTCTTCTCCATCAACAGTGCGTTGATCAGCCGCTCGCGGGTTTTTGAATTCAAACCACTCTCGAACGAAGACATCGTCGGTCTGCTTGAGCGAGCGGTTTCCGACAAAGAGCGAGGTTTTGGCAAGCTTCCAATCTCAGCCGACGACGACGCCCTTCTGCTGCTCGCCGAACTGTGTGACGGAGATGCCCGCCGCGCACTGGGTGCCCTCGAGATTGCAGTGCTCTCGTCGCTCGAAGCAGAGCACCAAGAGGACGCTGAAGACGATCAGGAACTGGCCGAGCCGATACATATCACTCGTGATCTGGCCGCGGAGTCGGTTCAGCGTAAGGCGATTGAATACGACGCCACGGGCGACGCTCACTACGACGCGGCAAGTGCCTTGATCAAGAGCATTCGCGGCAGCGACCCGGACGCCGGTCTGTACTGGCTGGCCCGCATGCTCGAAGGAGGCGAGGAAGTTCGCTTCCTGACCCGTCGACTGGTGATTTTGGCCAGCGAAGACATTGGCAATGCCGACCCACACGCGCTTCCACTCGCCGTGGCGACCATGCAGGCGTGCGAGTTTGTAGGGCTGCCGGAGTGCCAATTGACACTTTCGCAGTGCGTCACGTATCTGGCATGTGCCCCCAAATCGAACGCCGCGACGACTGCGATCGGGGCAGCCATGGCGGACGTTCGCGAGGGGCGTCTGCTGCCGGTGCCAATCCATCTACAGGATTCCCACTACTCGGGAGCCAAGGATTTGGGCCACGGACAGGGCTACAAGTACGCCCACAACGCCGAAGGTGGCGTGGCCGAACAGGACTATTTGGGCATCGAGCGGGAGTACTATCAGCCGGTTTCTCGCGGCTTTGAGGTGGAATTGGCGGAGCGCCTCGAAACAATTCGCGAGCGGCTTCGGCGAGCGAAGCAATCCGAGGCCACTGCCGAGGAAACATCGTAGTTACCGCCCCAACTGGTCGATGGACGGTCGGTCGTGCTAGGCTGTTCGTTCCCAGCAATGTGCCCCGCTTCCGCGTAAGCGCTGCCACCATCGCAGCCCACTTTTCCATGTCGACGACGACCACCGATTCCAGCAAGTCTCAGCTCGAAGGCCAACGCGTGGCCCTGGCGGGCAAGTTGTCGAGCATGAGCAAGCGCGATGCGCAGCAGATCATTCGCCAACATGGTGCCACGGTGATCGAAAAGCTCGACGCCACCGCGACGCTGATCGTGGTTGGCGAAGAAGGGCTGCCGCTGGGTGACATCACAGGTAGCGAAGACTGGCTCAGCGACGAGATTCGCACCGCGGTTGAAACGGGGCAACTGGAAATCGTCAGCGAGACCGTTCTATGGCAACGCCTGGGCATGTTTGACGATGGAGATGCCCCTGGCGTGCGTCGGCTCTATACGACGGCGATGCTGGCGAACCTGCTCGACGTTTCCACGGCCGTCATCCGGCGCTGGCAACGACGGGGCCTGATCACGCCCGTCCGGGAAGTCCGTCGACTCGCCTATTTTGACTACCATGAAGTCACTAATGCCCGGCGACTGGCGCAGCTTCTGGCCGAAGGTATCTCGGCTACCACACTGGAGAAGAAGCTCGCCGATCTGGCTCGTTTCATGCCGGACGCCGAACGTCGGTTGGCTCAGCTGTCGGTCATTGTCGAAGGCAAGCAGCTTCTGTTACGGCAAGGGGATGGCCTGCTCGACCAAGGCGGACAATATCGTTTTGACTTTGAAGCGGACGAGCCGGATGCCGAAGAGAGTGCCACGATCATCGATGCGACGTTGCCTCTTGCAGCATCGGAAGCCACCGAAGAGGCCGCCACACTCGAGCACGCCAGCACTCCCCAGGAGCTGCTGCGAGCCGCTGCCGAATACGAGGACGACGACGAACTCGACATGGCGGCGGCGACCTATCGAATGGTTCTTGCCGTGGGTGGCCCCAATGCCGAAGTTAACTTCCGCCTGGCGGAACTGCTCTATCGAATGGGCGAGCCGGCCGCAGCCCGCGAACGCTATTACATGACGATTGAGCTCGATGAGGACTTCGTCGAAGCGCGGGCCAATTTAGGCTGCGTGCTTTCGGAACTGGGACAACTCGAGCTGGCGCTGGCGGCCTTTGAAGGCGCTCTGGTCTATCACAGCGACTACGCCGACGCCCGCTATCACCTGGCCAGAACGCTCGACGACCTGGGGCGTCATGACGAGGCGGAGACTCACTGGCGCAACTTCTTGCAGTTAGCTCCCGACAGCCCCTGGGCGATGGAAGCAGCCGCTCGCCTAGCGCCCTTGGACGAAGAGGCCGTCGACGCTGACACCACCAGCGGCTAGCTCCTGACCGACGAGAACGATCGATAGTTCTCCAACAGCAGGCCATCTCTTTCACTGCTAGCGTTCGCGGCGGTTTCGCTCTGGCCGCCGGCTGGTTGCCACGGTACTATCCGGCCTTCCAAGACGCCGGTTTGCCTATCCCAAGCGCCGGCACGTGCTAGCGCACCTTCGTTCTTGGTAGACAATTCTCAATTGCAATCGGCCATACTCATGTCTGAAGACAACAATACCGCGGAACTCGCTCGACGAATTGCCCTGGCTTGCATTCCGGTCCTTTTCGTCGTTGGTGTGCCTGCGGAAGCGGCGGAGCGTTCCGATCTGCGTGAACGTTATCGAATCGTGGTAAGCGAGGATGTGTATCCGCAAGCCAAACCGCGTGAAGCGATCTACTCGATTATCGACGCGATTGAGAATGGCAACGCTCGTTACGTGCTGGCCCATCTCGTATCGCCGCGTGAAGTCGACGATCGCTTGCGTCACGATGCTCGAGCGTTTGAAGAGCTGGTCTCAATGATCACGCCGAAGAAAGCTGCGCCAATGATCGACCAGCTTTCGGCACATCTCAATGAGGGCAATTGGACGATCGGTTCTCGATACGCGACGTCTCAACTGGACGGCATGCCAGACCTGTCGTTAGAGCGAATCGGCAATCGCTGGTTCATGCACAATGTGCCGCGCAAGCGGGCCAGCAACTTCGCTCAACAGCAGCGTCGATCGCTACGATGATCGGCCTCAGCTACTCGGCGAACGGGCCGAGCTCGGGATTCTCCACCGCCAGGTAGTCGCTCGACGCCATACTGATGGAGATGCTGCGGTCTCCGGCATTGAAATTGATCCGCGGCTGATCGACCAACTGGGAATCGCAAAATGTCGTCAGGCCGAAGAGACTTCCAAACGGCGGAATCGACCCCGACAGCAGACCAGTCAGCTCCATGACCTCATCGGCCGAGGCGAAACGAAGTTTCTTCCATTTCTTGAGCTTGCGAATGGATTTGCTCGCCAAACGCAGATTGGCCGGCATGACCGCCATCACGTAGTCCGCGTCGGCCTTGCAGATCAGAGCCTTGGCGCCACTCTCCAAGGTCGTGCCTCGGACTTCCGCCGCCTGCTCGCTGGTAAGAACCGGCTCGTGCTCCATGACGTCGAAGGAAGCATTCTCTTGGTCGAGAAGGTGGCGAATTTTGTCGAATACAGTGTCAGGCATGGCTAGGCAAGTCAAACGGGCGTCCTGTGGACCGGTCGTAACCCATTATGAGGACTACGATTGAGATCGACTTGGTGCAATCCTCTGGGAATTTGTGACGCCACGGCTCGCCGCGGCGACTCAATTTGCAGCGAGACGGCGTTCTCGAGACGATTTACTATATGGGCCTGCCGCCTTGCAAAAAAGCAGCCTCGGCGTATCCTGCAAGATTAAGATTCCCAAGGCTGAACGTAGCCAGTAGAGCCGAGCTGTCCGTCCGACTGAAAAAATCTAGAACCGTCGCCTGCAACGAATCGTGTCGAGCGTCACGATTAGCAGCGCAAGCGACACGAATTGAACCACTGCGAGTCGTCAGGCATGGAGCCATTCCTATACGAATATCAGAGAATTCACCCAATGAATTGGGTGTACCTGTCTTCGTTGCTGACGATCGCGCTCTACTTCAAGTTCAGCCGAGTGTGGAGCATTCGCAATGTCGACATCGTCGGACTGCTGCTCTTCGCTCCTGGCTTGGTAATGGTCGAATACGGTCGCAACAACCTCGACAGCGAGGCCGTCTCCTATACGGGCTTTTTGTGGCTATTCACAATCGGCGGCATTTTCTTGATTCGCCTACTGCTCGATTCGGTTATGGTCCGTCGTCCGCTACTGGAACCGAACTTGTCGGTCGGTGGCATGACGTTTCTTGGTGTCTCTCTGCTGTTGTTCCTCATGACCAATGTGGCCAACAGTACTCCGGCCGAGTTGAGCCCCGAACCGATTGAGGTCGCTGCAAAGGACATTATTGAATCCGACCCTGGCGAACCGCTGACCGGGATCAAGAAGTATGGGCCGCGATATCCGCTACTTAATCTGCTCCCCGCGATCACCACGCAACAGTATTTCGAAAACAAGACGGGAGTACGTCAGGTTTTTGAGCGGGAGATGTCGGACCCCAAGCGACTTGCCGCGGCGAAGACCATCGCCATTCTTTCCCACCTAGCTGTTGTCGCGGGGTTGCTCTTTATTGGCTATCGACATTTTGACAACGGCAAGATCGGCATGGCAGCCTCTGTCCTCTACCTACTATTGCCCTACACGGCGGCAATGACCGGTCGCGTCGACCACGTACTTCCCGCGGCGCTATTGGTATGGACAATCGCGATGTATCGCAAGCCGATGATCTCCGGCCTGTTTATGGGCCTTTCAATCGGCGTGATCTACTATCCGATCTTCTTGCTGCCACTGTGGATTAGCTTCTACTGGCGACGGGGACTGTTGAGATTCTGTAGCGGTGTGCTGGTGACCGTAGGAATTCTGACCGGAGTTTTGGCCTTCTACTATCCCAACCTCGAAGCACTCTGGCCTGGGCTACAGCAGATGTTCGGCCTGGCGGTCCCCAAGATGGAAAACATCGATGGTTTCTGGGCCATGCCTGGTATCGATCCGCCGTGGCGTGTTCCAGTCATGGCCTTGATCATCGTCTTGGGCGGGAGCTTTGCACTTTGGCCCGCACAAAAAAACCTCGGTACGCTCATGAGCTGTACCGCGGCCATGATGCTCGGCATGCAGTTCTGGCACCCGCACGAGGGTGGTCTCTACATGGCCTGGTACCTGCCGATCCTGCTGCTGACGATGTTCCGCCCGAACCTGGAAGATCGCGTTGCGGTGTCGGTACTTTCGTTGGGACGCCGCGCGCGACGTGTGACGGTTGGCAAGTCGGCCACCGATCAAGCGGCGTAACACGCGCTATGAAGAAGCGTCAACATCGTGTGGCGTGGTGCCAAGATCAACGATGCTGCAGGCGATAATCGGATCAAGCCCGAGCGAGCGGGCCGCCTCAACGACCTCTTCGCTATCGCTACCGGGATTTAGCCAGAACTCATCGCATCCTTTGGCCGCGACTTCTGGAAGAACCTTGAGCATGACCTGCGGTGGCAGATAGACACTAATGCGATCAAGCCGCTCCACCGGCACGTCCGAGAGACGAGCAAAGACGTCGAGACCTTCGATCTGTCCGCCTTTGGGATTGACCGGAAATACTTCGTATCCTTGCTGCAGATGGGCTCGCACCGACTTGTTTCCAAACTTTTCGCGGTCGGCGCTGGCTCCCAGAATAGCCACGGTGGGTTGAGAAGACATTATCGATCTCGCCGGGGATTAATCCGCGGCCCTCGGTTCTTGCGTTTGTAATTAGAATACCAAGCTCGCCAGCGACCCATGTCGTAGTCGTAGTCTTCGCCCGTCAATTCGACCAGAGCCCCTAGGACCGATTCATTCTTGAATGGTTCGTTGCGACTCGTCGGTTTGCCGGTGCTATAGCCGGAACCTGTCGTCGAGGTCCCCAACTGAGAAAACGTGGCACTGGTCTCGCCTGGCTTTCCTTTGCGAATCTTCACACGATGGACCGTGATTAGCCGTTCAATAAGCGCGGGCACGGCCGCCTTGTCTCCCAAATACTCCAGACCAATGGCGGCACGATTGAGATGCGTGTTGGTGGAACGGTTGCTGCTGAGCGTCGCCATATATAGGTCGAACGACAGACGAGGTCGATAGAGTTTGATCATTTCAAAGCAGTGATATCGAAAATCTTCGTCTTTGTCCTTAATCGAATAGTCAACGATCGTCTCCACAGCCTTACGCGTACCTAGCGACGCCAGCGCCTTGGCGTAGAGCTTACGACGCTTCAGATTCTTTTCACCTTTAAGGCGTTTCACCAAAGCGTCGACCGCTAGTGGATCGTCGATCTGCAGAATGAGCTGTCTGGCATCCTCTGCTTGATTTCCATCGAGCAGCTTGTCCCACTTCTTAATATTGGTGAACCAATCGCGGCGCTGCTTAGCAACCGCCTCACGGCGCTGTTCCAGCTCAACGTCTTCCGGAAATCGCCAGGTGCCTTGGTATTTAATCTTTCCCTTGGCGACCTCGATCGAGTCTTTCGACTTCCACACACCGTCGACAACATGGTGGCCTAACAATCGATGGGCCTCTTGCTCGCTGTCGTCTAGTTCAAGAATCCGCTTCAGGTGCGACTCGTATTCTTTCTTGAGATTCTTTTCACGGCACCATCTGACGATTTCCCAATTGCCCTTAACCGTATCAGGATGTTGCCACTTGAGTTTCTCGTACTGCTCGATCAACGGCTTCTGGTCGATCACACGGGAAACGAGGTTCCGCTGAATCGTGATCTCGCCTCCTGAATAAGGACGGATCTTGTACTGCTTGGGCGACTTCTCATCCGCGTTGACCAGCTCTCCGCGAATTTCACCACCCGACTTGAGCAGGAAGACATCCGCTTCGGCGAGATGGGCAGACAGCATTAGCACGAACGCGCATGTTCCAGCGGCCAATGCCGGAATCGCCGATCGTTCTAGCTGTCTCGATTTCATCGTCGTTCTCCCGCCGCTTTCCCCTCTACATTGCCGTTCGCAACAGCTTCGCAGTCTGTACAAGCGACCTGCTAGGACCTGCCCGGCCTACTTCGCGCATGCCTAGCGCGGCTCGCCAAGGGTTATATCGTGTCGGCTGGCGCATATTATTCTACGCCCATTATTGTACCAAAGCACGCCTCAAAAGCCTTAGAAAACGCCGAATCATGGGGATTACACCGGTCATTCGGCCCCTGATCGGCCGTCGGTAGCTCACCGATAACAATCGGTTACGAATTCAATGACCCGTGACTCATAAAGGTCTTCGACAGGGTGCTATCAGCTTGCACGGACCTGAGCGGATGTGGAACTGCCCTGGATCGGCCTGCAAAGGACCGCTATCGTACCCCCTCTCGGTGACGTCGGCTTGGACTGCCGACGACCGCGAGCAGCTTAACATTCACCCGTCAGCAACCCACGGAGGGGTTCCGTGCGAAAATTCTCGCTTCTCGTCTTGGTCGGACTCAGCGCCGGCAGCTTTCTCTTCTTCAAGAACTTTGAGCTCCGCGGTCTCGAGAACGTTTCGGTCGTACGACGCTCCACGAACACCTCTGCGACACCTCCTGTTAGTCCAACCGACCCCACGCGACCCAATCCGGTCGATGGTGCCGTCACCAGAGACACGATCCGCGTCGCCTCGTTCAACATTCAGGTGTTCGGGACGAGCAAGTCACGCAAGCCGCAGGTCATGGAGATTCTGGCGGAAACGGTGCGGATGTTCGATGTCGTCGCCATACAGGAAGTCCGCAGTAAAGACCAAACGATCATTCCTCGCTTCGTCGATCAGATTAACGCATCCGGCGCGCGCTATGCTCATATCATCGGCCCGCGACTCGGACGTACGTCGAGCAAGGAACAATACGTTTTCATCTTCAACACCGACACAATCGAAGTCGACCACAGCGCCACGTACACGGTCGCCGATCCTAGCGACCGACTGCATCGTGAGCCGCTGGTCGGGTTGTTCCGCGCCCGCGCTCCTCCAGGCAGCAATCCGTTCACCTTCCAGCTAGTCAACATCCACACCGACCCAGATGAAGTAAAAACCGAGGTCGATGCCCTGGCTGACGTATTTCGCGCCGTTCAAGGAGACAGCACGAACGAGCGAGATGTCATTATCCTGGGCGATCTCAATGCTTCCGAGTATCAACTAGGAGCCCTCGGCCGCGTTCCCGGAATCACCTGGGCGATTGCTGGGCAGAAGACCAACACCCGGCGCACCAAGTCGTACGACAACCTGATCTTCCACGGCGAGGAAGCAGCGGAGTACACCGGTCGAAGTGGGGTCGTCGACCTGGTCCGAGAATTTAATCTCACCCAAGAACAGGCCCTGGCAGTCTCCGACCACCTTCCGGTGTGGGCGGAGTTTAGCGTCGTCGAAGGTGGCGGCTTTCAGACCGTGGCGACCCGCTTTGAAGACGCGGCAGATAGTCGTCGTTAATGCGGTCGGCCGCACCTCCATCCCTCTTCGCTTCTTGCCAACGCGGCCGCTTACTGCAGCGTGAGGGGGGTTCATTTTCGTTTGACTTTCGCGACGAACTTGCTAACATAGCACTCAAACAAACGTGAAGGCCCTGGCATTCGCAAAGCCCCCAAGCCTTCACCAACAAGAAGACAACACGCATAACTTACTGACGCGGTATCCGCAGAGCTCCGCGGGCTCCGATTCTTAAATCGAGTCTGCCGCGGGGTATCAAAAAGAGCCCGTCATCTCGCAATCGGCGCGAGGTGACGGGCTTTTTTTGTGCCCTGAGCGAACCGGCTACCGATCTGCCTTCACCTGTCGGAGAGCGAGACTGTCATGGTTTCCGAGAATCAATCTGCTCCAAGGCCGAACAACACCGTTCGACTAGAAGACGCTAAGCACTTCATCGCCGACGGCGACCTGCTGTTGTGGAGACGTCGCGGTCTGATATCGATCGCTGGTCGCGGCCGACACACTCATGCCGCCAAGGCCGTCTGGTGGGGCGATGACTTGTTCTGCCTAGAAATCCGTGAGTGGAAAGGTGGGCGCGCCGTCACGCTGGAAAGTCAGGTCCGCAAGTTCCCTGGCCAAATCGATGTCTTCGAGGTCAATCCCGATGATCGTTGGCCAACCTACGATCGGGCTGGGGCAACTCGCTCGATGCGTCGAAAAGCAGGTCAGCAGTATGGCTACTTCAACCTCGCCCTCGTAGCCCTGTTACATGTCCCCTTGGTCCGTTGCTTTACCAAACCCAACTTGCGTGACGACGAGCGAGCCAATCGCCCTGAGTTCTGTTCGCAGGCTTGTGCATCGGCCGATCGCTGCGGAGGGGGCGTCGACCCGGTTCCGAATCTTAATGATCGCCTGACCGAGCCAGCCGATTTGGCGCGCAGTCCGTTCTATCGTTTCCGATTCACGTTGCACCCGTAAGAGATACTGTCGACATGACACAACGGCTAACCATCATCGCGTCTTCGCTGACCATCTTGGCCACGCTGGCCTTCGTCGGACCGCTGCACGCCGAGACGTGCCCCGATGGCCGCTGTCCCATCCCGCAGTGGCAACCACCGATAGCGAAGACGAAACGTCCCTTGCCCCGGTTGCGAACGGCGTCCTGCCGCATCAACCACAGGACAGGCCGCGGTCGCAGCTGGGGCTCGGGCACCCTGCTTCAAACCGACGGCGGTGAGATAGTCGTGCTGACCTGCGCCCACCTGTTTCGCGATGGCAAAGGCCAGACCACCGTATGGTTCGCAAACGGCCAAACAGCAGCGGCGACGATCATCGGTACCGACACCATCAACGATCTGGCGGCGCTCTCGGTCCTTTTGCCTCTTTCCGCGACGAACGCGCCGCGAGACGGCGCAGCACTTTTCCCTGTCACACTTGCAACAGAGGAGCCGCAATTCGGCGACACGCTCACGAGCTGCGGATTCGGCTCCCGTGGGCAATACCGCAGTCAAGCCGGTGCCGTCATCGCGTTTGCTCGCTCCGGATCATCGAGCAGCGCCAACACGGTGGTATTTGCCGGTGCCGCTCGACAAGGCGACAGCGGCGGCGGCGTCTTCAACGAGCGTGGCCAGCTGGTGGCCGTCACTTGGGGAACCGATCAAGCCCGCACGATGGCGACAACAACAACCTGCATCCGCGGTTTCTTGCGGCGTCTTGCCGGTCGCCTTCGACCGGATCGCTCGCGACAGAGGCAGTTTCGACCAAACCAACATCAACCCACTCAGATTCGACCACTGGCGCCAATTCCGAATCGTAGCGACAACCCTCAGCTGGCACCCGAACAAGACGACACCTTCGATCGCGCTCACGACAAGGCAGCCGACCTGTTGGCGCTAGCCAATCGACTCGACGAGCTGCAACGAAGGCTCGAGACCAACGAGTCGGCGGCCCAACGTTCCGCCAAGCAGTCGACGCAACGACTCGATTCGATCACCGCAGCGCTCGGCGTCATCAGGCAGAAGTTCAACCGCGGTCAGCCGATCACCCAAGGAGCCGCCGCCACGACAGTGGTCTCCCCACTCGAATGGCTACTTCCCGTGGTGTTAGGAGCTCTGGGCATTAGTGCGCCGCCGAGCGCGGCGATTCTGGCTCTCAAGATCTTCCGCTGCTGGGCACGCCGTCGCTTTAGCAAGCGCAGACGAAAACTACGCGAGCGGCACAACCAACGTAGAGATCGAAGCGCAGATTCGCCCCCGCTCGCTTCCAACGCACCCAGGACGACTGCTCAGCCAATTGCGCGGAACTATCAGCACGCCCAGTCGCTTAACGATGACTACGCTCAGCAGCTCAATTCCCTGATGGAGTACTCCGGCGGTCGGACCGCGACGCAAGATGCGACCCTGGGTCGGGAATACGATCGCGAACTTCGACAAGCGGCCTCTCAAAGCGGACAGCCAGAGATTGTGCAGTTCGCCAACAAATTACTTGACCGCGTGACGCAACGCTTTGGACGCATTCATGCCGACAATCCGGTGCCGGCGGAACCCGCCGCAACCTAACACATCGACGAAACCATCGACTTCTAGGAGAACAATACCATGCCAGGAATCGACACGTTTGAAGACGCCATCACACGTTTTCGCAATCGCAGTATCCACACCTACGTCGGGCATTTGCTCACGTATCGCGGACAAATCCTGCAGGACGGTGAATTCGGTGTGCAGAGCGGCTGGGACACCGCGACCAACGACTTCATGTTGGAGTGGCTCGTGTCGCTCGACTTCCTGCGACGCAAGATCACACACAATCCCCAAAGCATCGACATCAAGACGCTCGAAGAGCGGGCTCGCGATCTGGGTGTCAACATACTCGAAAATGTAACACGACTGGCAACTTCGCCTGAGGGTGACGAGGTTGCCAGACCTAGTGGACGAGAATTCGACCTGCCCTACAAGCTTGACGGAACCGACCCAAACATTCCCGGACTCGACAGCGTCGATCTGCGAAACGTTGACGCTCGCATGTTCGTCACGGCGCTCGACCAACACATCACTGAAGCAACCCGACTCGACTCCCGGTTCGCCACTTACCGGATCACCCCGCGAGAGTCGCTGATGCTCTACGGTTCGCTCTCCGAACTGGTCGACATGTGTGTGAGCTTTGGTGGCGATGCGAATCGACTACCTATCCCGCACGGTGTCCGCCCGGCAGAAGAACCGCGTGGCCCGACCGCCTCGCCGAATCGAGAAGGAGCGGCGAGAACTTCGTAGTCAACGGGACTCTGTTGACTCGCTCGTCGACTACATCACCGCTACACATTTCGCTTTGGAGAGACCACTTCATGAACGACATCTCGAAGGTCCTGGAACATCTCGGGCTACCGGCGGCCATTGCCGTGGGTCTGCTCTGGATGCTTTGGCGGGCTGGTCGCGCCCTGGGGACAGCGCTGCTTGCCCGCATCGCCGCCTGGTTTGATACGCAGATCGAACTCGGTACCTCACTCATCGAACGAAACCGGGCGGAACAAACGACCGCTGACCAACTACAACGCGGCATGGACAACATTCGCGCCGCTGGCGTTGAGTTTTGCAACCTGGCTCTCGCACGCGATCGCTGTGAACAACTCGGCCTCGATCCTTCGGAGATCCAAAGTATTCGCCGGCGACTCGTCGACAACGACAACTAACTCCTGTTAGAGGACACCATTTCAATGTCGATCCGAAACCGCATCATTGATTTCCGCCGCATCCCAGCGGGCGACCTTGCTGCCAACGAAAAGAACTGGCGAACCCATCCCTCCAAACAACGTCATGCGATGGAGGCAATTCTCTCGGAAATCGGCTATGCCGACGCACTGCTGGCTCGCGAACTTCCCGATGGACGGTTGCAACTGATCGACGGACATCTTCGCGCCGAAGTCACACCGGATGAAGAAGTCCCCGTGTTGATTGTCGATCTCGATGACGACGAAGCCCGACTCCTGCTTGCCGTTCACGATACCATTGGGCAGATGGCCGAGACCGATCGCGACCTTCTCACACAACTCGTCAAAGAAATCGACACGAGTGACAAAGCGATTCACGAGTTATTCGAGGCCGCCACCAAGGACGCAGGCGGTTCGACAGACTGGTCGGCAGGCATCTCCAATGAATCCGAGATTGAAATCGATCCGGTGTTTCACGTGGTAGTTGAATGCGAAGACGAGCAAGACCAACGACACGTTTACGAGGCCATGACAGCGGCGGGACGCGACTGCCGCGTACTGACACTGTAAATCACGCAGACGACAAAGCAAATATTGTGACCGACACGACGCCTCCCACTTCAATTCGTTACCATCGAGACAACAACGATGCCACGCTTTGAAACAACCGTCTCCTGCCCGGTGCATGACTCCTTTCGTGTGCAGCAGATCGGCGGTATGTTCGACGTCCCTGTCGCTACGCGGAGCAGCGAGACGTTCACTGCCGAGATTCCTTCTCTGGCGGATCCGTGGCAGATCGGTCTGATCGTCGGCCCGTCTGGAAGCGG
>CAYLRE010000119.1:0-13067 GCA_964385715.1 uncultured Planctomycetaceae bacterium
CGACACCTGCTTTGTATTGACGGCCGATGGCGCGGCCTTTGCCGCTGAGTTGGGTCTGTTGCCCGGCGACCGAGCGGTAGTTTCCAAAATTGCGAACGAACGCATTTTAGGTCACGCGAAGCCGACGCTGGCTGTGACCACCGCTGATACCCCTAGCAACGGTAACCACCTCGACAACGGTAACCACCTCGACAACGGCAACCACCTCGACAACGGCAACGCGGCCGCCCCCTCCGCAAGTAACGGCACAAGAGAGCCCGCCTCCCCGGAAATCGTGTGGGACAGTGACCGCCGTACACTCTACGTCGACGACAAGGTCGTCAAGCATTTCCGGGTCCCCGCGCCGAACCAGGAGCGGATCCTTTCGGCCTTTCAAGAAGAACAGTGGCCTTCGCGCATCGATGATCCACTGCCCCAGACCGGTGAAGTCCATCCAAAACGCCGGCTTCACACGGCCATCAATTGCCTGAACCGCAATCAGAAACGCGCGCTGATCCGCTTTCACGGTAACGGCAATGGAAACGGCATCTATTGGCGACTGACAAAGCCGCCGGAATAGCCTCTCTAGCCTCATGTTTCGTCAAAACGACGGTTAGGTTGCGCGCTCTCGGATTCGAGTTCGCCAACATCTAAACCCCCGCGTACCACTTGCCAGTGGCACCAGTGCGACACCAGCTTGATGCCCGGACGGCACCAGAGTGCGCCAAACGCGCAGGTAGATCGCTTCACGCACCAGGTGCAGAATCATCCGACAGGCGGTCATCCGCCGGATCTCCATCGCACCGCACAGCACCACGGAGAACTTCACATCACGCTGCCAACATGATCAGCGGCTCGCACCGGATTCCCTTCAGCCGTAACGATAGAGCCGACCACCACGAACCGCCTTCGGCGCCAGCTGAAAGGATTACCCGCTGCTATGGTCGTCGCATCCGATTACGAAGTGATCTGCTCGCAGACCGAGAAGATTCTGCCAGGCGACATGGAAATGTTCTCCTTTTCGCTTCCGCCCAATTTGCGACATACGCGCAATGACTCGGAGATCGTCATCAATCTGACGTTCAACGTCGTGAAGGCGGAGGACCTGAAATGGGAGGTCGTATTGAACGACGCCACGGAATCGCAGTTTGTCCGTAGCGGCTCCAGCTTATTCACCTGGCAACTCTTCGCCGAAGCAGCCCAACTGCACCCGGGGGGCAACCAAATAGGCGTTTATGTGAGGCCACGTGGACGAGGACTGCTCGAGGTACAAGGCATCACTTTGCAATATCGCGTCGACCTGTAACCGGTAATAGCACACAGCATGCACACGTTTTCCCACCGTTCTTCGGAGAGTTCGCGCTGCGGCGCGGCCAGGACTCATGAATGACAACGGAACCCCGACTCGCTCCGCACGAGAGATCTGTGCGATTCTGTTTCGACACAAGAAGAAGGCGTTCACACTCGCCCTGCTCGTCCTTGCGCTGACGACGGCCGTCGTGATCTACTACCCTCGCACGTATGCTTCGGAGGCCAAGCTATTTGTTCGTGTTGGTCGTGAGAGTGTCGCCCTTGACCCGACTGCCACGCAGGGGCAGACCACGTACGTGCAGAAATCGTACGAGCAAGAGATCAACTCCGTCATGGAGATTCTCAACAGTCGCATGCTTGCCGAACGCGTCGTCAAGACCGTCGGATCCGAGCGCATCCTCCAGTCTTCCGGCGGGCCAAAGACCTTATTCAGCAAGGCCTTGTCGACTCTCCGGGGTGCCGTTCAGGATCTCGACCCGATTAGTGACGAAGAGAGAGCGCTACTCGCCGTTCAGAAGGCCACGACCATCTTCGTGCCGAAGGACTCTGGCGTCGTCATCATTCGCTCCAAGGCCGACTCGCCAAAGACCGCCCAGGTGGTTGTCGCGGCCCTCGTCGAAACCTTTCAAGCGGAACACATTCGCGTGAGTCGCACGCGAGGCTCCCATCTGTTCTTCTCAGAACAGGCCGAACAGCAACAGCGGCGTCTCGACGAGGCCTATCGAGAACTGCGTGATGCGAAGAATCGAGACGGCGTCGTCACGATCGAAGGGCAGCGTTCGCTTCTGCTAGACCAAATCGGACGAGTCGAGGACGATCTGATGGAAACCCAGGTCGCGGTCGCCTTTTCCGAAGCCCGCGTGGCGGACTTGCAGCAGACGGTCGACAAGATGCCCGCCAACCTTGTCACCGACGTGCAAACAGGCATCGGCAACGACGCGACGGCCCGAATGCGACAGCAACTATACGCCCTAGAGATCCTAGAACGCCAACACGGCTCCAAGTACACGGCGGAACATCCCGTGGTGCAGGCGATTGCCGACCAGCGTAAGCAGGTTAAAGAAATCTACGACGCGCAGCCTCCCCAACGAACCCACGTCACCAAGGGAATCAATTCGTCGCGTGAAGAACTTCGCGTTCAGTTGCTGGCAGAACGCGCCACATTAGCCGCTTTGAACGCCAAAGAGTCGTCTCTCAAGCAACACCACCGCACGCTCGATAAGCAGTTGGAAACAGTTAACAACAACGAAGGCCGCCTCGCCCATTTGCAACGACAGGTTGACCTGGGCGAATCGAATTACCGCAAGTACCTGGAAAACTTGGAGCAAACACGCATCAACCAGGCGCTCCAGACCGATCGCATCTCCAGCATCAACACGATTCAGGACGCGACGTTCTCCGAGACACCGATAAGCCCTAGCAAAATGCTAGTCGTTGTAGCGGGACTGTTCCTGTCCGTATTCTTGCCGGTCGCGCTCGCATTCCTTTGCGAGTACTTCGACCACACCTTTACAACCGCCACCCAGGTCGAACGCGAACTGGGCGTTCCCGTTCTTGTTTCGATCCCGCGCACCTCAAAACACCGGGTCCGTCTGAATTGACATCCACCAAGAACCAATATCGCACCCCCGAACTCATGGGTTAGTTGCCGTGTTTAAAAAACTCACACCGGCCAGCGTGCCACACGAACAGCAACGGGCGGGACGGCGCCGCCCGTCCAGGTTCGAGGACCAATACGCGGCGCTCTTGCAACAGATCCTCGCCAACGAGCGAGACAACGAAGCAACGTCATGCATCGTTGGCATGACCAGTTGCACGCGCCGATCAGGCGTCAGCACTCTGGCCACCAATCTTGCCCTGCATGCCGCCGAGGTTCTCGATCACCAGGTGCTACTTGTCGACGCCAATGTCGAGCACCCTTCGATGCAGAAGACTTTCGGTGTCGAAGAATCACCCGGGGTTGTCGAGGCATTGTCCGGCCAGGCCCTCGTGCTCGATTGCATTCGGCCCTCCCAGATTGAAAACCTTTCACTCCTGACCGCGGGCATCAGAAACGCACCGCTCAGGGGCATCTACGAGCCGGACATGCTGTCCACGTTCTTCAGCGTAATTCGAGATGCGTTTGCATTCGTCGTTGTCGATCTCGCGGCAGTCCATGAACTACGACATTGCCATGCCCTGGCTTCCTGGCTGGACGGAGTCGTGCTGGTCGTCGAGGCCGAACGAGTCAAGGCAGAAGAATCCCAATGGGCGGCGCAACGCCTGCAACAGGCGGGCGTCAATCTATTGGGAGCCGTCTTCAACAAACGTCGCCATCACGTTCCAGGCTGGTTGTATCGAACGCTTTAGCAAGCTGAACCCGTAAACAGTGGTGAATCCAAAGGGAGTCTCTCATCGTGTATGCCTGGTTAAACATGCTCGGCCTCACAAATGGTCGGCGGGCCAGCGGCTTCTTGCGTTCGACGAACGACTTTCGAACTCTTCTCGAACACGAACGCATGCGAGCCGACCGCAATGGCCATGTATTCTCGATGCTCACATTTACTCCGCAGAGCAAGACGGCCGGCGCATGCCGCTCGACTCTCGCTCCCGTCCTGCGTGACCGACTGCGTGCCACGGATATCGCCGGAACGTTAGAAAATCAATTGGTAGCCGTAATTCTCCCGGACACCGATGCCGCCGGCGCATGGCAGTTGGCCGATGATGTCTGTCATTTGCTCCCGGACGATCTTCCAAAACCGTCGTGCGCTGTTTACGAGTATCCGACCGATCCCCCACACCCTCCCAAGACCAGCAATGGCGCCGCGCAACACGAAGAGAACCATGACAACGAGCAGGTCGCATTCGCCGATCTGCTCGTTCGTGCCACTCCCGTATGGAAGAGGAGCATGGATGTGGTCGGGGCTTCGATCGGCCTCATCCTAACAGCTCCTATCATGCTGCTAGCGATGATCGCCATCAAATTGACCTCACGGGGCCCCGCGATCTTCAAGCAGACGCGTGCGGGGCTCGGTGAGAAGCCATTCGAGATGTACAAGTTTCGCACGATGGTCGTGGACGCCGAGGCACGGCGGAAGGACTTGATCCAGTACAACGAGAACGACGGGCCCGCGTTCAAGATGACTCGCGACCCTCGGATCACGACGGTCGGATGGTTCCTCCGCCGGACCAGCATCGACGAACTACCACAGCTCTGGAACATCTTGTGCGGAAACATGTCGCTGGTGGGACCTCGCCCGCTTCCCTGCAACGAGGCCGAAGAATGCCGCAATTGGCAACATCGACGCCACGATGTGAACCCGGGCCTGACCTGCATCTGGCAAGTCAAAGGGAGGTCGAGGGTCTCTTTCGCCGATTGGGCGCGAATGGACCTGGCCTACGTCACCTCGCGATCGTTCGCACAGGACATCAAGTTGTTGCTACTAACCATACCGGCTGTGATCTCGTGCCGAGGAGCGCGATAAGCCGATCCATCCACTCTACCCGCTCACTTCCCGACCTGTCGTCGAACGGCGGAAGGAATAACCGACTCGCTCACCTCAACTCGCTTGATAAAGTCACGCACGGCCTCAGAAAATATGTCACTTACTGTCACAGACACATCGAGCGCTACGAAGAACACGGCTGTTTGGGCCGGCGTTGGCCAAGAGGTCTGGGCGGTCTCCGACCAACTGATCATCTCTGCGACCAACTTTATTACCACCGTGTTGCTGGCTCGCGGTCTGAGTCAACTTGAGTTTGGCGCATTCGCGCTGGGGCTCTCAGTCGTGTTGTTTGCCGCCAATCTTCAATTTGGCCTCGTGACCCAGCCGCACAATGTCCTGGGCGCAGCCAAACAAGGCCAAGACTATGTTCGTTACACTACGTCAACCGCGTTCGGCCAGCTTCTGCTAGTCGGACTGTTGCTCGTAGTCGGTTTCGTGTCGTGGCTTATCGTCGACGCCCTCGGTGGGGCCGCCGCCTCGATCATTCTTGCCTTGCTCCCCTTGGCGGCATGCTGGCAGCTACAGGAGATGGTGCGCCGGTTTCTCTACACCGAGGGACGTATTACCGCAGCCCTCGTCAACGATGTATTGACCTACGGAACCCGCGGGCTGGTTATTGCTTCGCTCTGGTGGCTTGACCGCCTAACCGTCACTGCGGCGTTCTACGGGATGGCAGCCGCTTCGTTCCTGGGACTTCTCTTGGGCATTTGGCAGATCCGCAAACAATTCACGCGCCGAATTGAATGGTCGGTACTGAGGGATAATTGGCACTACGGAAAGTGGCTTGCGGGTACTGAGATCGTCGGTTTCTGGCTTTCATCGCAACTCTTCATCTATCTCGCCGCAGGAATCCTGGGCGTCGCGGTTGTCGGCGTCTTGAAGGCCGTCGACGTTGTATTCGGTCCGGCACGCGTGTTGGCCAGCGTGTTCAACAGCGTGTTACCGATTCGTTTCTCACACACCCTGGCTACCCGAGGCGAGAGCGTTTGTCACCGGCAGCTGAAACGGGCGATGTTCCTCGCGCTGCCACTATTTGGCGCCTACTGTGCCCTGATCGCTGTGTTTTCAGACTTTGTTCTTAGAATCCTATTCGGCGCCACGTACGTCGAGTTTGGCCCCGTCCTCGCCTTGTACTCACTCTGCGCGTTCTTTGGCTACGTTTCAGGCATTCTTGGGACCGCGCTGCGAGCCAAACGGCTAACCCGTCAGGTATTCACGAATCGCCTCATTGCCTCGCTGTTTGCCATTCCGATCGGCTGGAGCTTGATTCATGCGTTAGGAATCTACGGTGCCGTGCTGGGAATGGTTGCCACGTACTCGTCTCTCTGCTTGCTGTTCTGGTCATCGTACCGCCGCGATCGGCAACGCTCATCCGTCCCCATCGCCCCCGAGTGCACCTATGCTTAGCGCCACAGAACAAGCCGTCACGCGATCGCCAGACAACCGCTCGCTCGCGAGCGCCTCGCCGCAGGAACGCGCACTAGGCATACTGCGACAACTCCACGGCTTCCGTGATTGCGAACTCGTTCAATGGCGTGTGCTCGGCACCGGCGGTCAAGGGCAGACCCTATCTGCCTCCAGGACCGACGGAACACCGGTATGGAAGGATCATCACCAGATTGCGGTGAAGCTGTTCGATTCGGATTCGCCCGAGGTCGACTTTGCCATCGGCCGCCAGTTCGAGACGCTGCGGATTCTTCACGCGATGCTCGATGGCCGCTTCATCGAAGGCTGGAATGTTCGCGTGCCGCGACCGCTATCGCAGTGCAACTCGACGTTGGGCCTGGCGATGACAATTGTGCCGGGCGACTGCCTACACGGGCAACTCTTGCGTGCTGACCGACGTTCCGCCGAACACATAATGTCATCCTATGGATCGATCGCCGAATCCCTGCGGCGCTACTGGGAGAACAACCAGCGGATGTACGGTGACCTACAGCTTGAAAACATCCTCTGCGATCTCGAAAGCCAGACCATTTCGCTTGTCGACCCTGGCATCCCATGCACCATTTGGAAATGGGAAGAAGCGCCAAACGAGTGGTACCCAGCGTCTCGCGATCTCTCCTATCTGCTCTTCGACGCGGCAGCTCGCTCCCTCAAGATCTTCCTTACAAATCCAGGTACCGCCCGCCGCTTGAACCAGCTTACCGAACGAATTTTGCATTCGTTTGTTTCTACCGTGAACCCGCGTTCGGCGCGGCTCGCCTTGTTGGACGAAATCCGCACCTGCACCCAGTTGCACATTGCCCAGTTGACATCCCAGCGAGACGTGCGTGGGCTTTGGTGTTCCTGGGTTCGCAGAACAGCATCACGATCGATCGAGGGCACGTTGAGAAGAGTCCGCGAGCAATCGGACCAGCCGCTGGAGTTTCCTGACCATGGTGTCGCCAACGGCGTTATCCAATCCCAAGGAGGTCGAACGTGAGCCAGGTCGCGTTGGGATGGAGCATGGCACCCACCAAGCTCCGCTGGTTGGATTGGCTAGCAGGATTCCTGCTGCTCGGCTACTTCTGCATGACGCGATCGTTCGCCTATTTGGGCGTTGCGCCCCTATACATCGGTGAGATCGGGCTCGCCGCGTTCTTGCTCTGTCATCCTCAACCGGCCATTCGCCAATTGATCGGCACCCAGTATCGCCCCTCGCCGATCAGCGGATTCTCGTGGCTCTACTATCTATTCCTAGGATACGGCGTGATTTCGATCGTTCGCGGGGTCAGCGCTGGGCACGACCTGATGGTCACTGTGCAATGCGCCGTCGTTCATGTGTATCCGCTCTACTTTTTTGTAGGTTGGTGGGTCGGCGGACGGCATTCACGATTCCTGCCCAAAGCGATCTATTGGATGGCCTGGCTGAACGGGCTTTACGGTCTCGTCTACATCCCACTTCTGCTGCACAGCAAAGAAATAATGACCGGCATGGAAGTCGGGTGGTTCGGTGATCCACGGGGAGCATCGGTCGCCATCCTGGGGCTGCTCTGCTTCGGAAGGGAGTTCAAGCGGGCATGGATCCCCTTGATCATAAATTTCGTCGTCTTGGTCGGAATGCAAAGCCGTTCTGCCTGGATCGCTTTGTTCTTGTGCATCCCACTGTGGGGCCTGTTAGCGGGACGTCTGCCTGGCGTCCTCAAAGTGTCGACGGCCGCTTTTGCGACGCTTCTACTGTTCCTGATGGTCGATGCGCCGCTACCAATCCGCAACGACCAAGGTGAACGGTTAACGACGCGCAATGTGGTCGGCTTCGCCATTGCCGCGGTCGATAAGGAGGCCGCGTCCGGGATGACACGGCACGCCGCCAGTGACAATTCGACCGTGACTTGGCGCACACGTTGGTGGGACACCCTGTGGCATACCTCGCATGAGACACCGACGCGCGCATTGTTCGGGCCGGGATACGGTTATCCAATCTGGAACTACCACGAGGAGAAACTCGACGACGTCAAACTCCGGACGCCTCACAACGCCTTCTATTTCGCATTGGTCTACACAGGCTGGACCGGCGTAATTCTGTTCTTCGGGCTGCAACTCGGTCTGGCGGCGGTGCTATGGCGCGTTTACCGCCACACCGGCCAAGCATTTGGATTCTGCTTTTGGGTGCTGATGATGGTCCGTTCCTGCTTCACGCCATTCTTCGAGACACCCTACGGCGCAATTCCGTTTTTCCTGATCTGCGGCCTCGCGGCAGCACCGCTGATGCACGCGTCCCTGTCAAACGAACCGAAGCAGGTGACACGATGACTCATCCAACCTGCATACCGTTATTTAAGAGTGACGCGGCCCTCGCGGCGCCGGCTGTCAGCTTTACAGCCGCACCCATCAGAGAGTTGTCGCCGGAGCAGCTATCAACCTGGTCACGGTTTCAACAAAACAACCCATCCCTTGACAGTCCCTTTTTCCGACCAGAGTTTGCGCTCGCCGTGGCGGCGCATT
This sequence comes from uncultured Planctomycetaceae bacterium, assembly GCA_964385715.1. Lineage (GTDB taxonomy): Bacteria > Planctomycetota > Planctomycetia > Pirellulales > UBA7805 > MB-PLM-2. The sequence goes on from CAYLRE010000119.1 coordinate 8,703, forward strand.
GCGACGATGTGGAAGTCGCCGTCGCAAAGCGCCATGGATGCGATGTCGGGTACTTCCCCATCCATCGGGAACCGGGCAACACCGCTCAGCCCGTTGGTAGATCGTTGTCGGATTTCCATGGGATTGTTGCGCCGGAAGACACCGAATTCTCTCCCGCGGAGCTGATTCGCCAATGCAGACTCAAGGCGCTGCACTTCAATCACCTGTTAACATCTCAACCGGCGTTTGCAGCCCATCATTGGATAACTGCTCCATCGCAGTATATGAACCTGTCGCATGGCTTTGAACATTATCAAGAGGAGCGTCGCAAATCGGGATCCAAGATCCTCAAACAAGCACGCCGCAAGGCGCGGAAAATCGAGCGAGAAGTCGGATCGCTACGCTTCGTTCCACATGAATACAGCGATGAACGCTTCCAGACATTGATCGACTGGAAGATCGCACAATATCGGCGCATTCGCTCCGTCAACCATCTGGCCGAATCCTGGCGAATCGATACGCTTCGACGGATCGCCCTGACCCAGAGCACGCTGTTCTCGGGAATGCTGTCCTCGCTCTACGCTGGCGACCGGCTGATCGCGATCCACTTGGGGATCCTCTCCGGTGGCGTTTTGCATTGTTGGTTTCCTACGTACTCGAGGGATCTGGCGAAGTACTCACCCGGTCTAATTTTCTGGTTGTACTTGGCTCAGGAAGCAGAACGCCTTGGAATCACACGCATCGATCTCGGCAAGGGACGCGAACGATTCAAACGGAGCCTGGGGACCGGCACAACGCAGCTAGCAGAGGGATCGGTTGACCTGCGCCCGGCGGTCGCACGAGTCCGGCAAGGCCTAATGCGAACTCGCGAATGGATCCACTCCTCGGTATTCCGCGGGCCGGTTCGTGGTGTGATACGCGGTGTCCGCTGCTGGACGATGTATCGATCCTGGTAAAGAACATTCATGAGCACCACCAATAATTCACAACTTGAACACTTTGAAATCACGATCTGCGTCGCCGACCGAGGCACACACAAATGAGCGAACTCACAAACCAGTTGGGCAACTGCCGCCGTTCCGTTCGTGAAAGTCATTTACTCTCCTCTCTATCTCAGCAGAACCGATCGAAAGCCTACTCAAGGCGGCCATAACATGAAGACGCTAGCCACAACCACCGAATGCTGGGTACGCGAGCCCTCAACGCTCCGCAAGCTTCCGAAATCCATTGGAATGCGAGCGGCTGGCCGAGTTGCCGTATGGCTCAACGCCGTCGTCGGCAGCCGTGCGGGCGACGCATTTGGGATTCTGACCTATCATCGGATTGCAGAGCACGTGGCAGGATTACCCAAGCCGCTCCACAACGTGCAGCCTCGCCGCTTTCGCGAACAGCTACTCGGATTGCAGAGGCGAGGATTCACCTTCTGGCCACTCAGCAAGGCGTTGGAATGTCACGCCAGCGGAGATCGAATTCCGCCGCGCACGTTACTCATAACGTTCGATGATGGGTTTCAAACGGTCTACACCGAAGCCTGGCCAGTGCTCAAGGATTTGCAAATTCCCGCGACGGTGTTCGTCAATACTGCGTTTCTAGATAGTAGAGACTCGTTCCCCTTCGACGCGTGGGGAGTCGCGTACAGTGACCGCGCCCCGGCCCCCACGTATCGGCCGCTAACCACCGAACAATGCCGCGAGATGCTCAAGCACACCCTCGTACAGATCGGCGCGCACACCCATTCGCACGAAGACTTTCGTGGACGAACCGACGCCTTCTACGACGACACGAAAAAGTCGGTCGACATCGTTCGCACCAGACTCGGCGTCCAGGATGTGACCTTCGCGTTCCCCTACGGCAGTCGAAACGCCGGATTCGTCACCGACGAGCTAATTGACGCGGCCCGCCGGGCAGGCGCTGTTTGTGGACTGGCGGTCGAAAGTGCTGTCGTACCATCGGCTGCCGATCCGTTTTCCTGGGGTCGATTCAACGTATTCCCCTGGGACAACAGCGCGACCCTGGCTGCCAAGCTGGGAGGTTGGTACAGCTGGGCGCCCGAACTGAAGCAACGGCTTTCGAGAATCGTGTCTCGCGGTGACCGCCGGCGTGCGCGAAAGCACGTCCCGCTCCTGGTACGCAAAGGAGCTGACGGATGAACATCGTGCTATGCCACAACTTTTATCAACAAGCAGGCGGCGAAGACCGCGTCCTCTGCGACGAGGAACAATTGTTGCGATCCCACGGTCATCGGGTATCCCGTTTCACGAAACACAGTAACTCGATCGACGGGACATCGCGGCTCCGGCTCGCTGCGGGGGCAATTTGGAATCGCCGCGCCGCAGCGGAACTGCAAGCGATGGCTGAGCGAGAACGAGCGGACGTCGTGCACTTTCACAACACGCTACCTCTTATCTCACCGGCGGCGTACTACGCGGCTCGCTCCACGGGTGCGGCCGTGGTTCAGTCGTTGCACAACTACCGCCTCGCCTGCCCCAAGGCGACATTCTTCCGTGATGGCACCGTATGCGAGAAATGCCTCGGCAAGACCATACCATGGCCAGCCGTCCGGCATGCCTGCTATCGCGACAGTCGCTCAGCCAGTGCTACGGTGGCCGCAATGCTGTCGGTGCACCGCCTGATAAGAACCTATGGTAGAGCCGTCGATCGCTACATCGCGATGTCGAACTTCTCGCGGAACAAGCTCGTGGAAGCTGGATTGCCCGCGGACAAGATCGACCTCAAACCGAATTTCGTGTCACCGGCGCCTCCCGCTGGCCCCGGTCAAGGTGGCTACGCCATGTACCTGGGACGCCTTTCTCCGGAAAAGGGCGTGAACACCTTACTTACTGCCTGGGACAAATTGGCAGGTGCCTATCCGCTCAAGGTAGTCGGCACCGGGCCATTGGCGGAGGAGGTCAGTCGGGCCAGTCGAACCTCACCGAGCATCGAGAATCTGGGCTGGGTATCGGATAACGAAGTAGAGCGGATTCTTGCCGACGCAGCCTTCCTGGTCCTTCCGTCCGTGAACTACGAAGGTTTCCCCAAGACAATTGTGGAATCGCTCTCCCGAGGAACGCCCGTGGTCGTTTCCAAGCTGGGCGCAATGGCCGAATTGATCGAGCCAGGCCGCAGTGGCGCTCACTTTGAAGCAGGGAACGCGGACGATCTGGCGGACACCGTCAAACGCCTAATCGCTGACAAGGAACAGTTATCTGCCATGCGCCAGTCGGCACGCGCCGAGTACGAACAGAAGTACACGGCAGCGCGCAACTACGACACGTTGATGTCCATCTACGCGACCGCGATACGCACGCGACGTGCGGTACAGCTCGATCTCGCCAACAGCATAGCTCCCCCCAATCCGCATATTGCGAGCGGGTCCCAGAGCACACTCAATTCAACGGTTAGCCGCAGCTACGACCAAATGGGAGAACCTACCCAATGACCGTCGGAAGCATGAGAGACACGCTGACGCGAACCGCTCGACGATTTCTGTCGGACAATATGATTCGCGCTGTAAAAGATGCGGAGCAGGCCATTCACCGGAAACTGAATCCGGTCCCGTGGAATTCTCTAAGACGGCGGGATCCGATCGCTCGTGGCTTTGGTTACCGCAGGGGAAAGTCCGTCGACCGTTACTACGTCGAAAAATTCCTCGCGGACAATCGAAGCGACATCCGTGGATCTGTACTAGAGATCGCCAGCCCGGATTACACACAACACTTTGGAGGGGATCAAGTCACGAAGTCCGACGTATTGCACGTTGTCGAAGGAAATCCACAGGCCACCTTCGTCGGCGACCTCACCACGGGGGAAGGAATTCCGTCGGAAGCATTCGACTGCTTCATTTTGACCGAAACACTAAGCACCATCTACGACACGAAGGCGGCAATCCGAGGCGCCTACGCCGCCCTGAAGCCTGGTGGTGTGTTGCTCGTGACCGTTTCCGGAATTTCACAAATCAGCCAATACGACATGCATCGATGGGGTGACTACTGGCGGTTCACCAGCCTATCGGTTCAGCGTCTCTTTGAAGAAGTGTTTCCACCTTCGCACCTCACAATCAATGCCTACGGCAACGTAACGAGCGCTGTAGCCTTGTTGCTCGGCTTGGTCGTTCAGGACCTTACCACCGAGGAACTGGATCACTGGGATCCGGATTACGAAGTAACCGTTACCGCCCGAGCCGTAAAGCCGAATCCCGGCGGTGACGCCCGGCGCGAGCCCACAATTAGTAACTGTGACAACACGTGAGGAAATCAACATACCAATCGCGCACTCATCAAGACCGTTCGACAAGCCGGCCACACGGAACACGCCGGTCAGCCACAAGTGCGAGAATGCAGGAGTCACCTAGTGTCTACGGCAACGACGAATCCCGAACTCGATCGA
>CAYLRE010000120.1:0-13061 GCA_964385715.1 uncultured Planctomycetaceae bacterium
CCTGTGGGGAATGCACAACACGGGCCAAACCGGAGGCACACCCGATGCCGACATCGACGCTCCCGAGGCGTGGGCCAATTTCACCGGCACATCGCAGGTTGTGATCGCCAGCATCGATACCGGCGTCGACTACACCCACGAAGACTTGGCCGCCAACATGTGGCGAAACCTGGCGGAACTAGGCGGCACCCCCGGCGTCGACGACGACGGCAACGGCTACATCGACGACATCTACGGCATCGACACGGCCGATGATGACTCCGACCCGTTCGACACCAATGGCCACGGAACGCACACGGCCGGCACCTTTGGCGCCGTAGGCAATAACGGCACCGGGGTGGTCGGCGTCAACTGGGACGTGCAAGTGATGGCCCTTCGTTTCCTAGCCACAAACGGAACCGGACTAACATCCGACGCCATCCAGGCGATCGAGTATATGACGATGATGAAGTCCGTCTACGGAGTGAACATCGTCGCCAGTAACAACAGTTGGAGTAGCGGCGAATTCTCGCAGCCGCTAAAGGACGCGATCGCCGCGAGCATCGATGCCGGCATCATGTTTGTCGCCTCGGCCGGAAACGAATCGACCAACGCTGACAAAAAGCCCGACTACCCGGCCGCGTTCGATCTCGACGGGATCATCTCCGTGGCCGCGACCGATCACAACGACAGCTTGGCCGCATTTTCAAACTACGGTTCCGCAACGGTCGACCTGGGAGCGCCCGGCGTAGCGATCTGGAGCACGGACTCCGGCGGCGGCTACCGTTACAACAGCGGTACTTCGATGGCCGCACCGCATGTCACGGGCGCCGTCGCCATGCTCATGGCGAGTAATCCCGACGCTTCGCTCTCCGAAATAAAGGCGGCCATACTGGACGGTGTCGACCTTGTCGATTCTCTCAGCGGCAAGTCGGTCACCGGCGGCCGACTCAACCTGGCCAACTCACTCGCAATCTTGGGCGACGCGGGCGACTACTACGAGATCGTTCTCAACGCGGGCGATGCCGTGCAGATCACTACGTCGACGCCGGCTGGCGGCCCGTTCGCATTCACGAACACCCTCGACCCGTTCCTTGAAATCTACGACAGCTCGGGCACGTTGGTGGCTCGCGATGACAACAGCGACGCCGATGGCATCAATGCGTCGATTGACTATGGGGCGGACTACTCAGGAAGCTACACGGTGCGGGTCGCCTCAAGTGGCGGAGCCGGCACGTACATTGTTGATGTCGCCGTGGCGCCGCGAGTTATGGCGGTGGTCGTCAACGACAAGCCGTCGCTAGGCATCAGTACAATCGAAGGCGTCGTTCGCGGCATCGAGACGATCGACGTCCAGTTCAGCACCCCGGTCGATTTCACGCCGAGCGAGGTGCTCGTGCAGACCGTGACCTACAGCGGCAACATCGAAACGGTGACGGATACGCTAACACCGCTCGCAGTGGCAGGAAGCGGCACCGATACCATGAGGCTCTCCTTTGTGGCCGGCACGGTAACCGACACTTGGGTCCGGGTAACGCTTCTATCGAGCGGAATCACCAGTGAAAAGAATCGCATGCTCGACGGCGACGCACCCGTCGGTGGTAGTGGATCGGGATATCTTGCGGCTGCCGTCGATCTGCCCAGCGGTGACGGAACAGCTGGCGGAAACGGGATCTTTCATGTTGGCAGTCTGCTCGGAGACGTGAATGGAGACGGGTTGATCGACTCCTATGGCGATATCCAGCCCACGTTTGTCGGGTTCACAGGCGACGTTGGCGCAGCGGGGGGGCGCACGTTGGCCCAAGGCGATACCGACGAAGATGGCGACGTCGACCACGCTGACATCCAGGTGCTGTTCTCTAACTTCTACAATTCGCTCGATTCACTTCCCCTTCTGCTCGCGCCCCAGCCATTGCTTCGACATTCTTCCGCCACGAACGAATCTGGCGACGAAGTCTTAGATCCGGTCAACAAGGTTGTCACGACAGACGATCAACAACAAGCGGTCGATCACGTTCATCGTGAGCACGTTTATCACGAGAAGGTGGAAGAAGAACCCGTCGCGACAAGCAGCGACTCGGATGAGCACTCCCCTGTAAACGACGAAGACGAAGATAACGTCGACGCCGAGAGCGACCTCAACGAAAATGCCGTCGACGCGATCCTCGAAGCCTGGTAGCCTGCCGCACTCCAATGCGGAAGAAAATCCAACGGAATAAGAAACGTGCCTGAGTTGGGGACGTGACGGAGTTCTCAACCTGACCGGTGGCAGTTTCACCTTGGCAAGCGATATCAAGAAACCGCACGAGCGTGCTCTCCCGCACGGCCTGTATCTAGAACGGGCATTTATGTGGCAGATTGCAAAGCTAACCTTCGCGACATTCGCCAAAAAGTTCTTGACTTTCGACCGACAGTCAGTCAAAAAGAGGGGTATTGAAAGGAATGTAAAATTCCCGGCGGCGCAATCGGTTACCCAACAACAAGGTTAGTGCCAATCAGCTAAGAAACTGCCTGGACTCTCGTACCTGTTCTCGACCGCAACAGCGTGAGTGAGAGCGCTGAGGTTCCCGGCAGATTTTTCGTGGATTGCTGATGCTGGAAATGCGGAGAGGCGACGTGGTCGCTTCATCGACTATTTCTAGCCTCGCAGGGATTAAGTGTGATTGGTACCAGAGTGATTGGTGCGGGGCCCGTCACCAAGCGAACGCACCCAATTGAGAATCGGAGACTTATCATGAAACGATTACTTTGTGTTGTTACCGCAGTGACGTTGGCGTTGGCAATGGCGCCACGTGACGCGACGGCCTACATTTACGGCTACGATCCGGCCAAAGTCCAAGGCGGCACGGGGCACTACATGGAACTGGCCCAAAATCCGACGCAACTCACTTCCGGAATCTACGCCGGTAAGTACGAATACTTCTTCGATCTGTACATCACTCCCGGCAACACCCACTACTACACCTCGCTTGTCGGACTTGATAACAGCAAGATCGCCAACGCGCACAGCACCTCGCCCGATGTTGAACCGACCAAGGTTCAAGAATGGGGACAACCTGACGGCTGGGGTAACCGTGCCTCTTGGACGAATTCGACGGGACGCATTTTCGACTTTTGGTCCGTCGACAATAACGCGAGCTTGGCCAATGCCGAAACGCCCGATCAATGGCGGAATTCGTATGACGATGGTAGCGGTGGATGGACACAGGCTGGCATGTCCTACAACTACGCCGGCAGCAGCACCGGCAACCCGCATTCCTATAGCGAGTACGTTCATCACGATGGCTTAGGCAGTGGCATCTGGAAGGCTGAACTGACGGGACCTGGACAAGGTCTTCAATGGCAACTGAGCGCCAACTGGTTCAACACCGTTCCGACCCAGGACATGATTCTCATGATGGGCAAGAATGGTAACTGGGCGACGATCGGCACCGGAGGTCTCGTTTCGACGGTCCGCGTCGTCTATGACGAAGTTATCAATCCGGCCAATATCGGCTGGGGAATGGGAGCAACTCCCGACAATCCGGTGCTCGGCGATTTCACGATTGCCTCGACCTGTGCCATTGGTGACGCCGACTGCGATGGCTATGTCTCGAATCTCGAGGATATTCAGGCCGCGTTTACAAACTTCACGGGACCGGGCACCACGAACTGGACCACGCCGAAAACGCGTATTCAGGGTGACGTTCACGGGGACGGCACCGGTGCCACGACAAACCTTGACCCCCACGACGAGGACGTCGACAACCTGGACATTCAGGCGATGTTCACCAACTTCAATCCCGCCCCCGATGCGGCCGCCGACGTACTAGGTGCTTCCGGCGACGGCGATCCGGCGATTCCGGATCTGATCTACGATCCGGCCACCGGAGAAGTGGTCATCGACTGGGAAGGTAACACGTTGATCTCGTACGTGCTCAAGAATGGTACGAACAGCTTCATCCCGGGTAATCACAGCACGATCCTCTTGGGTTCCTTCCCGACCGCGACCAACAGCGAGTTGTCGGAATCGACCTCGTTCGCGGAGCCAGGCGTGACCACGCGTAGCATGGGCAACGTCTTCCCGACCGGTCTCGACCTGGCGGGACTTCAGAGCCTGTTGACGGTGAATTCGATCATCCTGAGCTTGGGTGGTCCGCAGATCCCGTTCGACCTGGTTGTCACTGGCCCTCCCATTCCAGAGCCGAGTACTTTAGCGCTTTCGGCGATGGCCATCCTCGGCCTGGGGCTTGTCGGCTACCGCCGCCGTCAGGCTGCCTAGCTTGCCTGGCAGTAACTTTGCTATTCCAAGCCGCTCCAGCGAAAGCTGGGGCGGCTTTTTTTATGTCCTCTCCGCTATAAACTGGCGACTCCAGCACCGCCGGCGTGTTCGCTTCAAGAGCCGGCGAATTGGGTCAAGCGGCCGATGTTTGTTTAAGGCGCCGTTATTTATTCAAGACAAGGATCCCGCAAACTTGAGTTCCCCTGAACTGCCCGAAAGCTCGGGAAGATCGCAACGCTTCGAAAAGATAGTTGCCGTTGCTCTCAATCCGGCAATCGATCGCGTCGTCGAGGTCGAAGACTTTCATGTCGGTGGACATCGGCGTGGTAGACGACTCGCTCGCTATCCGGCCGGTAAGGCAATCAACGTAGCTCGGACTCTGGCTCAACTAGGAGAGTCGTGCGTGGTCACCGGCTTCATTGGCCAGGGAGACGAGCCCTGGTATCGCGACTTCCTGGAACAACAAGGTACTGCCTCCGGCGAAGCGGCGGACAGCGACACGCCGTTGATCGACTGCCGCCTGGTGCCTGTCGACGGGGACACGCGTGAAAACATTTCGGTCGTCGACCCCCGCTGCCCGGAGTCCGACACGCACATCGTCGAACAGGGATTCACTGTCTCAGGCGGCGACATCGAGCGATTGCAAGAAGCGCTCACTTCGCTGGCTCAACCCGGGGTCCTTTTTGCTTTTTGCGGTTCGCTCTGCGAAGGCGTTTCGCCCGCGACGTTCCGCCAGTTTCTGGAACAATGCATCGAAGCCGGAGCGATGGTCGCGGTCGACTCCAGCGGGGCAGCGCTCCGCGCGGTGGCTGACTTGCCGCTCTGGCTTATCAAACCAAACCGCGAAGAGCTGGCCGAACTGACGGATGAAACAATTGACTCGGTCGAACAACAACAGGCCACTGCCGAGCGACTAGCCGGCACAATCCGATGGGTGCTCGTTTCCGCCGGCGGTGAAGGAGCCATGCTCGTCGACGCGAACTGCCAGGCGACTGCTCATTTACAACTCGACGCGAATAACTTTAAAGGGACCGTCGGATGCGGAGACGTGCTGGTGGGTAGCTTTCTTGCCGGCTGGCAAGTGGCCGATGCCGATTCAAATCGGGCGATCTTCGCGCTGCGTCGAGCGGTCACGGCCGCCACGCTCTCAGCCACGCGAGACGCGCGAGACATCGACTTGCCGAGCGTCCAAGAATTGGAAGAGAAGACGACCGTAACGGAAGTCTCCTAACCGGTTCCGTCTACACAGGCGCAACCCTACGTCACAACACAGCCGAACGGTCGAATTACGCTTGGCTCAATCCGTCCTTCACAAACGCAAGCCCCTGCCGGACAAACTCGTCGCCGTCCGGACAGACATCGTGGAACATGCCGCGAGAGTAAGCGAAGTCGCCGAGCGAAGAGTTGTACGTCTCGAAGACGATGTAGTTGTCGAACTTCTGCTCGCCGAGCGTCCAAAAAATATCGTCCCACGGCACGATCCCTCCGCCCGGCACGCCACGATCGTTCTCGCATGCATGCACCCCCCAGAGTCGATCGGCGGCCGTGTTGATCGCCGCCGAGAAATCGCGAATCTCCGTCACCAGATGATAGGTGTCGAGCAACACCTTGAGCTGAGAACAATCGGCCATTTCGATAAGACGCATCGCCTGGTCCGCAGTATTAATTAGATGGGTGCGAAAATGGCTCATCGGCTCAAGAGCTAGCTGCACTCCGACTGTCTTGGCATGTTCCCCCAGGGTGTGAAGATTCTCCGCGGTATAGCGAAGCTCGTCCTGCGGCGGACGCCGCCGCTCAATGCGACCGGCGTGGCCGTAAATCGCACCGGTATAGGCAACGGCCCCAACTTCGGCTGCCCGATCGATCCAATGCCGGTGCCAAGCGACTCCCTGAGCTCGACATGTTGGGTCGTCATGCGAAACGTCTGCTTCCATCGGCCAGAGAGCGCCTGGACTCAGCACGATATCCATCTCCAAGGCCTCGGCCCGAGAGCGAATCGCCGCTGCGTCGAATTCGATGTCATCGCCAACCGCGATCTCTAGGCAATCGAGCCCCAATCCGCGAGCGCGATCGAATAGATCGAGTTGCTTCGTCGACCAATGATCCGTCCACAGGTAAATATGTCCGCCGTACTTCATGAAGGCCTCTTCTACGATCTGCCGTGCGTTTCGGTTCAGACACCCACTCTATGCCGCCGGGCAGTTTGGGAAAAGGCGTCATGCTTGAGAGTCACGATTCCTGGAAAGACTCTACCGCCATTTTCGCGACCCCCGACATCTCGCCGCCCCGGTTTGCCTTTATAATGAGGCATCACAATGCGACAATCCCAGAAGCTACAAGCACGCACCAAACCGTGTCGGAGCTACCAACCATGCGTTGGACATCGGTCTCGCTCATCGTCGTCGTCATTGCCCTGTTGGGCGTGGTGGTGCTTTCATACTGGCGATGGCGGAGGGCAACCGTGTCCAACGATCCGCATCACGGCCAGGCAGGCATGGCAAGTTCGCCGCCGTTTGTCTTTTCGCCAAAGTTGCTGGTCAGCGAACCGCTCGAAAATGAAGGATCGCCTGCGGAGAAAATTACCATCGATGGTGAGCTGAACGATCCGGCCTGGTCCTCGGCAGGAAAAACAGACGACCTGGTAACGCTTAAGTCACTCGAGCGACCCTCGGCCAAGACGGAGCTGTTGGTGACCCACGACACGGATGCAATCTACTTCGGTTTCCGCTGCCAAGTGGCTCCTGGCAAGAAAGCACCCGCATCTGAACAAGATGGACAACAACAGGAACGGATCGACGTCTATTTCTCGCCTACGAACGATCACACTCGCTACATGAGAGTGCAGCTCGCTCCCGCGGGCGACGCGAGAGTATTCGCCGGCTATCTTCTGCGGGGCGAACTTCCGGCCGATCGAATGGCAGGCGAAAAGGAAATCGAGCCGTCGAGTCCACTTAGGTACGCCACGTCGCAGCAGGAGACGCACTGGCAAGCGGAGGTGGCGATCCCACGATCTCTGCTCAGTGGAGCCGCAGCGTCGACGGAGACCTCTGTCGGCTTCAACGTTGTGCGCAGAATGCCGCTGTCCGCCACGTCCGTTGCCTGGGCTTGCGCCGCTGAACAATCCGACGTGGCGCCTGTCGAATTTGGCAGGCTATCTCTGGCGCAGCCAGTGGCTACGGTCACCTCAATCGACTTTGGGCAACCGACGTGGGGAGCCAATCACGTCACGATGACGCTTCGCAATAACACCGACCAGGAACTGTCATTGAAGTTGCGCTCGCAAGTCTTCTTGCCAATTGAGGACGCCGTCATCGATGAGGCCGAAGTGCCGGTGACCATTCCAGCCAATCAAGAAGCCGAGGCCACCGTTCCGTTCACGCTGTCGTGGCGAGGTCGCTGGCCGATGCAGGTCGAGAATTTCCAGCGAGTCTTCCTGTCGGCTGAAACAGACAACGCTAGGATCTATGCCACCAGTTTCCCCGTCTCGCACAACTACGGCCTGATCGCGGAGGAAACCTACGGTCGCGACTCGAACGCCTCCAATCCGGCCCCCAATGACAAAGACTTTCTCGCTAGAAAACGCGACTACATCCTCGGCCGACTGCCGTCGTTCTCGCGCCGCATGAGCAAGACCAATTCAGGCTACGAGATCGCACTGACCGCGGACGACGGTTCCATCGAATTCGATCTGATGCAGCCGGGCGTCATGCAGCGAATCGCCGACTGGCTCCATGGCCAGTACGACACCGACATTGATCGCATGCTGGGTGCGATGTTCTTCGTCCACCAACGAAACGTGACGAGGAATTCGAAAATTCACCAGGCCCTCAATCCATTGTCAATCTTGCGCAGCGGTGGCGGATGGAACGACGATCGAGCCTGGGTGCTTGCCGACATTATTAGCCGTATGAAAGATGAAGAAACGGGGAAGCCGCTGCGTGCCCGTTGCCTCTCAACCAAGGGACATATCGCCACGGCCGTGGAGTCCATTCCTAGTCCGCAAGATGTAGGCGACCATTACGTGCTCGACCCCGACATGGGCGTTTTCTACTTTTCGGCCGACAACACCCGCCTGGCCACGCTTCGAGAAATGCGTGAGAACCAAGAGCTTTCGAAGCGGGCGCACTTCAACCACCGGCGTCACGACCGCGAATTCTATTTCCGCAATGACAAAATCAACGTTTACGATGGCGAACGTAGCCGATTATGGCCTGCGGGGACTCCGGCCGAGTGAGCCAGCCTTAACTGGGCGCCAACAACGGACGCCAGACGGGCATGCGAATCGGATAGAAAACAGCCCCAGAACATTGCCCCTCGCTGGTGTGACTGCTATGGTAAAGGGCTTACCGATTCCGGATACGGCGACCTCGATATTTCCTTAGAACTTGGTCGCGTGGGCAACTCTTGCTCGATACCAACACAATGACCATGGCGCCGACATCTTCCGCCGACCTGCTGGGGCTCGCACGAGACGCCGGTCGCGGTATCGACGAAGTCTTCACCACCACGCCCTTCATGAAGGCCGTGGCACAGATTGAGCAGGACAACGGCCCCGAGCAGCGGAGCCGAATGCTGCGCGAGATGCTACGTGATTTGGCCGCGGAGAACCGAGACAAGATTGACTCGCTCAACTACCCTGAATCGGTCCACGGCATGATCCATACGGAATTCGATCGCATCGAGAAACAATGTGACGAAAAGGAAGACGACTGGTTTGACCTCGAACGTTTTTCGCTCCGCTGCGACTTCCGTAACCTTTGCTTTGGACGTGTGCCAGTTGGACCTCAGCACCTGGAAATAGGCGGGCTCCCCAAGAGCCTGTTAGTCCGCGGGGGCATCGCTCAGGCCTTCCGTTTTCTAAACACGTCAAGACGTGCCGGTGGTGTCGAGCCGTTTTACGTGCTCCACCTGGCGTGCAATATTTGGCCCCCCGCTTTTCGATTGGTTTACAGCCACGAAGCCCAACTAAATATGTTCCGCCTGCTAGCAGAATGCATGGAGATGAACCCTCAGGTCCGCGGTGTGCAGTCGTGCGGCTGGCTCTTCGATCCCCAACTCGACACGGCGAGCCCGAAGCTTGCCTACCTGCGCAAAGACTGGATCGACAACGGAGGTAAGCTTTTCCGCTGGCAGATTGACGAAGCCACTACCCGTATGGCGACCAAGAACTCCCCACATCGCCAGGCCCTGTACGATGAAGGAAAATTCCGGCCCTATAGCCACATGGTCGTCTTCGCACGGCCAGCGCTCTTAGCCTGGGCCCAGCAGAATCCGCCGAACGACTCGACTGCTGAGAGCACCGCCTAACCCCAGAGACGCTCAAGGGTTTCGCTCCCCTTCGCGGAACGCCCAAATCGATCGTTCTCACCAGAGAATCGAGCAAGAGAACTTCCCGTTTGCCCTTGAGGGTTCCTGCCGAACGCCAAATGCCTGCAATACTGTGGTAGAATTGACATGCCCCCATCGCCAAACGACCCCCCTTCGCCATACCGGAAAGCGACATGAGTTTGAGTGAAGCTACAACCTGCCAACGCTGCGTTCTTACCCCGGCCGTCCCCAAGGTGACGCTCGACGAACAAGGCGTTTGCAATATCTGCCGCGAATACGATGAGAATCGCGAGGTTTACGACACGTACTTCAAGACGGAAGACGACCTCGCAGAACTTTTCCGGCAGACGCACAATCCCGACGGCGATTACGACGTCCTGTTGATGTACAGCGGAGGCAAGGACAGCACCTACGTGCTCAATCGCTTGATCGATATGGGACAGCGGGTCCTGGCGGTAACGTTCGACAACGACTACGTACCCAAGGGTTGCTTCGAGAATATTCAGGGCGTCTGCTCCGACGCGGGCGTCGACAGCCTGATTGTTAAGCTCGATCGGGCAACGATGGACCGGGTTTTCGCCAGTAGCCTGCGAACCGATAGTGAGGTCTGCACCGGCTGCTTTCGGGCGCTCACCGCTCGTGGCACCGAGGTCGCGATCGAAAAGAACATTCCAATCGTCATGACGGGACTTTCCCGCGGCCAGATCTTCGACACCAAGGTTCATCAGTTCCTCTCGGCCGGCAAGACCGACATTGAGGAGATCGATCGCTGGCTGAAAGTCTTTCGTCGCCGCTACCACGAACAGAAAGACGAGATCGCCGAACTCATCAACGATCAGGCGGCCTCCGACCTGGAGGCCTTTGACCGCACCCACTTCATCGATTTCTTCCGCTACTGCCCGGCCACGAAAGTCGATATCATTGAGCTGATCAAAGAGCGAAATCCCTCCTGGCGAAAGCCGGAGAACGTGGGCGGCTGTTCTAGCAACTGCATGATCAACGACGTCGGCATCAAGGTGTTCACCGAAACCAAGGGCTACCACAACTACGCCGTGCCGGCGGCTTGGGACATTCGGTTTGGACATGAACCGCGTGAGGAGGTACTGGCGGAACTGGAGGTCGAGCTAGACGAGAAACGTGTTAACGGAATCTTGACGCAATTACAGATCAAGTACGAAGCAAAGGATGCCCTCGCGTAACTGGCGCAACTCACAAGAATGGCGCAACTCGCAAGAATGGCGAAACGGACAAGAGAAACAGGACATCTCTCGACGGTCCTCTACACCTGCCGATACCAGTCCCACCCACCGGTCACCGCCAGAACGCGAGCGAGCACGCTTCACGCAATCTCGGACCTCCTGCCGGTCAACCTTTTTGAAGCCAACCAGGTTGCAGCCAACAAATCACATCGCCCCCCCGCGGATTTCCGCCGGTGGCCTTGAATCAACCTTCTGGAGAGATGAATGTCACTCGATATCGCCACTGTTTCCGAACGAATCGCCAACGTCTACAAAGAGGTCGCTCCTGATGGCGAAGCTCCGTCGGAAGATGGCCGTGGCCAGCTCGACTCGATGGCGTTCCTGGAGTTTGTCACGCTGCTTGAAAAGGAATTCGGCATCATGGTCGCAGCGGAAGATGTTACCGAGACCAACTTCGCCACCAGGCACAGCACCGCCGAGTACGTCCTGGGCAAATTGGAAAACAAATAGGCCAGAGACTGTCTCCCTGACCAACTCGCTCGCGGCACGTCTTCCTTGCCCCCTGTTCCGGATCGTTCTGAAATATGTCGCAGCTGATTTTTGAGGGCAAACAGCGTGACCTTGCCGATCTGTTTGAGCGAGGCCGAGCCGTTGCCACGACGCTTGCCCAAGAACATGGTGTCACCGCTGATTCGAACGTTTTGGTAACACTCGAGTTCAGCGACACGGCGATAGAAGCACTAATCGCCGTCTGGTTGCTTAAGGCGCGATGCGTCATGCTACCGCCCTCTTGCTCAAGCACGCTATTTGGCAGCGTGCTGGAAACATTTTCGCCACAAGCTATCTGCGTCGATTCCCACAATGAGCGACTGCGTGAACTCCTGCCTGGAGAGGCAACGTTGCTCGGCGACAATGCCGACAAACAAGTCGCCGTCGCACGCACCACGTCGCACGCCACCGATGCGGCCAACGCCTCCGACGATACAGCTGGCGAACTTCCCGGCACCCCACCGGACGACTGGCACGCCTTCTTGAACGATCAGCCGGAAGTGATCTTCTTCACTTCCGGGAGCACCTCGCAGGCCAAAGGGGTCGTGCTCGAGTGGGAGAAAATCCTCAAGAAGGGAGAGGCGGTCGTCACACATTACCAACTGGTGCCCGGCCAGCGGGTAATGCCGATCCTACCCTATTCACACGTCTATGGACTCTACCCGGTGCTGGGAGCATTCTCGCTTGGCATCGACACCATCGTCTGCCGCGAGACAATCGCCCCCGGTGAGATTGCCCAATCGATCACCCGCGACGAGGCCAACGTTGTCATCTGCCCGCCGCTGACCGCGCAGTTCTTGTTCGGCCGTCACGCGCCTTCCGAGACCGTGCAGTCGCAACTCCGCGTCGTTGCACTTGGCGGAGCGGCCATGAGCCCCGAGGTGCTCGAGGCGATCCGCACGAACCTACCCCACACCCAGCTTTACCTCTCTTACGGGCTGGCCGAGACCTACTCCACCATTTGCTGCGTCGATGTGTCGGCCGAGCCGGAGTGTTTTGCCACGGTAGGTCCGGCTCGTTTTCTGGCCGAAGTCGAAGCCCGCGATCCGGCAACAGGCGAATCGGTCGCGGCCGGCGAGATTGGTGAACTCTGCATCGGCGGTCAGATCACCAGCGGTTATTACGGCAACGAGCATCCCCGCGAGCAGTACTTCACTACCGACGGATGGCTACGAACCGGCGACCTTGGCACGGTCGACGAGCGAGGCTACGTCAGCATTCGTGGCCGACTCAAGGAAACCATCAATGCCGGGGGATTGTCGATCGATCCCAGCGAGATTGAAGAAGTCCTGCTGGCGCACCCGCTGGTCACAGACTGCGGTGTCTGCGGCCTGATCCGAAACAACCGCGAATTCCCCGCGGCCGCCGTTGTGATCGACACAGCCGCCACGGCAGGCCAGAACAACTCCGAATCAGCGGACGAGGCCGAGCTGGTAAAGCAACTATTCGCGCATTGCCGCGAGCAGCTTTCGAGTAAGCTGGTA
This sequence comes from uncultured Planctomycetaceae bacterium, assembly GCA_964385715.1. Taxonomy (GTDB): domain Bacteria; phylum Planctomycetota; class Planctomycetia; order Pirellulales; family UBA7805; genus MB-PLM-2. The sequence goes on from CAYLRE010000120.1 coordinate 12,801, forward strand.
CCTGGAAAGATCGCGCTCGTCGACGCCATCCCCCGCGGCGCCCTCGGTAAGATCGAGCGAGCGACACTAAAGAAACGCATCGAATAAGGACACTGGCGGTGACAACACCGACCGATGACAACAAGAAGGTCGCCTTGGTGACCGGTGCCACAGGCCTGCTGGGACAGGTGATCTGTCGCCGGCTCGCGGCGGAAGGGGTTCATCTTGGCCTCGGCTGTACATCGAATGAAGCGGCCGCGAATACGTTGGCGGCTGAGTTGA
>CAYLRE010000121.1:0-13009 GCA_964385715.1 uncultured Planctomycetaceae bacterium
ATTGGTCCAAGTCGAAGAGATCCTGCAGCGTGAATTACGTAGTGACTATCCTTTCGTGGATGAGCTAGTTCGGCATGCCGGACGGTTGTCTGGCAAGCGTCTGCGTCCCGCTCTTCTGCTGTTGACCGGAAAGGCAACGGGACAGATCAAAGACGAGCATCTCCTGTTGTCGGCGGTCATGGAGATGATCCACACCGCGACATTGATCCACGACGATGTGCTTGATGAGGCGGACCTGCGACGGCATCGAGAGACGGTCAACGCGCGTTGGAATAACGAAGTCAGTGTATTGTTGGGCGATTACCTGTTCTCGCACTCGTTTTATTTGGCAAGCACGCTGGAGAGCACATTCGCGGCCCAGTGTATTGGCCGTTCGACGAATGTCGTTTGTCGAGGTGAAATGCTACAGGTCTCCAATCGGAATAACTACGATCTGAGCGAAGAACAGTATTTCGAAATTATTGACGCCAAGACGGCTGAATTGACTGCTTGCTGCTGTCTCCTAGGGGCCTGCTACGGAGGAGCGGACGAGGCTCTGCGACTTAAACTCGAGAAATACGGCCGCGATCTCGGGATCGCGTTCCAGATTGCGGACGATTTGCTGGACGTGTTTGGCGATGAGGACGCGACCGGAAAATCGCTCGGTACCGATCTGGAAAAGGCGAAGCCGACGCTGCCGCTGATAAGGCTTCTGTCGAAGGCCGACGCCGTGGCTCGGGCGGAACTCGATGCCATCTTGGAGTTAGCGGCCGACGAACGTCGGCAGGCGTTGCTTGACCGATTGCGTGAGAGTGACGCTCTTGCCTATGCCCAGGATCAGGCGAAGAAATTTGCTCAGCGGGCCGGCGAGGCTGTCGCCGATTTGCCGGAAAGCGATGCTCAACGAACGCTGCTCGCCCTGCCAGAGTTTGTGGTCAGCCGACGTCAATAGATTCTGGCTCGAATATTGTATTTGAGTGGAGCGGCCAGTATGTCGGCCAAGTTGCCGGCAGTGTGTAAGTGACCTCTTCTAAACGGGCATTTTTTCAACCGTGCCGGGCTTCACTGGCTCTCCGGTTTCGGCACTGGCCACGGCGGCATAGCAGAGTGCCAGGCTGCGAAGATTGTTTCGCCCGCTATGTGTCGGCTCGCGGTTCTCTTCGATAGCGCACATCAACTCGCCCATCGTGCCGTGAAAGCCGTCAGGAAACCACATCCCTTCTAGCTCCGGCGAAGCGGTTTGCTCGCCAACGCACCAGGTCATTTTCTGGTGATCGTGGTCCGGGCCTTCGCTGCGCAGCGTGCCCAGGGAGCCGGCAACGTACGTGGTGTCGTGGGCGCCATGGGATACCGCGCCATCGAACACCAAGCTGGCGAGCGCCGAATCGTATTCGATCTGAGCTTGTGCCATCAGGTCCGGCTTCACGGTTTGGGACGCGGAGCGGCTGGTTGAAGCGAAGACCCGCGTCGGTTCCGCGTCGCCCATGACGCAGGTCAACATGTCGAACCAGTGAATAGCAAAGTCGAACAGGATCAGGTGCTTGATTTTTTCAAACGGGGTGCCCGCGACCCAGCCGTGGTCCCAGTGGACAGCCGCGTGGACCGCTAGTGGTTTGCCAATGTATCCGGCGGCAACCGCATGACGCATGTAGCTGAAGTGCGGAGCCCAGCGGCCGTTCTGATTTACCGCCAGTTGGACCTGCTGTTTGTCGGCCAGGTCGACCAATCGGCGGCCGACTACCAGGTCTAGCACAAACGGCTTCTGGCTGAGCACGTGTTTGCCAGCTTCAAGGGCGGCGGTAATCAGCGGCGCGCGGACCTCCGGGTGGGTTGTAATGTCGACGATTTCGATGTCATCTCGCCGCAGTAGTTCCAGGTGGTCGGTGTAAACGTCCGCGTCGGGAAAGAACTCAGCTTGCCGCTGCTTGGCGGCCTCCTTATCGAGATCGCATAGGGCGACCACGTTGTAGCCAGCTGTACGGTAAGCGGCCAAGTGCTCAACCGTGATTGCTCCACAGCCAATCAAGCCAATGGCCGGACGATACGATTTCGGGTCCTGTGGCAGGTAAGGCAGCGACGGGGCTACCAGTTTGGCCGAAGGCTTGTCGGTCTTCTCAGGCTCGGCGTTCTCAGCGTGCTTGCTCATGATGGGCGGTACATCCTTGTCTGTGTGGTAGGTCGCCCGTGTGACAGGCGAAATAGGGCGTTGTTGGGTTGGGCTGAGGCCAGTTTTAAGTGTCTCGGTTGCCGGCTGCCCGGAAATGGCCATGTCCGTAGATGGACGAAATAGGGTCAATTTGACCCAAATTAATTGGGGCTAAATAACCCAGGTGAGGTCCTGTTTGGGGCGTTTGAGTTCAGATCGTCCCATCTAGGGGTGTTGTTTCTCAGGATCTGAAATCGTTCCGGATTTCTTAAGTCCTTTCTGAGTAAATGGTTGCGGGCACTCGTTCCGGCGCAGTTCGCCTCGGTGGCCCGCTGCTTGCATATGGATGCGGCTGGTAAACGTGCGCCAGCTTCGTAGAGCGGGCGATTTAAAAGCTTGCCGCCGGTGGCGGTCATACGGAGTAGCAAATGTCCTGGAACCAAGTTAACTGCGACGAGGATCGACTGGAACGTGGGGTGCCATCGTACACGTCCACGGCCTTTACCAGCCGCCCTCGGCGTCCGTCGGAATATACCAGGAAGCGAACGCCCGTGCGATCTCGTCGCTCGTCGCGTCCTGTCAGAAATAGCCGTTAGCCTCGGGGTGATTGTTCGCCTGGAGGTTGTTTTTTTGGGTGGCGAGTGTCGCCTACCCTGCAATCCGAGTTTGAGTCCCTTTGAGTAGGAGTTAGAGCTGATGACTAGGAACGAACTTGACTATCTTACTGACGAGATTGACCGTGACGGCAATGAACAGTCACGTGCGGTTGATCCCAAATTCAAGAAACGGCGTCGCCCCGATTACTGCAAGAAGCGAACGCCGGCCCGTCGAGGGATGTCTCAACGAAATAACTGGCGACGCGGCTAAGACCGCACCGCTAGCGTATCCCCTTCTTCATTCGACGCGGTTTTCTGTCCTTTTTTGGGCCGTCTGGTTTGCTGCGCGCTGATCCGCCCGGTAGCCATCTTGCTTGCTCGGAGAGAGCTGCGATCGGCGCCCATCTCTTGTAGACGCTCTTCTTGTACGTTCTGCAACCGTCGTGAAGTTATGGGGAAACTTTGCGGCTGCTAGCACTCGACGAGCCATGGTTTCTGGAATACCGGTAAGTGCCGTATTTTCCAGGCGTTCGGGCACTTCTCTCATCTCCACCAAGATTCTTTCTCGCGTCTGGCACGCAAATCGCTCTATTGGAATTCATCGGACCGCATGGAATTTGCGCGGAGCGCGAAGCGGTTATGGACTCGAAAAGGAATTCGAGGAATTGCATTGATGCTAGCTTCTCTTAATGAAGAACTGATCTGGTTCTTTATAACCGTCCATGTACTAGGGCTTGCCTGCACGTGGGCGGCCCGCGCGAGCGAGGGCTCCCGCGGTCAAACGCCTTGTCAGTACCTTTTCTATCTTTGCCTCGCCGTGGTCGGTACAACGGCCATCTTCTCGATGCACATGGCAACCGGCTTCTGGATCACATCGGGCCTGACGCTCGGAGTCATGATCGTAGGGGCGACGGTGACTGGACGTCGAACCGAACAGCCGTTCGCGGTCTAATCTGGCGCTCAGACAGCACGCGCTTTTGATCGTTGTCGGCTGGCACCTGCGCAGCCGTTGTGGCGAACACCCTGGCGGTGCTGGCGCTGACAGCGGCGGCACGACTGGAATCATCGCCAAAATCGAAAAAATCCTCCTTTTCCGCACAATCATTAGCCGACATCTATAGTCAGGCAGACTGTCGGCAGCGGTGCGCGGTCGTCAGTAAGTGGCTTCGGTCACGACTGTCAGGACAACAAACTAAGCAGTTCATGCATTTGTGCGAGTCAGGAGGAAATGATGCGAGGATACCGATTGTCTTTAGCGATCGCCGTTTGTGCGTCGCTAGCAACATCGTTGGCACATGCTCAAGGTGACCAGTCGGCACCAGGTCCAGCCGCCCCGGCTGTCCAGGAAGCGCTCTCGAGCCAGCCGATGCCTCCGCAAGCGACGCCCGTTGCGCGACGTGCACGCGGACCCGTTCCCGTGGGACGTTCGGCCCGTATGGCCAGCCGTGCTATGCCTGGGGCTCCCGGAGCACCCGGCATGGGGCCTGGAATGGGCCAGCCGCATCCGGCGTATGTTCCTGGTGCTGGCGGTGGGGTAGCGCGTGCTAGCTATGATCAGCCGCATTTGCCCGGCTATGCGTGGCCGAGCTATGCCGCTCACCCAAACTACGCGGCACTTACTTATCCGAAGCAGTACTCGCCTACCGCTTGGCCCTTCATTGGTCCGTTCTATCCTTATCCCCAGGTTCCCTTGGGATGGCGCAAGGTGACACTGGAATGGGACGATGGCTGGTGGATGCTGGACTTCAAGGACTAGCAAGCCATATCGCTCGCGAAATGCACGAACTTTACCGCCCTCGACCGGCCGAATTGAGCTGGTCGAGGGCGTTTTCCATTTCCGGATAAGTCGAGCATCGCTAAGGCGAAGAGAAGAGGGATTCAGGCGGTCTTCTCGTTCCCGGTCGGCATTCTCCTGCTGTGCTAGCAATTGCCAGGTGTTTTTTTCCGCAGAACCGGAAAAATCCGCAAGTTTCGCCCAGGTTAACACGATAAATAGCCCTAGATACACGTCGGGTACGTCCAGGTTGACGAGGAAACCGTTCATGTCGAACAAGATTTCAAGCCGCTTGTTGTTGGCCTCTCTCGCATTGATCGTTGTGGGGGCCACCGGTTGCAATATGACACAGGGTATTTACCTGGGGCCGCTCGCCGTTCCCATTCCGGTAAGTCCGCACTTGCAGGACGCGTTGGAAGATAAGGCCTGGATGAAGGAGCGTTACGACCGCGTGCCGATTCTTGGTCCGCTTACCGCGGATACCCCGGACGTTGGCATGGACCCACCGCCAGACGATCAGGTGTGGCGTGAGTTCCTGCGAATTAAGGAAGCCGAAGGGAACATTCCGTTCCTTTACGAGATGCAATTCAACGATGTGCGAATCGTGAAGCATAAGATTTCCGACTTCATCGATCCGCCGCGAGTTTATCCGCTCATCGGTCCGGCTCAACTGCACCACGTGAAGTACAAGTGCATGGTGTACTACAAGGAGCGAGTCCGAGTTGGCTGGCCGATTCCGCACACGATCGACAACACGGATGGTGTCGAAGTGATCTACATCGATAAGAATCACTTCCACATGGTCGGCAATGTCGACACGGGTGTCGGTTCCGCGTACTAAGAAGACGCGAATCGGGCAAACGTAATAACAGAAGCAGAAGAACCCAGGGGGCGAGCTCCCTGGGTTTTCTGTGCTGATAAAAGAACTTGAGTTGGCGTCCCTTTGCCGGCTTGGACCATGAGGCGCGTGGAGCTATGGGTGTTTTTCGGCAACGAAATCACATTTTCTCGGCGGCTATTTTTCTTGGCCTAACGGGATGGTTCGCGCCCAACTGCTCGTACGCAGATGCCGGCGATGACCAGTATGCGGTGGCTGCCAGTCACTACGCAGCCGGTCGCTGGCAACTGGCGGTCGATGAGTTCGCACTGCTGGCGAAGCAGCATCCGCAGCACCGTCGCGTCACGGATTCCCTGTTCTTCAGCGGCGAGGCCTTCATGCAGCTTCGCAGTTACAGCGAAGCGGCGAAGCGGTTCGATCAGTTGCTCGACAAGGAGCCGGCCCACCGCTATGCCCGCCAGGCGATGTTTCGTCGTGGCGAGGCGGCCCATTTGGCTGGCGACGCAGCTGCGGCTGACAAGTACTTAACCGCCTTCTTGGGCCATTTCGAGAAGGATGATCTCGCAGCCTACGCGTTGCCTTACTTGGCGGCCACGAAGCTCAAGCTGGGAGCTCGTGGAGATGCCGCCACTCTCTTTGAGCAGTCGGTGGAGCGACATCCGCAGGGCCCTCTCAGTGCCGAATCGTGGTTGCGACTGGGTGTGCTTCGCTACGATCAAGGAAAGTTTGACGAAGCTGTCGCAGCCTTGCTGGGATTCGACGAGAATCATCCTAAGGGCAATTCTTCGGGCGGCGGGCTCGGCGTGCAAGTCAAATACTGGCGTGGGATGGTATGTCTCGCACAGGGCGACCGCGATCCAGCTGCGCAGCATTTTAATGCTGCGTTGGTCGCTGAGCCACAAGGCGATTGGGCCGACGATTGTCTGTTTGGAATGCTTCGCGTGCTTGCCGCCGGCGATGATGGCGACGCATTTCAGCGTGCGCTCGCCGATTTTCGCACTCGCTTTTCGGATAGTCCGCTGGGCGAAGATCTGTTCGCCCTTGAACTGCGGTTCTGGCAATCGCAAAAGGACTATACCCGAGTCATTGATCTGATTGAGTCTCGATTAAACGAAGATGACGAGACGGAGCAAACGGAAGTTGTGCAATTCAAGTTTCAACTGGCGATGGCCTGTGCCGCGGTCAATCAACAAGACAAGGCTCTCACGCATCTCAAAGAAGTGTTGTCATCGGCAACGGGGGCCATGCAGGCCGACTCGCTGGTGACCATGTCGGCGATCTATGTTGATCGTGGGCAGTACGAGGAAGCAGTCGAGCCGTTGAGGGAGTATCTTGCGGCCCACTCAGAAGGTAAGCATGCGGCTCGTTGTTTGGGGCAACTCGCGATTTGCTCGGTCAAGCTGGACGATCGGGAGGGCGCCAAGTCGCATTACGACCAACTCGCCCAGAAGTTTGCAGAGGATCCTCTGTTCCTGGCTACCACGCTCGAACTCGCGGAATCCTCGCTTCACAGCGGCGATACAGAATGGGCGACATCGTTGTTTGAAGAACTTGCGAAGGAAGAGAATCCACAGAAGTACGTAGCTCGCGGGATCGCTGGGTTGGCATGGTGCGAGTGTCTGGGGCAGGACCTGAAGGCCTCGGCGGCAACGTTCGAACGACTGCTTAATGAGTATCCCGACGATCCGCTGGCTGCCGAGGCGGCGTTGGCCCGCGGGCAACTCCTGCACAAGATGGGCCGCTTGGAATCGGCACTCAAGACGTATCAGGTCGTGACGACGCGTTTCCCAAGTCACAAGCGAGTGGCTCGGGCCCAACTGCGCTCCGCACAGTTACTTGCGAAGCTGGATCGTACCGACCAGGCCATGGCGGCATACCAGCGTTTGATTGACGCGCGGGAGGCCGGGCAGGCAGAGGAAGGCTCAGGGCAGCCGGCGAAGGGCGCAGGCGAAGTGGCCGAGGCTCGATACGACCTGGCTTGGTTGCATCTAAAGAGAGAAGATTCAGCAGCAGCCATCGAGCAGTTTCAGCAGCTACACGACGAGCATCACGAGAGTCGGTACTGGGCCGACGCGACCTACCGTCTGGCGCAGCGTGCATTTGAATTGCAGGAATACGAACAGGCCCGCCGCTTGGCTGACCGTCTGGTGCGGGCCGAGGGTGTTGTCGATCCGGAGATGCTGGCGAGTTCTCTATACATTCTCGGACAACTGGCGATCGCACAAGAGGACTGGGTCGCGGTCGATTCGCCTCTCTCGCGTTTGCTCACCGAGACGCCCGAGAGTCGCTTGCGTTTGCCGGCCGAGTATTGGTTGGCCGAGGCAGCCTATCGTCGCGGCGAATTTGAAACTTCACAGGGCCGATTTGAATCACTGGCCAAGAAGATTAGCGGTCGCGACGACGCTTGGCTCGGAATGGTTTCTTTGCGACGGGCTCAGCTGCTCGCCCAGCAGAAGCATTGGGGAGAGGCGGCCGGAATCGCCGCTTCGATACGGGAAAGTCATCCGGGCTTTACGCAGTTGTATGAAGCCGACTACTTGCTCGGTCGCTGTCTTGCGGCTCAAGCCAAATTCAATGAAGCGCGCCAGGCATATCAGCGGGTAACCGAAGCTGAAGCAGGACAGGGCGGGAAGTCTGAGACTGCTGCGATGTCCCAGTGGATGATTGGCGAGAGCTACTTGCATCAGAAGGATTACGACGCCGCGATTCGCGCTTACTTGCGAGTGCCACCGCTTTACGCCTACCCGCGTTGGCAGGCTGCCGCGCTCCTGCAGGCGGGAAAGTGTCACGAGTATCGCACCGAGTGGTCCAAAGCAGTGCAGCTCTACGAGCGGGTCGAGAATGAGTTTCCAAATACAATGTTCGCGGAGCAGGTCGCCGAACGCCTGCATATTGCCAAAGAACGGGCCACGATGAAGTCAAGTTGACGAATTGAGGGACGTCATGCAACGATCACAGTCAGTTACAAGTCGCGATTCTGCGGAACTGCCAGCCTGGTATGTCTCGCTCCTTTCAAACAACCGGTTCCGGCTGTTGGCAACTTCTGCCGCGATCGCCCTGGTCATGTTCGTGACCCAGGCGGCGAATTCGCAAGACAGCTCCGGAGCCTCTGAGGAAGTCGTCATCGCGGACTCAGCAGTGACGGAACCCGCTGAGGCAGTTGGCGTGGGATCGGATGCCGCTGAGGAACTCATTCCCAGTGCCAACTTGATGGGGATCGTCAAGGACGGCGGTGTGTTGATGCTGCCGATTCTCTTTTGTTCCGTGATCCTGATGCTCTTTGTTTTCGAGCGCGCGATCAGTCTTCGTCGGCGTAAGGTGATTCCTCGCCCTTTCGTCAAGAAGTTTCTCCACAAGTTGCGCGAGGGATCGCTTGACCGAGACGAAGCGTTAGAGCTGTGTGAAGCCAATCGCAGTGTTGTGGCCGAGGTGTTTGCGGCTGCGATCAAGAAGTGGGGCCGCCCGGCGGTTGAAGTGGAGCAAGCCATTCTCGATGCCGGAGAACGCGCTAGTAATGAATTGCGGCGGTATCTGCGACTACTTAACGGCGTGGCAACTGTCAGTCCTCTGCTCGGTTTGCTGGGTACCGTGGTCGGCATGATCAAGGCCTTCAACGACATCGCCAACGCCGAGGCGATGGGAGGCGGTCTGGTTGCCGGTGGTATTAGCCAGGCGTTGCTGACCACCGCTGCGGGCCTGACCGTGGCGATTCCGGCACTCATTTTCTACATGTTCTTCATTAGCCGCGTCGATCGGCTGGTGATGGACATCGATTCGCTGGGGCAGGATATCGTGTCGATTATTTCCGCCGAGGCCGACGGGAAGGTTTCAAAGAGCTCCGGTCGCAAGAAGGCAGCCTAACTCGTTCAGCGGACCAACAGGCGCACAATCATGCCACTCAAGACACATCACGATGAGCAGCCGTCGCTCAATCTGACGCCGATGATCGACATCGTGTTTCTGTTGATCATTTTCTTCATGGTCGGGACTCAATTCACGGAGCCCGAACGGAAGTTGAAGCTCGAGGTCCCGAGTGTCAGTAACGCCAACCTTTCGGCAGCGCCGGAGAAAAAGGTCGTTAATGTTTACCGAAACGGTCAGGTCGAGCTAGATAGAAAGATCGTCACCCTAGAACAGCTCACGAGCAAGCTGGCAGCTGCCCGAAGCCAGTATAGGGATCTCGGTGTGTTGGTCCGAGGCGACGCCCAGGCATCGAACCAGACAATGGTCAGTGTGTTGGTGGCGTGCAAGCGGGCCGGCGTCTCGAAGCTCGCCCAGTCCGTCTTGGTAACCAGTGGCCGAAACTAGATCATGTGTAACTCAGCCGCAATGGCGGCCCAAGTAGCCGATGGAGCGCATCTCGTCGCCGTTTGGGGACTGCCGCCGACGATGCATCTCTTTTGGGCGGTTGCCTGGGCGGGGCTGGTTCTGCTGTTCAGTGGAATTTTCTTGACGCTCGTCTTCACACGCAAGGGACGAGCGAACCCGCTGCGAATTTGCATCGTGCTGTCGCTGCTTGTGCATACGCTGCTCGCTGGCTACGCGACCACAATCCAGATTGTCGCTGCTACCTTCGTTGGGGAAGGCGAATCGATTGAAATCGAGGTCTTGCCGGAGGGCGCTTTGGAGCAGGCTGAGGAGACGGAGCGAATCGAGCAGCCTTGGGAGCGACTGACCACCGACGTCGTGTCGCCCGATACCGGTGACGTCGATCGTGTGGCCACGGCAATCGCTGGTCTGCCCAGAATGACGCCCCGAGAAGATGCATCTTCGACGTCGCTTCCGCTGCCATCGGTCGATCTGGAAGAGGTGTCGCCGAATTTACCGCAGGCGACAGCCGCGGTTGACGATTCGCTCAACGGCGAGACCGACTCGGCAATCCAGGCGGAACAAATCGAGGCACCGAACGCTGCTGAAAGTGAAGCTGCTGTAGCTGCGGCACCTGATGTTCAGGCGCTTGAACGCGTGGAGTCGAGCAGTGATGCGGCCGAAGCGGCACTGCCGCGAGACGAATCAACGTCGCCGCTGCTCGACGCGGCTTCCGTCTTGCCGAGCCTCGCCGATATTCCGGCGGTTGACGCTCCCGATGAAGCGCTCGCCGGGGTAGATGACATTCTCACGTCCACGGCTCAAACGGGGCCGGCACCGTTGGCAGTTATGGATGTTGCCTTGCCGCCGAACAACGCGACAGAATCAGCCGCTGCGACGGAAGCGGCGAATCAGAAGAACGATGAGGAGTTGCCCGCAGCATACCGGCATCGTACCGATCCACAGCGAGGTAAGGTCGCGGCACAAACGGGCGGCAATGCGCTGGCTCAGGCGGCCGTTGATTCCGGCCTGGCCTGGTTAGCTTCCGCACAAGGGAAGGATGGGCGTTGGGATTGCGATTATTGGGGCGGCGGGCGCGAGCTGAACATCGCCGGAAGCGATCGCCGCGGTGCCGGAGCTCAGGCCGATACGGGAATTTCCGGTCTCAGTATTTTGGCGTTCCTCGGAGCAGGGCACACGCACCAACGCGGCGATTACCAGGCAACGGTTGCTCGCGGATTAACCTTCCTTATGCGGTCGCAACGTAGTGATGGCAATCTCGCCGGCGACGCGACGCTGTTTGCGCGTATGTACTGTCACGGTATGGCGTCGTTCGCGCTGAGTGAAGCATATGCAATGACCGGCGATGAGCGACTTCGCCCGGCCGTGCAGCAAGCGATTAATTACATTGTTGCGGCGCAGGACAGTCGCGGTGGCGGGTGGCGATATCAGCCTGGCGACGCTGGCGACACGAGCCAGCTTGGTTGGCAGGTCATGGCGCTCAAGAGTGCCGAGCTCGCCGGCATTGACGTTCCTGCCAAGACGCGAACCGGTATCGAGCGATTCCTGCGTAGCGTGAGTTCAGGGCACCGTGGTGGCTTGGCGAGTTATCAGCCAGGGCGGCCGGCCAATGTGGCGATGACGGCCGAGGCTCTCGTATGTCGGCAGTTCGTTGGCTACGCAACCGATGACCTCGCGTCCCAGGAGGCAGCCGACTACTTGCTCACCCAACTGCCGTCTGCCGATCGCATGAATCTTTATTACTACTATTATGCGACTCTCGCATTGCACCGCGTGCAGGGGGAACGGTGGTCTCGCTGGAATGCCGCCTTACAGAAGACGCTCATCGAGACGCAGCGAATCGAAGGCGTCAGCGAGCGAGGGGACCTAACCGGCAGCTGGGATCCCAACACGGTTTGGGGAAGCCACGGCGGTAGGGCCTATTCCACGGCAATCGCGACGCTATCTCTTGAGGTCTATTATCGCTATGCGGACGACGACTCTGGCCAGCCCGATCGTTCGGCACGAAGACGCGGGATTCAGAGACGTTAGTCGAGCTGTCGTGCAGGCTGTGCCCGGTCGTCTTCAGGTTCCAATTCCGCAGATCGGACCGTTTGCTCGATTCCTCGTAAAGGCCTACGCGCCTAGGGAATGGGAGTCGGTTTGACACCCAAGCGGCAGGATGTAAAATAATAGGTAGCACGGGTTTAGCTGCTGGCGACCGGCCGTGGCGACCACACAACGTTGCGAATTTGACGAGCCGCTTCGGCGTTCGTTAAACCCACCCGTCACGGCCGCAATTACCCCGCCTGGCCGCTGATCACACGATTCTTCAATGAGAGGGATGAAGTCTTATGACGCCCTTATTTGCTTTATTCACCGGTATGCCCGGTCTGCCTGAGCTGTTGATCATCGGCGCGATTATCTTGCTGCTTTTTGGTAAGCGTCTGCCGGGCGTGATGCGTTCGCTTGGCCAGGGAGTCGTGGAGTTCAAGAAAGGCGTTTCCGGCATCGAGGATAAGAGCGAGGAAACCGCTTCCACGTCGGCTCCGGTGAGCACGCCTGAGAAGGAAGCCGAGACGGTTAACAAGTAGCGAAAACAGTAAGAAAGAGGTTGCCATGCCTGTCTTTGATGCTACGAATGCAGTCACCTTGGGCGTAATTTTCGGACTCGGGGCGCCCGAGCTGATGATTGTCGGCGTCATCGGTGTATTGCTGTTTGGTAAGCGGCTTCCCGAAGTCGGCCGCTCGCTCGGCAAAGGCCTCGTCGAATTCAAGCGAGGTGTCTCGGGCATTGAATCCGAGCTCGACACCGCGGTCTACAATTCGCCCCAATCGAGCTATGGCACTTCCGGCCATGGTGAGTCAAGCTACGCGGCTGCGGACGATTATCACGAGACCGACGTGCCGAAGTTTGAGCCGCCTACGAGCGAGCCCACAACGGCAGCCACGGCTTCGGCATCCGACGACGGTGAGGCCAAGTCTGATTCGCCGACAACGGCATCGGCTTAATCGTTAATCTCGATCGGCGGCAATCTGTCGTGCCTTGACGGGGGCGACACAAAATGGTCTTCTTATAGACCTTCTCAGGGCGGCTAGCTCAGTTGGTTAGAGCGCAGCTTTCACACGGCTGAGGTCACTGGTTCGAATCCAGTGTCGCCCACTCTTCCCAACTCTCGCCGAACTAATTACTTAGTACCTGCCGGTGGTCGCCCCGATTCTCGAAAGTGGTTTCTGCGGCTCATTCTCTTCCAGTTCGCCGGCGGCCGTGTAGGCGTATTCCATGCGCAGCTGCCCGTCCCACCACTCATCGGTCAGCTGGCCCGCATTATCGTAGGCGTAATCGAGCACGCGCCCATTGCGGTCGG
>CAYLRE010000122.1:0-13003 GCA_964385715.1 uncultured Planctomycetaceae bacterium
GAGTCGCTCGGGCACGAGGTCGAGAATGCCGGCACGAACGATGTGGAGAGCGTCGACTATCCCGATATCGCCTCGGAAGTTGCCAAGCGGGTTAGCGACAAAGAAGTTGACCGGGGCATTCTGATTTGCGGAACGGGAATCGGCATGGCGATTGCCGCCAACAAGTTCCCGGGCGTTCGTGCAGCTCCTTGCCACGACGACCTGACCGCCGAGATGAGCCGCCGTCACAACGACGTGAACGTGCTCTGCCTGTCGGCCGATATGCTGGGAGTGAAGCTGATCGACCGCATGGTCGGCATCTGGCTGAACACCGAGTTCGAAGGTGGTCGCCACGCCCGCCGCGTCGACAAGATCAGCGTCTTGGATAACAAGGCGGAGCCCTGCTAGGCGGCGCTGCTTGGAGTCGCTGAGGTTTCTCTCGATTTGATCCTTGGGGAAGGTGTGACTAGCGGGCGCGCTCGAGAGCCGTGCTCTACGTTATGGCTTCCGTAAACGAGAGTCTGTTCTCCTCCGCATAGGTTAATGCCTCCAAGAGTGTTCTGGTCGCATCGTAATAATGGGGGTCTCCTGCGCAACGCGTCATGTTTGCTAGTTCAGCGGCAATTGCTGTTCTTACAACCGGTACATGAGCCGCGCGTAAGACACCTCCCATGAATTCGCATTCCGCGATCGTTTCTAGGTCCCAACGAATATCTGGAATGAATTCCGCGAGTGGCTCAAACATCGAAATCGGCATCTGATAGTGCTCAAGTACCGGAAAGCTGTCCGGAAGAAGTTCGATGGATGTCGACGCGCTTACCATCCATTCTGGCCAAACATGGCGGCAGAATTCTAACGTATCACGCACGGCAGATTCCGCGAGATACGATTGCGGATCGCAACGTCCGAATTCGGGATCGCGAAACTCTTCTCCAGCGAGGGACGCCGCGTATGCCGTCCGTAGTAGCTCGACATTCGTCAAAGCTCCTACCGGATCATCGCACATGCTTTTGAGCTTCCTAAGGTCGCCCTTCCCACAGATGTACGGAAACAATTCTTCCTGCACCAGACTGATGTCGATGGGTTGATAGAATACGTGTATCGACATGAGATCGAGTTCTCCAAATTAGGTTACCCACAATCGGATTCACACCCGCACCACCTGTTGCCCGCTGACGCGCCGCACGAGGTGCCGGGATTCTAACACGCTCAGCGTCGCCAGCACGCGCGGAATTGGTAACTTCGCCGCCGCGGTGACTGCGTCGATTGACGTCGGCTGTTCGCCCACGGCCGAGAGCACCCGCTGTTCCGTCTCGTTGAGCTGAAGTTCCGCCGGGTGTCGAACCTCGGGGCCATCGTCTTGCGGAACCGCTTCGACCAGCGGGCCCAGTTCTTCCAACACGTCGTCGACCGATTCGACCAGTCGGGCACCGTCGCGAATCAGCGCGTGTGGTCCGCGGGAAGCACGGCTATCGATCGGTCCCGGCACGGCGAATACCTCGCGGCCCTGTTCGTAGGCGTGACGAGCGGTAATCAGGGCCCCGCTTCGCTGGGCCGCCTCAACGATGATCGTGCCAAGCGAGATCCCGCTGATAATCCGATTGCGTTGCGGAAAGAATCCACTTTGCGGTTCCATGAGAGGCGGGAACTCGCTGACGACGGCGCCAGAGGCCGCCACCTCGCGGGCTAGCGGTTCGTGTTCCGGCGGAAAGAGCGACAGCAATCCGCCACCGAGCACCGCGATTGTGCGTCCGCCTGCTTCGAGTGCTCCGTGATGTGCGGCCGCGTCGATACCGCGAGCCAGCCCGCTGACCACCGTTAGCCCGGCGCGCGCCAGTGATCCGGCCAGTCGCCGAGCCTGCGTTTTGCCGTAGTGCGTGGCATGCCGGGAGCCGACCACCGCAATCGACAGCAGATCGGCCCCACTGAACGAACCGCGAACGAAGAGAACCGGCGGGGCATCGGGGATTTCGCGGAGCATCCGCGGGTAGCTGTCGTCTTCGAGCGTGCAGACGTCGATCTCGTTGGTGCGGCAGATAGCCAGCTCCGATTCGACATCGATAATCTCGCGAGCCTCGACGATCGACTGGCTGAGTTTGGGGCCAATGCCAGGCACCTCTTGCAGAGCCGAACGCGACGCGGTGAGCACCTCGCCGGGCGATTGGAAGTGGTCGACAAGCTGTCGAAGATTCCGTGGCCCGATGCCGACGACGAGCGAAAGCCGTAGCCAGTCGGCGCGACGCTCTTCTCGAGCGATCTTCTCTTGCTGTGCTTCGTCGCTGGTGCACATGGAATGCCCCCTATCACCAAACTCGCTTCGGCCACCGCTAACCTTGAAAAGGCAGTTCCGACGGACAGCTGACAACGCGAAAGAGAAACCAGCAACTTAGCACGTGGCTGCCCGATTGCCGAACAGAAAACTGCGCAAGGGAGCACGTGATAGCGATTCGAGAAGAACGGACCCAGCGGGTGACCGCTGCTACCCCGGCGATAGAATGAAAACGCGACCGTCGCGATGAGCCTAGCTCATGACCGCTTCGACGTCCTGCGTCGGTACGTCTTCAACTAGTTCGACGTGTCCCATTCGCGACGGGAGCACAAAGCGAAGCCGGCCTTCGACGACCTTCTTGTCCCGCTTCATGACTTCCAGCACGGCGTCGTGGTCCAGTTCTGGAACCTCTACGGGCAACTGGAGCGCCTCGAGCAGTTTCTGCTGACGCTCGGTGACGTCGGCGGAAATGCGCCCGGCGCGTTCCGCCAGGCGAGATGCACAGAGCATGCCGATCGATACCGCTTCGCCATGCAGCAACGTGCCGTAGCCGGCCACCTGCTCAAAGGCGTGGGCGAAAGTATGTCCGTAATTGAGCGAGGCACGCAGCCCCGTTGTTTCGTGCTCGTCCTTCTCGACGACGTCGGCCTTCAGACGGCAACTCTTGGCGACAATGTGCCGGAGCACGGCGTTGTCACGGCGGTTCAGTTCGTCGACATGTTCTTCCAGGTAGGTGAAGAAGTCCGCATCGAGAATAACGCCATACTTCACAACTTCAGCCAAGCCGGCGCGGTACTCTCGTTCCGGTAGCGTTTGCAGCGTGGCGGTGTCGGCCCAAACGAGTCGCGGTTGCCAGAAGGAGCCGACCATATTCTTGGCTTGCGGCAGGTTGATGCCAACCTTTCCGCCGACGGACGAATCGACTTGCGCCAGAAGCGTCGTGGGAACCTGAATGAAGTCGAGTCCGCGTGCGAAGGTGGCGGCCACGAAGCCAGCCAGATCGCCAATCACTCCGCCCCCCACGGCAATGATCATCGTGCGACGATCGGTGCCCAGGTCGACGAGTTTGGACCACAGATCGGCCGCCACGTCGAGCGACTTACTTTCTTCGCCGGCGGGCACCACTAACAGATCAGCGGCCAGTCGAGCTTGGGTCAAACCGGCGACCACCGCTTCTGCGTGGGGAGATTCCACGTTCTCATCGGTGACCACGACGGCATGCCGACCTTCGCCATGCATGGCCACACCGACCCCGAGTTGATCAAGGCAGGCGGTGCCAATTCGTACGTTGTAACTGCGCGAAGATAGATCGACGCGCACGTCTTGCATTTCGACCGTCATGGTCAATCGTTCCCTCGATATTTCAAAAGCCTGGCGACGACGCAGACGGCAGAAGTCCCTCTGCTGCCCAAGAGTTGTCTGCCAATGTGACTGGGGCCAATGTGACTTGAGGCCAATGACTTAAGTGCTAGGCAGTTTCGCGGGCGCGATCCAAGTCGGCCTGCGTGACGGTGATCTGTCGGCAGAAGCCGGTGTGCGATCGCACGTATTCTAGCTCTGCGACCTCGGTCGCGTCGGCATGGAGAAGTTGCTCCACGCGGGCACGCTCTTCCGGTTCAACTTCGTCAAACTCGTCTGGCCAAATCGTGACCTGTTCCATTACGAGCGCTTCACGGTAGGGATCGAAAGTATCTGCCATGGTGGAAACTGCCGAGTTAATATTGAGTCGAATCTGTGCGAGAATCGTGTAGACGCGTCGCCGCGAATGCATTCATGGCAGTATACTACGCTGCGACAGGAGGACAAAGTGGCCCGGCCACTTTCTAGACGTGCCGTTCTGTGCCAAACTCAGCACTTCTGCCGCGACACCGTCTGCCGGCTGGGAACAATTCCTCCCTCTTGGATGAAGATTGCTATGCAGAACAGCGGAAAATGGGTGGCCATCGCGATGGGGCTGCTGGGGTTGGTCGTGGCCGCCGCCGGGTGGTGGTTCGTGTATCAGCGAACACGGCCGGTGCTCGATTACTACGGCCCCGATGCAATCGCAGTAATGGGAGATCCGGATGAGTTCATGGCGCTGAAGTTGGCGCCAACGGATGCCGCATCTGAGATCACTTTCGGCGGACAGGATTACGCGATCGAGAGCTCACGCGACGTGCTCGTCGGTCGTGGTTACACCAACGCCCGTGACGCGCTTAGCAAACGTGAGACTTACGTATGGGCAAGTGACCCGGATGGCGGCTGTGAGCCAAACTGGACGCATGCCCTCGGCATGCGGCGGGGAGAGCAATCGATCATCGTGCTGCTGAGTCTCGATTGTCCTCGCGTGGCTCTTTTCGGAAGCGACAAGACGCTCATCCTCAAGCAACAAATCGCCGACGGGTTTCGCACGATCTTGAATTCCGAGATGACGAGTGGTGATAGCACTCCCACGCCTTCACCCCGCGAAGCGTCCGAGCAGAGGCCGGGCGAATAGGCGTTTTTGCCGGTTTTCTTGCAGACACGCGGCTATTCCTCTGGCACGTTCTACCGCCGGGGATTCGATATAGGCGCGTCTTCGCTATCCTCCCTATAATTCCGCAACGATGAGTCGAGCACTGCGACGGAAAACGCGTCCATTCGTCCAAAGGCACTCATCGCCGAATCGAAGACCGCTTTGAAAGTTTCTATCGTGCGATCCATTGCGATCATGAATCAGAAGGGTGGCGTCGGCAAAACGACGACCGCCGTGAACCTCAGTGCCGCGCTTGCCGAGTCCGGGAAGCGAACGCTGTTGATTGATCTCGATCCGCAGGCCCACGCATCGTTGCACTTTGGGTTGGCTCCGCACGAGTTGGGTGCCTCGATCTACGATGTTCTGACCGGCGAAGCCTCGCTGGCCGAAGCACGCGTTCGCGTGAATGAGAACTTGGACATCATCTCCAGCCACATCGATTTGGCCGCGGCTGAAGTGGAGTTGGCCGGCGTGGTAGGTCGCGAGTTGATTCTGCGTGACAAGTTGGAAGAGGACGCTACCGAATTTGATTATGTGATGATCGATTGCCCGCCGTCGCTAGGAATCCTTACGATCAACGCCTTGGCGACGGTGGAAGAGGTGTTGCTTCCCCTGCAGCCGCATTTCCTGGCGCTGCACGGTCTGAGCAAGCTGCTAGAAACGATCGCCCTCGTCGCCAAACGGCTCAACGATCGTTTGCGACTCTCCGGCGTGGTGTTCTGCATGTACGAGTCGGGCACGCGACTGGCCGGAGAAGTAAGCGGCGACGTCGAGGCGTTCTTTGCTCAGGCCCGTAACGAGTCGGGGCCTTGGTCGTCGGCCCGTACTTTCGAGACCCGCATCCGTCGTAACATTCGCCTGGCCGAGGCACCCAGCTTTGGTCAATCGATCTTCGACTACGCCCCTAGCTGCAATGGGGCCGAGGATTACCGCCAGCTGGCGGCCGAACTCTTAGAGATGCCGAAACCGGCGCAGCTTGTGGCAGCGGGGCACTAGACGTGGCTCACGCAAGTTGCCTTGGCAAGATTCGCTACACGATCACACTGGTGAGCGCCAGGAAATCGGGATCCCGGCGGATTGGATCGAAGTCCTCTTCGGCATCGACCATATCGCGATAGGTCGAATCGATATCGAACGCCGCCGACAGGAAGTTCAGCGCCGTCTCTTTGTCGCCCGCGAGGCTCCAATAACAGGCCAGGTTGTAGTGCAACAGCGCCTCACCTGGCTCGACGAGCAGTGCTTCCTCAAGAGAATCGATCGCCTGATCGAGATTGCCGGTTCGCTTGTAGCACCAACCGAGCGCCAGCAACACGTGAATGTCGTCCGGAATGATCTGAGCTGCCTTACGCAGCGCTAGCAACGCCTCTTCGTACTGTTCGAGTGAACGAAGCGTTTCGCCCTTGAGGTAGATGGCATGGGCGTCGAGCGAACCCGATTGCTCCAGCATCGTGAGAGCCCGCAGGGCATGCGTATACATTCCGAGCTCTAAATAGCCTTCCGCCTCAAGCGCTAAGCGGCGGCGGCGATCGCGTGGTTTTGTCATCTCGCCGTTTCTCCAGAAGAGGAACCCGAACCGTGGGATGAGAAACAGCACTCCGTTTGCTGGCACCTCTATTCTACCTGCCACAGCGGCGCAAGGACACGATTCCGAAAAAGTCGTTCCCGAAGTCGAACGGGCGCAATGGGTAACCGTTTGAAAATGACTTTTCCGGCGATGCTGGTCGCTCCATGTGCGTCGACGCGAAGGCCCGCAAGACGCTTGCGCAGAGGGCCATGGATGCCTGCCGCGGGCCGCTCTTTCGCCACCAATGACGTTGCATTTCGGCATCAAAGAGCGAGAAAAACAGACCCACGGTAGCTGCCGGCCGAGGCCACTGGACACTCGCCAAGATGTGTCGCTTCTTGCACTTAGGCGGCTCAAGGACCGGCGACCTCTGGCACCGGCACGCGGCTTGCAATTCTCATTGGGCAGGTGCCGAATTCCCGCTTTCGCGGACTCGGCTCGCGTTCCCTGTGCCCCCGTCAGGTTTTCCGCCTATGCGTCAGTTGCGTCGAGCAATCGGTCGATTTCTGCAGGAGCTCTCTCAGTTGGGGAGGCGACCGCAGCCCTGTCCGGTGCCGGTACCAAAGGCTCGCCCGGCGGAGCCCCGCGCCGCTCGTCGTCTGCCGATGCTTGCCGGACTGTTGACGCTCGCGGTTCTACTTCTGGCAGAACCGTCGGTCTCATTGGCCGTGCCGGAGAACATGACAGCCGTGACGAACAATGCCGGCAACAGCGCGAACTGGTTCGGCCAGCTGCTCGCACATACGGGACCGAAGGGGATCGATCCCGCGGCAATGCCGGCGCTCGGCGCGGTTCACCCGCTGGTCATCGCCCTGTTACAGGTTCTTGTCACACTGATGGCGATGATCGCTTTTCCAGTTCGTAAAGCGGTGCGATTTACGCAATCGTCATAGCGCCTGCCGTCGGGTTCTCACTCCCGGCCGCGGACTTCTTCACGCAGGCCGTTAAATTGTCTGGCAAACGACCGCGTTCCCACGCAGGTTGGCGGGCTCGTTTGTGTCGCTGCCAGATGGCTTCTAGAATGCGGAGGCTCGTCGTCCGCTGACAGACTCCCCTCATGTAAGGTTCCCGTAGCCAATGTCTCTTGCCCTAACCTTCGCTCGTTGGTTGGTCGTCGTCGCCTCGCTCATTCTAATCACGGTCACTCAGGCAATCCCGGCCGCCGCCCAGGAATACAGTCGGCCTGGCAGTCAGCTGCAAAGTCGCTCCGTCGCCGTCGCGAAGAACGGCATGGTCGCGACCAGCGAACCGCTCGCCGCTCAGGCCGGCCTGAAGATTCTGCAGGATGGCGGTAACGCGGTCGACGCGGCGATCGCCGTGAACGCTATGCTTGGCGTCACCGAGCCGATGAGTTGTGGGATCGGTGGCGACCTATTCTGCATCTACTGGGATGCCAAGACAAAGAAGCTCTATGGGCTCAACGCCAGCGGTCGCAGTCCTGCCAAGCTCAACCGTGAAGTGTTCGCCAAGAAGGGGCTCGAGCATGTGCCGCTTTTCGGGCAGTTAACGTGGAGTGTGCCAGGCACGGTCAGTGGTTGGGAAGAACTGCGAAAGCGATTCGGCACGATGACCTTCGAGCAGACTCTGGCTCCGGCGATCACCACCGCTGAAGAAGGTTTCGCTGTGACCGATATCATCTCGCGCTATTGGAAGGGAGCCGAGCGATCGTTGCGACCCTGGCCCGACTCGGCCGCCACCTTCTTGATCAACGGTCGCTCGCCTCGCTTCGGCGAGGTGTTCAAGAATCCGCGACTGGCGGCCACCTATCGCGCCATCGCGGAGCAGGGCGCCGACGTCTTCTACAACGGTCACGTTGCGGAACGCATCGTCGCCTTCAGCGAGAAGAACGGTGGCTACTTCTCAATGAGCGACTTCACCGATCACCGGGCCGAATGGGTGGAACCGCTTTCGACCAACTACCGTGGCTACGATGTTTGGGAGCTGCCACCCAACGGACAAGGCATCGCCGCCTTGGAGATGCTCAACGTTATCGAAGGGTACGACGTGAAGGCGATGGGTCGCGGTAGCGCCGAGTGGTTGCATCTTTTCGTGGAAGCCAAGAAGTTGGCCTTCGCCGATCGGGCTCGCTACTACGCCGATCCGGCCTTCTCCGACCTGCCACTCAAGGGGCTCATCTCCAAGTCGTATGCCGCCGAGCAGCGAAAACGGATCGATCCGAATCGGGCCGCCGAGGCAGTGCCGCCAGGCAATCCGCGACTACACGAGGGAGACGCCATTTACCTCACGGTCGTCGACAAGGATCGCAACTGCTGCTCGCTCATCCAAAGCAACTTTCACGGCTTCGGTTCCCACATTGTGCCTGGCGATGTCGGCTTCGCGCTGCAGAATCGCGGAGCCCTGTTTACGCTTGAAGAAGGCCACCCCAATCAGCTGGCCCCCGGCAAGCGACCGTTTCATACGATCATCCCGGCTATGGTTACCAAGGATGGTCGACCCTGGTTCTGCTTCGGCGTGATGGGAGGCGACATGCAGCCGCAGGGTCACGTTCAGGTGCTGGTGAACATGATCGACTTCGGACTCAACGTGCAAGAAGCGGGTGACGCCGCACGAGTTCGTCACAATGGCAGTGCAACGCCAACAGGGAGAGCCGCCAACGGTAGCGGCACCGTGATCTTAGAGCGTGGTATCAGCGAGGAAGTCGTTAAGCAGCTCCAGGCTAAAGGGCACACGATCCGTCGTGGTGGCAGCGGCGGCGGATTCCAAGGCATCCTGATCGACCACGACAGCGACGTGCTGTTCGGCGGCACCGAATCGCGCAAGGACGGCGCGGCTGTTGGCTATTAAGCTTGCAGTTCGCTCATCACCTTTTGGATGCCGCCTTGGATCATCTCTTCCACGATTGGCTCCAGCGCCAGGCGGTGCTTACTCTGCAAGGCATGACCATGGGGCGAGGCCTCGTAGCCGCCTCGCATGCCAAGTTCGTACGCTTTGCGGGTGGCGATGTACTGTTCCACGCCATGCACGTAGCCGAACACAAGTGTGTGCTTGAACGGCGATTTCTCAACCGCGTAAAGCTGGTACTCGCAAAACGGTTCGTGAGCCAGAGTGAGAATGCACAGATCGTCGCCGAACGAGATCGCCCGAATCGGATAGCGGAGCGTACCGCGTCGTCCGCTCTTAGCGATTTCGAGAACCTCGGCGTGTTGAATGCTGCCGGGATACTTGTCGACCAGCTTTTGGCATTCGGCCACCGACGGCGGCTTCTGAAACGGCAGCTGCAATTCGGTCGAGGCGACCTTGAGCCTGCCAGGGGCAATCTTGTCCGGGCGGACGCGTGCCACCGCGTATTCCAACTCGGCCGCCACCGCTTTGCAGGCTTCGATCCCGCCAAGTAGTGGATGGCCATTGATGTTGGCTCCGCAACCTTGGGCAAACATGAACACGCCGTCGGCATTTCCTTTGCCGCCGGAATAACGATGTTTCATTCGCTGCACGGCCAGACCGGGGAAGTCGGCACTGACCAATCGGCTGGTCGAATGAATAATCACCGGATGCGCGGCATACGAGAACAGGAGGGCGATGCGTTTGCCTTCCGGACTGTAGGCGCTAAGCGTGTCGACCCAAGGGACGACGGCGCCGTTGGGATTGGGCGTCATCGTGACGTGCGTGCGGCCCATGAAGCGGCGATTGAACCCGATCTGCGTCGGTTCGCGACCAGCACGCAGTTCGGCGGGCTGCAGGTCATCGATCGCCAACTTCGCCGACTTGGCGACCTCGCCTAACAACCACTTGGTGTAAGGGGTGTCCTGCCAGCTCTCAGGACGAGCTTGATCGACAGCCACCAGGCGCGGAATCGGTGCGTTGTGCGTGTGGTTCGTATTAATCACAATCCGATTACGCGGGATGCCGGTGGCGTCATGGATCGCGTCGACCATCTGGTCGTTGTAGTCCATGTGCATGACCAAGAGGTCGGTCGTCACGATGGCGACGCGCTCTTCGCCCTGCTCCAGAATTAGAGTTCGCGCGAACAGATCGTCGTGCACGCCGGTTGCCATCTTGCCGGGGCCGACGAGAAATGCCGATTTGACATCAGGCGGTGTGATCTTTACCTCGGCAGCGCCGGCTTTGAGCGCCGGTGGTGCGGCCGCTGCGGCTTGGGCCAAGGCAGGAGCAATGGCGACCGACGCGGTGGCCGCCGCAGTCGTAGCGGCGAACTGGCGACGGGTAATATTCTTGTCCGCACTGTTGCGAGATGGGTCCTTTGACATGATCAATCTCTCGTCTGTTCGGGCCACTAGGAATTGCGCTGCTCAAACGCGCATTCTGAGGCAACGCTCCGACCATTGCAAGCATTTGCACAAAGAAGACCCGACTTCAGCGAGCCGCTATGGTCGCCGACGCAGGGGCTAGAGAGGCTAGTCGCGCTGCCGCTTGATCGCCTCGCGATACGCTTTGTCACGGGCGGCCTCGCGCGCTTCGGTGACGAGCCCTTCGTCCCCGTGATCGTGCATCCACTTGGCTAGCCGGGCGTGAAAGGCCTTGATCTGAGGGGCGTGCTTTGGGCTGTTGATTAGATTGTGAAGTTCGTAGGGATCGGCTTCGAGGTCGTAGAATTCTTCGGCCCCATGATTCTCGATCACGTCGATCAGGCGAGCCACGGAGCCATCGGTCTTGGCTTTTTCGAGCCAGGTGCCGTAGACATCGCGATGACTGTCTGGAATACCAGACACCTCGGTGAAGTGGGTCTTCCACTTCGTTTCCGGCTTTAGATTGAGAACGTACTTGTACCGATCGTCGCGAATCGACCGCTGCGGGAAGTCGTTCATCTTGCCGTCACCCGTGTGCGTGCCAAAGACAAACTTGCTATGGGCTGCCGCTCTGCCGGTCAGAATGTTCTTGAAACTGCGACCATCGAACGTCTGAGGGTCGGTCGGTGCTATTTCGCCAGCAACTTCGATGACCGTCGGCAAGAAGTCCACGAACGATACCAGGGCATTCGACGAACTGCCTGGCTGAATATGCTTGGGCCAGACCGCTAGGAACGGAACCAGCAGCCCCGTGTCGTAGACGGTCCACTTCCCCTTGGGCCATTCGGAACCCTGATCGGAGGTGTATATAAAGAGCGTGTCGTCGGCGAAACCATGCTTGGACAACGACGCTCGGACCCGACCGATGCGGGCGTCCATGGTGGTAATGTCTTGGTAGTAATTAGCCAGCGCCGTACGGGTCTTTGGCGTGTCGACCAGAATCGGCGAGAGCGGCAGTTTTGCCGGGTCGTACGTCGTGTTCTTCTCCCAGAGGACGTGAGGGTTGTCGTCGGCCAGAATTAAGCAGAGTGGCTGCTCCGGATTTTCCTGTTTGTGCTGTGCCAAGAATCGATCGACGGCCTCGACATCGAGCCCCTCGGATCGATACCGTCGAGATTTGCCAGGCACAGAAGGGAGGCGAGCCTTAATGAACTCGAAGTCGAAGACCTCGGCCGGGGCGATGTGCGTTTTGTTCGCCAACACCACGCGATAACCGAGCGGCTTCAGGTAGGCGGGCAGCGACTTGAGACCTGCGCGGCAGCTGGTGTGATTGGCCATTGCCCCGTTGCGCGAAGGGTAGAGCCCCGTGTAAAGAACGCTACGCGACGGTGCACAGGATGAGGTGACCGCGAACATGCGGGTCATCTTCAGGCCTTCACGAGCCATCGCATCGAGATTCGGTGTCTTGATCGCCGAGTTGCCGTAGCAGCCGGCGAATTCTTGACCGTGATCGTCGGAGAGATAGACCACGATGTGTGGTCGAGCGGGTTGGTCTTCTGCCGCAACGCTCGCGGCGCCGGGCCAGCATGGCCACAAGGCAGCCACTAGCAACGTGACAATGAGTTTGTCACTGCGCTCGATAGAAGAGTATCGCAAGCCGGACATGGCGGTCTCGGAAGCAGAGGATGATAACGGGACAACAGGCGGCGTTAGGTCTCGCTTACCGCGGGACCTTTGGTCGCCCTCTCGACTCTAAGATAATCGCTGACGCTGGGCTTCGTAAAACAGGACCGCGGCCGTGGTCGAGACATTCAGGCTGTCGATGCGTCCGGCCATCGGCAGATGCACCGCTGTGATGTCATCGGCCGACCAGAGCGGCGTCAGTCCCGCTTCTTCGCTACCCAGGATGATCGCGGCGCCGCTTCCCATTTCGACGTCTGTATAAGGCACGCTACCGTCGACACGGGCGGCGAACATGGCCAGCTTGTGCTCTCGGAGCCAGGCGAGAACTTCCTCGCTCGTGCCAGAACCTACGGCCAAGCAGAACACGGCCCCTAGGCTGGCTCGAATGGCCGCGGGGTTGAACAGATCGGTCTGACCGTCGGCAATTACCACGGCGGAAACACCGGCTGCCTCGGCGCTGCGGAACACGGCGCCAAGATTGCCAGGCTTTTCGACCGCTTCGAGCACGGCCACGAGGGCCCCGGCGGGGAGTTCCAAATTGTCGAGACTTACGTCCGGCGTCTGAGCGACCGCCAGTACCCCTTCCGCCCGATCGCCAAAGGCGAGCTTCTCGAACAGCGATGGCGGCACACGATACTTGGCGACCGGCAACGCTTCGATCCGCTCGAGTAGCGTCTCGGCTTCCTCACCGCGACAGAGCGATTCGCAGAAGAAGATCTCGAGAATCGTGACGCCTGCATCGATGGCGTGGGAAAGCTCCCGCACGCCCTCGATCAACGTACGATTGTTGAGCTTACGGTACTTGC
>CAYLRE010000123.1:0-12983 GCA_964385715.1 uncultured Planctomycetaceae bacterium
GGAGTGTCGGGTAGTCGAGGTCCCATGAACGCATGGTTCGCGGACTGAGTCTTTCCGGTTCTCAAAGCGTAAGTCCCTTCTTTTTTCTATTCTGAAACCGCGTGAAGGAGCATGCCATGCTAGTTCTCAGCCGAAAGCCACAAGAAAAGATTCGCATTGGTGATTCGATCGTCGTGACGGTTCTAGCGCTCAAGGGAAACTCGGTCCGTCTCGGTATCGAGGCCCCGCAAGACGTGCGAATTGTTCGCGCCGAACTGACGCCGCTCTCGGATGCAGCGGAAGCAAAGTCGACCGAGTCGAAGGCCACCGCCGTTAGTGTCGCGGCCCCGATCGAAGTTGCCGAGGAGGCCGAAGAGATCGCCGGCTTCACACGCCCCGGGCGTCTGCCCGCGGTGACCCAACGCACGACCGATGTGCCAACGGCATTTACGCAGTGCACGGCGCATCCGCGTTAGTATCGCAGCGTCCGCAAATGTTCTGGCAGGATTCGCCGGGTACCACGGCTGGACCAGACGTCGTTTCGCTGTTCAGCAGTGCGATGATTCGTGGCTGATTTAATCCGTTGGCAACCTGCGGTCTGACTGTGTTACAATTGCGGCATGGATACTTTGCCACAGGACATCGAGCAGTTCGTCGAGCGAGAGCTCGCGACGGGGCATTATCAGTCTCGCGACGAGCTGATGGCGCACGCCCTGCGCCTTCTTCAGCGTGATCGAGAAGAAGCTGCGGCGGGGATTCGGCAAGGGCTTGAGGAGATGGCTCAAGGAAAAGGTGTTCTACTCGATGAGGCGTTCGACGAAATTCGTAAACGCCATAGCTCTCGTAGTGATGCATGAAGTATCGAGTTGTTGTCCAGCCATGTGCCCTACAAGATTTGGACGACGCTTTCTCGTGGGCAGCAGGGCATGCCCCCGAAACCGCTTGGCGGTGGTTGGAACGCTTTCAGGTTGGAATCGCCGGGTTGGCTCGTTTTCCGTTGCGTTGTGGATACGCACCGGAGAATGATCTGTTTGAACCAGAGATTCGGCAGTATCTTTTTGGCCGGCGATCGAGCGTGTTTCGCGTTCTTTTCACAGTTCGCGGCGAGGAGGTTCACGTCTTGCATATTCGTCGCGCGACGATGAGTATGGCGAAGCCAGAGGACCTGGGGCTCTAGCGGTAGCTTAATCGTAACGCCGAATCGAACATGTATGGCATCGCCTGAAATGTTCTATCGCAACGTCCGCAAATGTTCTAGCAGGATTCGTCGGACCTCGAGCACGGTGCGGGGGTGGCTTTCGATCCCCTGATGGGCCGCTTGTACGACCACTTCCGAATCGGCGTCAATCGCTTGGGCGCTCGCCAAGGCGACGATGCCGTCGCTAGCGCCGGTCACGGGAGAGAACCACGATTCGTCTTCCACGTGACCGACGACGTTGTGGTACGTGACCCAAGGAGCCCGCCGCGAAACTGCGAGCGCGTTTAAGAGTGGTGCCCCTGGAGCCAAGGCGTCGACACTTGTTGTCGTCGAGTCACCGTCTCGGAATAGGCCAGGGTTGTCGCGCAGCAGTCGGTCGCGCGAGCGGGTTAGTAGCTTCGGCAATTCAATCACGCGGCGTCCCAACCACTGCGTGGCGGAGTTCGACATTTCCGCGCCCTGGTGCGGGGTGGCGATGGTTACCACGCGGCGAACGGAAGGGCTGGCTCGGAAGAAATACTTTTCTGCCAGTTGGGCGCGAATATCGGGTTCGGCCTTGATCTCGTGGAACGGCTTCGAGGCAATCTGATTCCAGAAATGCTCGCCGCCATCGATCGTTTGCATGCGGGCGATGAGCCCACCCATGCTGTGTCCCACCAAAACCATTGCGTCGAGGCTCGGTTGCTGGCGATGCGGATCGAGGCTCTGTCGTAAGTCGGCTATCTGTCGACGTAGATCGGCCGCTGTTGTTTCAGGCGGTTTGCCGGTCGGATAGAAGTAGAACCAGAACTGGTATCGATCTCGAAGGGCCGGATCGCTGTAGAGGTCGTTGAACATCTGCACCCAGGTGATTGGGCTCGACCAGAAGCCGTGGATCATGACGACCGGAATCTTGTTTGGCTGATACGGCTGCAGCATGTAGAGGCCAGAGAACGACTCCGCTTCCTCGGGCCAAAAAAGTCCGCCAGTGGAGAGTGTAAAGTCGCTGTGCCCCATGTTGTCGAGGAAGAATGCTAGGGGCGTCGTCAGATCCGACTCCAACGGAACACGGCGCTGGCCGACGCGGACTTCGTGTTGTAGTGACGGATCGTGCAGGGCCAGGACCGCGGTGCGTGGTCCTCCTTTGCCAGGCTCACGCGGTTGCAGGTGCAGGAACGCGGTCATCGGCACACTCAATCCGGGCGGATAATGTTTCTCGATTGCCGCGCTTTGCCCGTTGCTTGGTTTCGTGTCGGCTTTGCGAACGGCGATTAAAGGTACGCCCAGGCCGAACGTTTGATAGTGGTTTGATAATCCATCGACATCGAAGTCGGAGACAAATTCAAATCGATCGAACTCATGCCCGGCCCAGCTGGGGTTCTGTGGTTGAATTGAAAGCGAGATCAGCTGGCTGCCGGCCTGGCATTGGTGATGAACGCCTGCACGTAAGCCACCGTGGCGACTCACCAGTCGCAGCGCTTGTTCGAGTGAGCGATTGTAAAGATCGCAGGCCCCGCGAAACTGTGGATCGTAGGCATTGCGGACGCCGGCAAACCGTTCGTCAAACAGGTACAGGTACGCGTGGGCCACGCTATTGATGTAGAGGTCGAACGCCTGTTTCTCGTCCGTCTCTTCGACGCTTCGCCCGCCCAGGTAGGCCAGTTCGGCAAAGGCGAAGACCTTTTCTGGCGTCGGATCAGCGGCAAGTACGTCGCCAAACTTGCTCAGCCGTGTTTGCGGATCGGCGGCAGAATCTTCATCGAGATCGTATCGCCGTAGCAGCTGCTGCGTTCGTGGGCTAGGGTCCGGCACATCTGACGCGGTCGAAAAGTAGGGAAGCGTCCAGCTGCGGGTTTCGCCGTCACGGGAATAGGTCCACTGCTGGGCTGCACAGCCGCAGAAGAATGCGGTGAAACAGATCGCCAGAGTGGAAAGCAGCTGGCGTGATTGAAGAAGCTGCCGGGCGACGCGCCACGCTCGCGCACTCTTGGCGCGAACAATTGTGGCTTTGCGATTTGGCTGGACGACTAGCATCGATCGAACGCGGCTAAAGGGGTGCGCGGAATGCGGCGTTCAATCGATGGGGCTTACCCCGGCGATGCTCGCCCAAATATGCGTTGCCAAATAAACGAGGCAAGGGTAGCGATTCGCCAACAGCAGGGGAATGCCGCTTGGCCGGTAGTGGCCGCGCAGGAGTGCTAGCACGCGGTGTGTAAGGGAAGCGTGGGGAAGGGGCTAATTCTGCCGGGCACTTCCCGTCTTAGCTCACGCGATGCGTCGGCACGGGGCGACCGGGGCGGAAGGATTGCAGATCCGCGACCTCTGCCTGCCAGCCTTGCTCGTCCGAGAGCGAAGCAACTTCGCGGCGAACAATCTCCGTCAGCTCGTCGGGATCGATGGCCACGCGGGCGTTGACGACCAGTTCCGCAGTCGGGTGTTCGGTCTCAGCGGCGATCGAGAGTTCGACCCCCTGCCCTGCTTCGACCACATTGGCAACCGCGATCGAACTACCTGCTTCGGCAAAGACCTTTAGATGTGCGATTTCGGCATTGGCGTTGACGGCCGCCTCTCGTAGTCGCTCGACCAGATCGAGGATCGTGCGATCGAGGTGCAGTTTCCCATCGGCGGCCGCTTCTACGCGGACTTTGCAATTGAGCCAGCCGAGTTCCGCCTCGCCCTCGGCGTAAACATCGTAATCGACGTCCATCATCTGCGCGTGCGCTACGGCCGGCCGCTCCATCGCCGCGATCAAGTCGTCGAAGCCGTCACCATTGCGGGCACTCACGGCGAGCACCTGTTTGTCCTTGAATCGCTCGCGGATCAGACGGGTCAGTTCGTCACGCTCTTCACCAGTGAGCCGGTCGACCTTGTTGATCGCCACGACGTCCGCTTCTTCAATTTGCTTGAGGAAGATATAGGCCGCCTTAGGCGAGAAACCGATCTCTCCGCCGCCAAGAATCTTTTGGCCGTGGCCTGGCTTAAGCAACACGATGAATTGCCCGGTCTCGTAGCGGTCGCCAAACATCTGCCGTAGCGGCTCGATCACGGTGGCCACCAAGTCGGTGCAACTGCCAACTGGCTCAGCCAGAATCACGTCGGGGGGGCCTGCTGTTTCGCCCTCATGCTCCGCCTCTTGGCGAAGTTGGTCGACCGTTTCCACCAGGTCGTCGAACTTGCAGCAGAAGCAAGCCCCTGCGACTTCGCCGACATCAAACCCGGCCGCCTTGAGCGTTTGGGTGTCGACAAGATCGAAGGCCTGGTCGTTCGTGACGATGCCGACGCGGAGGCCCTGGTCCGTAAAGTGACGAGCCAGTCGGGCGATGGCCGTTGTCTTGCCCGCGCCCAGAAAACCACCGATCAGAAAGAGCCGCGTTCGTTTTGTGGGGGCGAGATCGTTCATGCTCACCATGATACCAGCGGTGCGCGAGGGATATCAGCCGCACAGATCTCCCCCAGCAGCTGCCCTGTTCGGGGGAGCAGGCGGCTGTTTTAGGGGGCATGTTGCCAAAATGCAACATTCCCGACTGGATTGACCGCAGGGGGAAAGCGTAGGAAGAGGGCGCCTGCGACGGCCGCGGTCGTCAAAACCCGATTTGCCCTACTGTTTGAACCTTTGCGGGGGGCTTCGTTTTCCTGTTTTTCTCAGCACGAACGTGCCGCTGGCCTACTCTTTAGCTGATGGGTTGGCATTCTGTTCCAATCCGGGGTGTCGGCACGCGCCAACAAGTATTTGAAGCAACCAGCAAGACAGACCACCCATGGCCCACGTCGTTGAGATCAACCGCATCGAGCACCTGGAGCCGTACCGTCCTCACTGGCGGGAGTTGCTCTCGGAGACGCCGTCGGCCAATCCGTTCCAGACCCTCGAGTGGCTCGAGGCCTATTGGAAGCACTTTGGCGAGGGGCAGCAACTGCGCGTGCTGTTGGAGATCGACTCTGGTGAACTGGTTGGAGTCGTTCCGCTGACCGTGAAACGCGAGAACACGGGGGCCGGTTCCTTGCGTTTCTTGACCTACGTGCTTGATTACTGGGGTTCGTTCTATGGACCGATCGGCCGCGATCCGCAGCGCACGTTGACGGCAGCGCTCGATTACCTCCGTGGCACGAAACGCAATTGGGACGTGATGGAACTCCGTTGGGTGGGCGCCTTTGGAACTAAGGTCTCCACGATCGAAGCCGCCATGGCGGACGCCGGATTTAGTTTCTGTCGGACCGATCCCGAAGTCACGTCCGTGATTGACCTATCCGGAACCTGGGAAGAGTACCTCGCCTCTCGTACCACGAAGTTCCGAAATAACTCGCGGCGGTGGGCCAAGCGGGTCGCCAAACGCGGCGAAGTCCGATACGAGCGTTTTCGACCAGCTGGCGAATTGGCGGGCGACGGCGATCCTCGCTGGGACCTCTACGAGCAGTGCCTGGACATTGCGGCCAGCAGTTGGCAGAACGAGTCAGACACAGGCACGACGCTGACGCATGCCGGCGTCGCTGCTTATTTTCGCGACATGCACGAAGCTGCCGCGCGGACGGGCTGTCTCGATTTGAATTTGCTATACATCAACGAAGAGCCGGTCGCCTTCGCCTACAACTACTTCTTTGACGGTTACGTCTACGGGTCGCGAATTGGCTACAAGCAAGAGGCGAGTCGTGACGGCGCGGGCAATGTGCTCTATATGAAGATCATCGAGGATTGCTTCGCCCGCGGCGACTGGCTCTACGACATGGGGCCCGGCAGCGTGGAAGCGAAACGGTACCTGCGCAGCGAGCTTTGTCCCATTAGTCGTATGACGCACTTTCCCAAGGCTGCGATCTTCTCGGTGAAGTCGAACCTATTGCGATTGGCCCGCCGAGCCAATTACGTCGGGGAAGAGCACCGTAGGCTGGAGCTATCTGCGGAGTAGGCACGTTTTGCTTCGGACTCGCCCCTCGCTTTCTCGCCGCTGTCTCGCTTAGTTGCGGATCGAAACACCGGTGCCGACGAAGTAGTCGTCCGCTGCCGAGTTGAGACCGTAACCAACCCGCACGTCGAACTGCACGTCGTTATTCATCAGGTAGGTGAAGCCACCGTTGAGGTAGTGCTCGTTCGTTTCAGTGTCGGCGCCTGTGGGGAAGAAGGCGTACCACTCGGCATACGCGCCGACGCACTCGGTCAGGCTGACGCCGGTGGCGATCGATTGAGCGAGTTCCGTGTAGGCGTTGGCCGTAACGCTGTCGATTGCACGGTTCGCCTGCGTGCTGCCGGCCAGGCTCCAGTTGTCGTTCAATTCCCAGCTGTAGAGCCAGTTCAATCCTGGCAGAACTTCGCCTGCCGAGAAGGGACCGCCGAGCGGAACGGTCATCTGCGGCAATAAAGCCATCTCCGGCAGCCAGCACTCTTGTGGCGTGAGTGCGATCTTGAATCCCAGGTAAAGGTCTTCGCTATCGCTCACCGTGTTATTCACGGCGCCCGTCGAAACGCGTTCTTCGTTGTAAGTCCACGCCATGCGGAACTCGAGCCACTCGGCCAAGAAGCCACGTCGCCACAGGACTTCCGGATAGGTTTGGGATCGCGTCGAGGTTCCCCCTTCGGAGTCGTAAACGTAGGTGTAACCCATTTCGATCTGATTGACGCCACGGCCGACGGTCGTGCTCGCTTCGGTAAAGTCGGGACGGTCCGTCACCAGCGGCTCATCGAGCGGGGCACCACCTTCAAAACTGGTGCCGTAGCTCCATTGGAACAACGTCATACGCGGGCAACAGTCGCAGGGGCCGTAGCTACAGGAGAGGTCTTCGCACTCACTGCAGCAGCCGTCGTCTTCACAGAAGCCACACGGGGCAACGGCGAAGCCGGCGGGGGCGATGTTACTATCCGCCATCGGGCTGCCGGACCAATCGGCCGCGGTCAGCTGTGCGCTGGCCTGGCTGGCTATAAGGAGCAATGCCAGGCTACAGGCCGTGGCGCACGTTCTGATACCAAGAGAGCGGAGACGTGTTAATGCACGCATGGGTCAAATCCTTCCGTGGACTCGATCGCCCGGCAGAATGGGCGTCGTAAAGGTTTTAGTAGGTGTCTTGCTATCTACTACAGATCGACCCGAGGAAAGGATTTGGTTAATCAAAAAATGTGTTTTGTCCAATCAAAATTCGGCTGTTTCCCGTTTTATGCATCGGTTTGGGCAAAGATTGACAACCGCGACTGCTATGCCGGCGTCCTGGTTTGTTGCCCATGCGTGGGAGTAAGTACTGTGCCGCAACTTAGTAGGGAATGCGGTTGCATGACGCAATCAGCTTTCGCCACCAGACGCATTGGTAGAGCCAGGGGCACTCAATGCCGCGCGACGATCACCGCCGTCGCCTGGCGATCAGTCCCAGGCCAAGAATGGCCAACGCGGCGAGCGCCCACGTACTCGGTTCCGGAACGGGCGGGCCTGTGACGACCAGATCGAACGGAATCTGCGGGCCACCGAGCGTGAGGATGATCGAGTTGACCGTCAGCAGATTCTGTAGGTCGGTCAGGTCCAAGCCAGTCGGAAACACGTTGCCCATGCTGCGGGTTGTCACGCCCGGCTCGGCGAACGAGGTCGACTCGGACAACTCGCTGTTGGTGGCGGTTGGAAACGACCCCAACAGGATCGTGCTGTAGTTGCCTGGGATGAAGCTGTTCGTGGCGTTCTTCAGTACGTACGAGATCAGCGTGTTGCCTTCCCAGTCGATGACCACTTCACCGGTGGCCGGGTCGTAGATCAGATCCGGAATCGCCGGATCGCCATCGCCCGCAGCACCCGCCACGTCACCAGCGGCATCCGGAGCGGGATTGAAGTTGGCGAACATCGTTTGGATGTCCAGGTTGTCAACGTCTTGGTCGTGTCCCGCAGCATTGGTCGTGGCACCGGTGCCGTCTCCGTGAACGTCACCCTGGCCACGCGTCTTGGGCGTTGTCCAGTTCGTAGTGCCTGGTCCCGTGAAGTTCACGAACGCCGCCTGAATATCCTCCAGGTTCGAGACATAGCCATCGCAGTCGGCATCTCCGATGGCACAGGTCGACATGACCAAGTCCATCGGCCCAGATTGGTATTCGTACATGCTTCCGGAAACCAGCGCAAGGACATCCCCTTGGGAGAGGCCGGTTGGCAAGACGTTTCCAATGCTAAACGGACTTGCGAGAGGAGTTCCGTACCAATCTATTTCACTCAATTCAGACGACCAACTTGTTGATCCTTGTCCCGCGAGTGCGGGTGTGTGATTGGTCTCTAAGAACTCGTTGCCCAGGCTGCTGATCGCGTAGAAGTTCAGCGGATTTCCGTCCGGGTCCAACGTTACTTCGCCGGTAATCGAATTGTAGACCAAGTCAGGAACGCCGGCGGTGTCGACGGTCGAGAGCTGGGCTACCGGAACGCTGGAACTTGTTGGGCCAGTGAAACTGGCGAGCATCGTTTGAAAGTCTTGGATATCGACGTCGCCGTCATTCACCAAATTCGGTGTTGGGCCAAGTTCATCATCGTGGACGTCGCCTTGCGCTCGTGTTTTCGGTGTCATCCAGTTCGTCGTGCCGGGGCCGGTGAAGTTTGCAAACATCGGCAGCAGATCGCCTGGGATGTCAACATCCCCATCGCAGTCGGCGTCGCCAATTGCACAGGAAGGTGGTGGCGGCAGAGCCAAGGGGCTTGGTCCCGTGACGACGCCGATAGAGCCTCCAAGACTGAAGTGTATCGAACCGGGATTGTATGGAGCAACGATCCGGATGGTGTGCTGTAGGGCAAGCGCACCACCAGCGAACACGGTGGTGAACGACTGCCAAGCCGCCCCATTGGAACCATCATCCTTGATGTGATTGGAGGTGAACTCACCACCCGGCATGTACCACTCGGACGATTGTCCGTATTCGCTGGGGAGATGCCAGTCATTCTCGCGTGCCCATGGAATCGGGGCGCCCGGGGTGTTAAACCAGCCTTGACCACCATTGTCAGTGTTTTGGTGCACAACGCTGGTATCCCAAGTGTCGATGACGGTCGCGCCAATTGAGCTGATACCAACAGCGGCATCGTCCGAATAGTTCCAGATCGTTCCACCGGTGGCACCGATCGGCGTGTAGTTGCCGAAGAAACCATCGAAATGGTTCGACTCGCCGACAACGCCCGGACGGGTTGTCGACATGTTGCCCCACCTCTGCCAGATACCGGAAGTGTTTGGGTCGCTAGGCGTAGCCCGCCACCAAGCGGATTCATTGGCGATAAAGATGCCGGCGTCGCCGAGTGGCCCACGTGTACCACCGAGGTGGAACGCATCACAGCAGCCACTCTCCGTAAACACGTCGTATATGTACTGATAGCCGGTCACGCCGTCTTCGGTGAATAGGCCGTCGGCCAAGGGATCGTTGCAGAGCTGAATGGTTTGAATACCCGGGGCGGGGTTGTAGCTGGGATTATTGCATCCTGCGCCGCTGACCGCTGGCGTTTGTGCGATTGCCAAGCCGGTTTGCATTGCCAGAATAAAGACGGCCAATGTTGCTGCCGTTTTGCTGATCTGTTTGCCCCTGTTATTTGAGATCATGATTCTTGAAGTCCTTTCAAGTGCCTTGCCCAAGAGGATCCGTTGCCGGATAACCGTCGCCCAACGCCATTGCTCGCCCCGCCGATCTGCCGGTTTGTCGGCAGGTGAATGTGCAGGCGGTGTGTCGAGTTTTCATTGTCACGAATTGGAGACACTTGTGTCAACAAAAATAGGGTGGATATTTCGTCAAATTCTCGCCCATATTTGCCCGGTTGTAGGCAGGCGCAGCCTGGTCTACAGGGCTTGGAGGTCCTAGCAAGACGGTTGGGCTGTGGGTGTGAGATCAGCCGGACAGAGCCTGCGCGAGAACAGCGTCGACTCACTGCCATCACGCGCTGGCGTCACGGAATGCCGCGCGACGATCACCGCCGCTGTCGGGCGATTAGTCCCAGACCAAGAATGGCCAATGCAGCGAGTGCCCACGTACTCGGTTCCGGAACGGGCGGCCGATTTTTTCGGTTCAAAACGAATCTTTTCTTGTTTTGAAATGAGCCACTCGCTTGGTAACTTGTGAGACAGAACAGGAGTCAAGAATAGGTGTCAGGTCCGATCTTCTTACAGTCACCATTTCTTCCAGGCACGATTGTTTCTGATGCGGCTGCGAAGCCAACCGAGGAGTCATGTGACGGTCCGGCTAGATCGATGGCAGGTGGTCTCAAAAGGCGGCGATTCCTTTGCCGACATTTGCCTCGTAGACGCGGAGTTTTTTGGCCCCCAGGCGACGAACTGGCTGATTAACTCTAAGTCTCTATGCTGCTTGAAGTTGTGGCCGTTTTTTGTCGTCGTTTGTTCCGTCGTAAGTTGTTGGTTCGGAACGACTTGGAGTTTTTTTGCGTTCACCTGGGGCCCCCTGCAGCAGGCCAAAAAACTACCCGCCTCTTTAGTCCGAAATCAGTCCCGCTTGATGGGTGCGACTGTCGTGATCGCCGGCGGGAGCCTAAGTTGAAGGTCATATGAACGAGCCTGAATCGAACATCCCGAATTGCGACCAGCTGGCCATCGCAGGCGGCTCGCCGGCCGTACCGCAGGGCCCGCCTGCGTGGCCATTGGCCGATGAGTCGGTACGCGCTTCGCTTGACGCTGCTTGGGCGGACGGGAGTTGGGGGAAGTACCACGGACCGAACTGCGACAGGCTTACCGAGCGGCTCGCTAAAATGCACGGTACCGAGCACGTGCTGCTCTGCTCTTCCGGCACCTACGCGGTCGAGGCGGCTCTTCGCGGCCTTGGCATCGGGGCGGGCGACGCCGTGCTTGTTGCCGGTTACGACTTCCCAGGAAACTTTCGCGCCATCGAGGCGGTCGGGGCTCGCCCGGTTCTGGTCGATATCGAACCCGATACTTGGTCGCTTGACGTTGACGCTCTGGAGGCGAGTCACGCGACGGCTCTAGAGGCGGCGGCCGGAGCGAAGATTCGCGGCGTGATTGCCTCGCACCTGCATGGCGGTATGGTCCCTATGCAGCGTTTGATGGCCTTGGCCAAAGAGCGTGGTTGGCAGGTGGTGGAAGATGCCTGTCAGTCGCCAGGAGCAAAGATCGATGGCCGCCTGGCGGGAACTTGGGGCGACGTAGGCGTGTTGAGCTTCGGAGGAAGCAAGCTACTCACGGCCGGCCGAGGCGGCGCGATTGTCACACCGCGAGCGGACGTCCTGCAGCGGGCGAAGATCTACGGACACCGCGGAAACGACGCCTTTCCGCTCAGCGAACTGCAGGCCGCAGCACTGGTTCCGCAGTTGGAATTGCTCGAAGAGAGGAATCAGAGGCGGCGGGCGGCGGTGACTCAACTGTTGACCGCGACGCGCGATATCGAAGTGCTGCGACCGCTTGGCACTGCCGACGAGGCCGCCGAGCCGAGTTACTACAAGTTGGCCTGGCGACTTGAAGCGGAAGAGAACGTGGTCTCGCGTGCCGCAGTGATCGTGGCCATTCAAGCGGAAGGGATTGCGATCGATGCCGGCTTCCGTGGCTTCGTCGACCGCGGGGAACGACGTTGTAGCAAAGTTGGTGAGCTGGTCCACAGCCGCGCCGCGGTGACGAGGACCTTGTTGTTGCATCACCCGGTGTTGCTGGAGGATGACGCGGTCTTGAACCAAGTGGCCCAGGGCCTAAAAAAAATAAGCCGCGCCGAGGCTCTGGCCAACCTCGACGCGGCCACAGGAGAGGTCGCGTGAAAAACAGCTTTTGTCGTACAACCGTCGACGTTGCTGAGGGCGACCGCTCGGGGAAAGACAGTCGCTCGCTCGGCATTGGCTGGCTGCGCCGGGGGCTATCGGGCGCGGCGAGCCAAGTAGCTCACTCCCTCCAGGGTGATGTCCACGCGATTCTCTGGTTCCGGCGCGGGGGCCACCGGAACGCGCAACGGGCTCCTCTTCATTTCTGCTCTAGCATCAAGTTCCTCAACTGGGAGCGGCTTCAATTCACCACGCACAATATGAACATCGCGCGGGGCCTCGACTCCCAGCATGACACGGTTGCCTGCAATGCGAGACACGACAACCGTGATGTTGTCACCGATTTTGATTCTTTCTCCTGCCTGCCGACTCAACACCAACATGTTCGCGATCCTTTCCCTCAGTTCGCTTGTCCGAGACGATTTGAGTTATGTAGATTGATGAAACCTTGTCCGGCTCGGCTACCACGCGTTTGCCGAACGGTACAGCAATAAAGCAAAGGAGATGCCGAAAGTTGACGTCGGGCTAGGTTTGTGTTGTAAGATGCTATTTTCAAGGGGGTTGCAGCGAATTGATTGGGCTCGTAGAACGCATGCGAGAACCTTGATATAAGCCGATTGTGGCTCAAAACGAGATCGCCATTCTCAATTTGAGAATGAGTGGCGGGCTGACTGCCGCTGGTGCGGCCGCTGACGGGGCTATTGAAGCCCGATTTTCCTTTGCGATTTGAACTAGAAATCCAGTCCTCTTCACGGGGCCGGAAACGACGGAAATAGGAAGAGGTGACTTCAGAATGGATCCCTACGAGATACAGGTCGACGCCTGTCGTGGCCGTCAGCAGCGACTGCTCGCGGTCATGCAGGAGCGCGACATTCCACTCACGATCATCACGCAAATTGCTCACGTGCAGTGGCTCACTGGTCCTCGCTTTCGCGATACGTTTGCCACCGCGGTCGTGTTGCGAGCCGATGGGGATCTAACGTTATTTGCACCTGCTAAGCAGCCGCCGGTTGCCGCCGCAGACGAGATCATCGTGTTCGAGGCTAAGTCGCATTCGACGATGCGCAGCGATCAAATGGCCAAGTGCGCTGACCAAGTGCTCGCGGTGCTTGAAGCGGCGGGTCGACCGACTC
>CAYLRE010000124.1:0-12902 GCA_964385715.1 uncultured Planctomycetaceae bacterium
TCTTCACGAACTGACATTCTCGTGTTATCGGCGAATGCCGTTGTTGACGAATGACGATTGGCGACGACGACTTGCCCGTTGTCTCGACGTTGCGGGACAGGAGGAGTCGATCCGACTGGTGGCATTCGTGTTCATGCCTACTCACGTGCATTTGTTGACGTTGCCGCTGTCAGACTCGCCGAACGTGAGCCGGTACTTGGCTCGAATTAAGCAACCACTTTCAAAACAGGTGCGTGAACAGTTGGGAGTCGGTCGGTCAAGGCTTCTTGATAAACTGACCGTTCGTGAACGGCCTGGCAAGAGCAGCTTTCGTTTTTGGCAGCAGGGTTCTGGATACGATCGAAATCTGTTTACTCCGTCCGCGATTGAAGCGTCGATTGACTACATTCACGCGAATCCGGTTTGCGCTGATCTTTGTGGGAGAGCTGTCGACTGGAAATGGTCTAGTGCTAGATACTACATTGGTGACCCGCCGAAGCAGCAATACGCGGACTTGCCCAGGGTTGAGTGTCTACCGCCGGATGCATTTGAAGAGTCGGTTTCGTGACGGTGACGAAGAGCACTGGCAGAGCCAGTGGCACCCAGGTGGCTATTATTTGTGTCGACCTGGCGGAGTGATGGGGGACGTCGTTCAATAAATGTTCGGCGTGTGTTCCATGTCTATTCAGGTTCTAGGCCGATGCGGTGAGCCGCTTTCTTGTTTGTTTTGAACCCGGCACCTGTGGTAGGGTGGTTCTTGTTGTTTATTGTCGCGTTGAATCGTTGTTGCGGGACGGTCTCCCGACCGTCCCGCTGGGTCGACCGCAGGTATCCCCTTTCAGCCGTGCGGAGCTTTGGAGACCTGCGGTCGCCTCGGTGGGCTGGTCAGGAGACCTGCCCACATCGGTGTAGCGGCAACAATAACTCCGTTCTTTGACAACTTGGATAAAAAATGAATCAGCGGTGCCATGCTCACCCTTGGGTGAGCATGCCGCCGTTGCCTTTTCTTCTGCATGCCCACGTGAACGTGGGCATGACCCTGGCTTCGCCCTCCCCAGGATAGACCGACTTTTTTGGCGTCGGCGGCGTGAGCGGTGTATTAATCGTAAGGTCAATTGCCGTAGGGAGTTGCAGTCAGAAGCGGTGGAATTCACCGTTGTCGCAAAGTCAAATGCCCCAACGACTTGGAGTTTTTTGACCCCAACCCCGTTTTCGCCCCTGCGGCAAAAAAAGTCGCCGCTCTGGCGACTCAAATCGGCACCACTAACCGGCCTGACGCAGGGCCGTGACGATCTGCGTGCGAGCGGCCTGAACACCTGGCACGATGCCGGCCACGATGCCCACGGCCACCGAGACAATCGCTCCGGTGATGGCCAGTTCGGTCGACGGTCGGAAAGCGATCGTGACCCCTTCGGTCGAGACGGCGAAACCGCTGAACGCCAAAAAGGCGAGGCCAAGCCCGATGCCGAGTAGTCCACCGGTCGTGCTCAGGAGCGTGCTTTCGCAAACGATGAGGCGGAAGATTCGCATCGGCCGCAGACCGATCGTTTGCAGAACGCCATGTTCCTTGATGCGATCCTGGACCGACATCACCGTGGTGGTGGCGACCAGTGCCAGGACAAGACCGACGCAGGCGTAGCCGAGGTAGTGGATGAAACCGATCAACTCGGCCAGATCGGCCAGCGTGTCGGTTTGGAACATTCCTTTGGTGCGTGTCGATGTCGCCACAGGGCCGGCCTTGAAGAGGGCATCAATCGACGAGGCGAGCACGTCGGAGTCGGCTTCGTCGGCCAGCTGCACTTCCAGCTGCGTGACAACGCCGACGTCGTCCTGGCCTTTGCTGCGTTGCAAGAAGTCGAGGTGCGTATAAATCAGGTTCTCTTCGGCACTCGTTTCCGAACGGAAGATGCCTTTGACGAGGACTGTGACTTCGGAAATGGTGAACTTGTCACCGACTTTGAGCTGGCGGCGATTGGCGACCGAATGACCGACGAGTGCCCCGTCGTCGTTGTTTTCAAAGTCGGACCAACCGCCTTGTTGCAGCTGCACATCGCGCGAGGTGGTGAGTTGATCGGACGGAATGCCGTGAAACACGATTGCGTCGAGACTCGCGCGACAACTGTTGGTGACGACTTTGACCGGGACCACGTCGGCCACGCCAGGCAGCTTGGCGATTTGCCTGGCGTAATCTTGCGGCAGACGGCTACTGGTCGGGCAGAAGCGGTTTTCCTGGAACACCACCAGTGTGCGCTGTGCCTGTTCGTCTTCGGTGAGTTGAAGCAGCCCGTCTTGCACGGCGGTGACGAAGCTGAATACGAACAGGGCGACCGCCGTGCCGCTGATCGTGAGCATCGCTCGGGCGCGATGCCCCCACAGGCCTTTGAGCAGATAGGGCATGAATCCAAACATGGGGCGGTGAGTCCGGCTTCGTGTTGGTTCTTGGGCTTGGCGAGCGCTGGGTTAGGCGGCGTTGACCGCGGCGTTGGTTTCCGTTGGCGAAAGTTCACGCAACTTGCCTCGCTCCAGGCGAATCTGTCGACGGGCGATCTTGGCTGCATCGTGGTCGTGGGTGACCATCAGCAGCGTGATACCCAGTTCGTCGTTCACCCGGCGGAGCAGCTCGAGAATCTGTTCGGTCGTTTCGTCGTCGAGGTTTCCGGTTGGTTCGTCCGCCACCACGAGTGTGGGACCGGCGACGATCGCCCGAGCAATGCCCACGCGTTGTTCCTGGCCGCCGGACATTTGGCGAGGGTAATGCGAAGCACGATCGGTCAGGTTGACCGCCTCGAGTGCGATTTCGACTCGCTTGCGACGCTCGGCCCGCGACATCTTCAACAGCGAGAGCGGCATCTCGACGTTCTCGTAGGCCGTGAGCACGGGTATTAGGTTGTGAGTTTGGAAGACGTAACCGACGTGGGCAGCGCGCCAGTCGGCAAGCTTGCCTCGCGAGAGCTGAGTGATGTCGGTGCCGTCGACGAGGATTTCACCCGAGGTGACATTGTCGATGCCGGCGATCATGTTGAGCAGCGTGCTCTTGCCGGAACCGCTGGCGCCCATTAGCGAAAGGAAATCACCCCGGTGAACATCGAGGCTGACGCCATCGAGTGGCGTAATGGTTTGTTCGCCGTTGGCGTACTCTTTGGTCACGTTGACGACTTGCACGAGTGCCATAGGATCGATCCTTGTTTGATTGTCTCGCTTTGACTTGCCGTGTTATCGCCGGGTGGGGGTGGCTTCTTCGCTGGCGATGCGAATACGGTCGTTGTCGCGAAGGGATTCCCGGCCATGGGCGATCAGTTTGTCGGTAGGTGTTAGGCCACGAACGACTTCCACTAAGTCGTCCGTGCCGGCGCGACCGAGCTTGATGCTACGACGCTTGGCGACATTTGACTGTTGGTCAGCAACCCAAACATGGGCAGCACCTTCAGGGCCGGCCACGAGATGGCGCGGAATCAGCAGCCTCAGCGGTTCAAGGGCCACTTCGCCTTTCTTCTCTCGCTCCGGCGCGAGGAACTCGACATGGGCCAGCATCTCCGGTCGAATGACTTCCGGCGGATTGGCGATGGCGACTTTAACCTGCAGGGTGTTCTTGCGAATGTCGGCGGCCGACGTCACCGAGATGACTTCGCCGGTCAGGCGTTTGTCAAGCGACGCGGTTTCGATTTGGGCCTTTTGCCCAAGCTGGACCTGCGGTACATCCTCCAGGCGAACGTCGACGCGAACCTGCAGCTGATTGGGGTCGTACATCGTGACCACAGCATTGGCACCCTGTTTGGAATGCGAGCCGTGGCTGCTGACTTCCTGACCTGGCGCCGTTTTCACGGCCAGGATGCGACCGGCAATTGGGGAGCGAACGGTCATTCGCGTCAGTCGTAGCTCGGCGGTTTCTACCGCCAGGCGAGCACGTTCGTGGCGAGCCTTTGCGGCGGCCAGGCCGGCTACGGCATCGGCAACGCGGCGTTTCTCATCGAGCTTGAGTTCCAGCTTTTCGGCTAGGGCGTCGCGTTTTTGCACGACGGCGGCGAGTTGGCGTTTCAACACTGGCTCGCGTGCACGCAGAGATTGCAGCGTTGCGTCGGCCCCGGCCAGGGTGGCTTTAGCGGTCAAAAGGTTATGCCCGGCCAAGGCATTACCCGCATTCAGTTTCTTCTCGACGTCTTCACTAGCAAGTTGCTGTTTCTTTATGGCCGCTTCAATGGCGGCGGGAAAACCATTCAGGGTGCCTTCGACTTGGGCGAGTTCCGATTCGGCGCTGGCCAAGTCAGCCCGTAGTTGCACGGGGTTGGCGAAGGCGGCATTGGCGTTGGCGAGTTCTGCCTCGGCGGCCGCGATGTCGGCGTCACGCAAAGTCAGATCGGCACGGGCCTCGGCCAGGGCG
The DNA here is from genome assembly GCA_964385715.1 of uncultured Planctomycetaceae bacterium. GTDB lineage: Bacteria > Planctomycetota > Planctomycetia > Pirellulales > UBA7805 > MB-PLM-2. The sequence goes on from CAYLRE010000124.1 coordinate 4,358, forward strand.
ATGCGGGCATCGACGTCAATGAGTCGAGCGATGACCTCGTTCTCCTTCATTGTCTGTCCAGCGACAACGTTGAGCTCTTGGATAACTCCCTTGGTTAGCGACGAAACGACGATAGGCATGGGGCGAGGTTCGATCCAGCCGGCTGCCTGAAAGAGCGTGGAGCCTTGCTGCTGGACAGGTGCCCTGGAGACGATCACTGGCACGACGGATACCTGTTTGGAAGGCAGGAAACTATCGCGAGCGGCCCAGCCTAGCAGGCAGACGAACATTAGCAGCAACGTGGCCGGCAGGACATAGCGGCTCAGCCAGCGGCGGCGAACGGACATGAAGTTCGCACCGGTGTCTGCATCGCGGTCGACCGACAGTTGGCTCAAATCAACATTGCTCATAGTGAATTCCGCAGTCGTGCTTGGTTAGTTCTTGATTGATGTGCTGTCTGCAAATCAGACCGACTTGATGCCTTCTACGACGGTAACTCGCATCGCTTTCATCGCCGGTGGCAGAGCCCCGATCAGCCCCAGCAGAAAGCCGGTTCCGCAACCGATGACCACCGCCAGGCTGTCGACACGAAGCACAAAGGCTCCCATCGTGAACCGTACGGCGGTGCCGTTGACAAGCAGGAAGGCGACGAGCGAGGCGATCAGCGATCCGGTAATCGAGAGCAGCACCGCTTCCTGGATTAGGCTCAAAGTGATGGCCCGTCGACGAAAGCCCATCGCTTGAAGAGTCGATAGTTCACGCACGCGGCCGACCACCGCACCGTACATCGTGTTGAGACCTGCGAAGACGCCGGCTCCGGCAATTAGCCAGACGACAACCCAACCGAGCAAGCGAACCGGTTTGTAATGCTGTTGCAGCGAGGCGTAGAACTGGGCCTCGCCGATCGACTTCAGTTCCAGGTCGAGCCGTTCGCTGCAGAACATCTCGACGTCGGCCAGGGCATCGGGTCCCGGCATCTTCATGGCCACCAGGCTGAGATCCTGACGCTTGAGAGCCGATTGCATGTCGGCCAGCGGGCACCATAGTTCAGATTCAAACGCGGAACCATCGGCCGCGAACTGACCGCTGACTCGCCAGGTGCGACCCTCAAAGGTAACCATCTGTCCGATGGCCAGGGCACGCTTTTCACAGCCGAGCTTGGAATGGGCCAGTGAGCCGACGAGGACTTCGCCTGCTTCGGGCCAATCGCCAGCAGTGATTTGCACTTTGCTACGAACCTGCGGAGCGGCAGTTGTCACACCGCGAACCAGGCCCAGCCGTTTGTTCTTGTCGAGGCCGACAGCGATTCGCGATGCCAGGTAAATCTCGGGTGAGATCTGGCGAACGCCATGCTGTTCGCCGATGCCGCTTAGGCTGGCGGCCAAGAGATCGGGCGTGCGGCCAGGAATGGCGGAGTTTTCGATATCGGCGCCCGAACTGATGGAGTAGACCAGCACGACATCTTCATCACCGCTGGCGGCGAGCGACGCTTCCAAGCCGCGAATGAAAGCCACCACGACGAATACCAGTAGAATCACGGTGGTCAGTCCCGCCATGGTCAGCGCAGTGCGCGTGGGGCGGCGCATCAAGTTGCGAACACCATATTCCCAGGGTAAGACTTTCATTCGGCGATAGGCTGAAAAGAACCAAGTTGTAGGCGAAGGCTGGCGCGGGTCTGCCAGCGGAACGATGGTGCACTTAGCGGCAGGACGGCCAAGTTATTTCCGGACGAAGAACCCGGTAGCGGCGACCGAGAAGCTGTCCTTGTCGCGTTGCACCTTTCCTTTGACAACGACCATGTCGTTCTCGGCCAGGTCAAACAGCTTGCGGGCATCGACGGGCAGTGTGCGGCCTTTTTCGTCGACGATCTTGACGAGCGTCGTCATATCCTTTCGCAGAGCGGCACAGCAGTCGTCGAGGCAAACCTCACCCTCGGCCGATTCGGTACCGTCGGCAACCACAGTCATAGCGGCGTCGATGACCATGAAGGCCGAACGTCCATCAATCCAGGGATTCTTGCGACCGCCGATGCGACCGAGCAGCACGATGTCGTCCTTGTCCTTAGCATCTTCGCGGGCAATGATCACCCCAACCGCTTCGTCGGGCTCTTCGGCAAGAATGAACTTTGCCTTATCGATCGACGCAATGGCGGCGTCGTTGCCGGCGGTCGAAGGCTGACCGCAACCGGTGACGACGGCCGTGACAATCATCAGGGCACTGGCGATGGTGGTACGCAACATGGGGTTACTCCTTAGCATGCGGGCGAATTTCCGGGGCTGCTGAGATGGTGTCGCACTCTCAGCCGCTACACGGAAACAGGCTTAGAAGGTTGGTTTCGTCGTGAAGGTTCCGCTCGGACCGGCTAGGCGAAGCGGCACGTTCTTGGACTTCTCAATTGCGACCCAAATGGCTGCCGGGGAGAAGGTCGTTCCGGCGGTGGGGGCAATAATCAGGGTGTTCTTCTTGACGTTGGCCCGGACTTCCTTCACTCCTTTGACCGCGTAAATTCTGGCGGCAATCTTCTTGGCGCAGCCGGCGCAGTGGATTTCCTTGACCTCAACGGTCGTCCAGTTTGTCTCTTCGGCCATGGCGGTGCTAGCAAAGGCAACTAACAGCATGGCCATGACGGCCATGGTGAATTTCGATTTCATCGTTCCCTCCGATCGATGCTTGGGTGGTCGCGGGATATGTGATATTTGGATCAATGTCTTGATAGATTTGCCCGCTCAGTCACAACGAAAGCGCGCAGCGCGAGCCGGCTGTGAATCGTTATCGGCCGTGACGATCGTGCCGCTTAGGAAATCGATGCGCTGCACAAAGATTGCAAGTGCATGAGGGACTTGCTGGCAGTGCGCGCATGCCGCGACGGAAAGTAGGCTGCCCACATGTTGGCAAGGCCGGTGAGGAGCAGGGTTGACCGATCGACTATGGGTGCCACTTCTATCGAAGCTTTAGGCCGCCATCGCTCGCCGGTCTTGGCAGAACCACTCGACGGTTTCGGCTAGTCCCGCTTCCAGGTCGACGCAGGCTTGCCAGTCGAGGAGTTCCTGGCTCTTCTGCGTGTCCAGACAACGTCGCAATTGACCGTCTGGCTGAGAGGTGTCCCACACAAGCTCGCCAGTGAAGCCGGTCAGCTTGGCGATCAGTGGCACCAGATCGGCGATTTTGATTTCGCGGCCCGTACCAAGGTTGATCGGCGTCGGGTGGTCGATTCGTTCGGCACCACGCAAGATCCCTTCCGCGGCATCATCGACGTGAAGAAACTCGCGCGATGCGGCGCCCGTGCCCCAGCAAACCAGCTTGTCCGCACGCTGCTCAACGGCTTCCACGCACTTGCGGATCAAGGCGGGAATTACGTGGGAGGACGCCGGATCGAAGTTGTCGCCCGGGCCGTACAGATTGACCGGCACGAGCAACGCACTCGGCAGGCCGTATTCTCGCTGATAGGCGTCGAGCATTACGAACAGGCTCTTTTTCGCCACCCCGTACGGGGCGTTGGTCTCTTCCGGATAGCCTTCCCAAATGTCCGACTCTTGGAACGGGACGGTGGCGAACTTGGGGTAGGCACAAACCGTTCCGACCTGCACGAACTTTTGGATGTTGTTGATTCTGGCATGCTCAATGAGGTGGAGCCCCATCGCCATGTTGGAGTAAAAGAATCGCCCCGGTCGCTTGCGGTTTGCGCCAATTCCGCCGACTTCGGCGGCCAGGTGTAGCACGATGTCGGGCTGGAAGTCCCGGTACATGTCGGCGACCGCTTCTTCCTGCGTCAGGTCATACTCGGAACTGCGGGGCACGTCGATCGCGCGGCAGCCACGTTTGCGCAGCTTCTCGCAGACCACGCGTCCTAAGAATCCGGCGCCTCCGGTAACGGTTACACGCGTATCTGACCAATCGACCATGGCGTTGACTTCCTATCGATGCGGGGGCGGGACTTCATGTCCCGATTCGAATGGGGAAACGTGGACGCAAGCGTTGCTGACCTGCCGCCCTTGCTGGGGCAGTAATACAGCCGATTGGTACCGAAAAACGCTCGCCGGGGTCAATATCGATGCAGCATCCGGATGGGATGAGTAGGGTGCTAGCAACGCGGATGGCTGGCCCGGTTGAAAACGGGAAAGCCTGGTGATTTGGCGTCGGAGATTTAGACGCGTGGTCGTATACTCGCGTACGCGTATTCCATAAGTGCCGAGCGAAGGGCTGCCGGTCGAGAATGAAGCACAGCGATGCTAGCGGTGGCGCGTCGATGAAGGAGAATCAGGGATGAGACCGAAACTCAGGGTCAAATACGTCGACTGCTACAACGCCTGGAATGATCAGGACAACCTGTTCACAAGATTGCTGTCGCAGCGCTACGACGTCGAGATCAGTGACAACCCGGATCTGTTGTTCTACCTGCCTTTCGGAACGGAGCACCTCAACTATCGCTGTCGGAAGGTGTTTGTGACGGGTGAGAATTTCCGTCCGGACTTTGCCGTCTGCGATTACGCGTTTTCGTTCGACTATCTCGACGACCCGCGGAATTACCGCCTGCCTCTGGCCCATTGGAGCCCGATTGAGCGGCCAGCAGACTGGGACGTCGACGAGGAAATCGCCAAGAAGACCGGTTTCTGCAACTTCGTCTACTCCAATCGCGGCTGTGTGGTTCGCAATCAGCTATTTAAGAAACTGAGCCGTTATAAGCGAGTTGACGCTGGTGGTCGGTGCATGAACAACATTGGACACCGCGTTGACAGTAAGTTGGATTTTCAGTCGCAATTCAAATTCTCGATCGCCTATGAGAACAGTTCGTATCCCGGTTATCTGACAGAAAAGCTGGCTGACGCGTTTCGGGCGAACACGGTGCCAATTTACTGGGGCGACCCACATGTGCAGCGTGATTTCAATGCGGCGGCGTTCATCAACTACTCCGATTATGGAAGTAATGATGCGGTGATTGAGCGCATTATTGAACTCGACCAGGACGATGACGCGTATCGTGAGATGCTCAGTCAGCCCTGTTACCCGAACAATGAGTTTCCTAAGACGGCCACGGACGAAGCCGTCTTGGCGCGTCTGACCGAGATTGTCGAGTCGGAAGCGGAGCCGGTTGCCGCCGGTACGCCGAGCTGGTCGACCAATTTGCGGTGCCGAGCGTATTACAAGACGTTTAAGTGGCGTCGCCGATTCGACCGTTGGAAGTACAAAGTGCTTCCGGTCTAGTCGGGGCCACGTGCCGCGACGATCGATCGAACGCCCTTATGCCGATTGCTTGAACGACACCTGGTAGAGTCGCTGATAGAGCTCACACCGGCTGGCTAGCTCGTCGTGAGTACCGATATCGACGATGCGGCCTTTCTCCATGACTAGAATGCGGTCGGCCAGTGACAACGTCGACGCCCGATGGGTGATGATGATCGTGGTGCGATTCTTGGCAAACCGTTCCAGGGCGTTGTGGATGAGCTGTTCGCTTTCGGGGTCGATCTGACTCGTCGCTTCGTCAAGGATCATCACTTCCGGGTTGCGCAGAATCGCGCGGGCCAAGCAGATCCGTTGACGCTGCCCGCCGGAGAGCCGGCTGCCCGCCTCGCCGACGTTGGTGTCGTAGCCTTTCTCGAGCTTGTTGACGATGAAGTCGTGTGCGTGTGCCTGTTTGGCGGCAGCGACAACCTCCTCGTCGGTCGCGCGCGTCGAGCCGTAGCGAATGTTGTTGATGACCGAGTCGTCGAACAGGATTGTCTGCTGGGTAACGATACCGATGCGGCGCCGTAGATCCGATAGCCTGGCGTCGGTAAGCGGTACATATCCTAAACGGATTTGACCCTCGACCGGATCGTAGAAACGGGGAATCATGTTGGCGAGAGTCGACTTGCCACAGCCATTGGGGCCGACGATGGCGAGCGTTTCGTCGCAGGCGATGGTCAGGTTGACGTTCTTGAGAACCGGTTCGCCCTCTTCGTAATGGAAACTCACGTCGTCGAAGACGATGGGGTCCTTTAACGATTTAATCGTCTTGGGGTTCTTCTTTTCTACGATCGTTGTCTGGCGATCGAGCAAGGGGAAGATACGGTCGGCGGCGGCGGCACCTGCTTGAATGTGGTTGAGAAAGCCTGACATCTTTCGCATCGGATCACTCGCTCCGATCAGGAAGGCGTAGAACGCCAACAGTGATCCTTGCGTGAGCGGTTTGGCCGACATTCGGAAACCGAATAAGTGGGTTTCTTCATTGAGGACCAAGTAGCCGCCCGCCAGAATCGAGATGCAAAGCACACCGATTCCCATGATTTCTGAGCTAAATTTGGTAAGCGAATGGTAGAACGTGATCTTCATCGCCTTGCGGTAAACTTCACGTGTCGTGCGGCGAAAACGATTCGTTTCTTGCTTCTCCATCGTGTAGGCTTTGACCGCGTAAATGCCACTGAGAGACTGCAGCAGCTGTCGGAAGAGGTGGCTCGACTCTTCCATGGCACGTCGGTTGGCCCGTTTGATCGATTTGGCCAGCGTGTAGGCGATGAACATCGTCAGTGGTGCGACTATGAGCGAGAAGACCATTAGCTGCCAGCTAACTAACAGGGCTGCTGTCAGGCATACGATTGCCTTGAGGGGTTCACGTATGGCCCGGCCAAAAAGAAATGAAATCGTTTCGCTGATCGTCGAGACGTCGCTCGTAAAACGATTCATCAGGTCGCCGGTGCGATCTCTATTGAACGCTCCCAGATCCATTCCCAGGGTGTGCGCGAATACCTGATTGCGCATCTGAAGCGTGGTCGTTTCGGAAAAGTGTCGCGCCAACATCATGTTCGTGACGAGGGTCAGGTTCTTGACGATCGTGCCTGCAAACACCAAGGCCACGATCAGAACCAGCGTCTCAAAGGGGCCGTCAGGAAGATAGTTTTCGATAAAGGGCTGGAAATAGCGGGTCGTGGCGATGACCTTCTCGTATCCCTCGATTTTGACATTGGCGAGTTCAATATCGGACTCGCGATTCGCCCCGGTGTCAGCTTCTTCCTTCCGTAGTCGTGCGACAGCGGCGACCAACTCCGCTTGAGCTTCCTCGCTTTCAGCAATTCGATCGGTCGCCCAGTCGTGCAGCGACTTTCGATGCATTACCGCTTCGACGAATGGGTAAACTGCACCAAAGTTCGCGCCCCAGAAAACGGCTACGACGAGCGAGGAGAGAATAATTCCGACAATAGTGAGACGTTGACGTAACGCCCGGCGGATAGCACGCCCAAGATTCTTCATGCTGCTGAGTGTCCGTGAGCAGGATTCCCTGCGAGGTGTGATAGCACTTTCTGTCCAGAGAGGCCCGGAACGCTACCTGTTTGCCGGAAATGAGTCAATGTGATCCTCCTCTGGCGTCAGGGGCTGACGGTGAAGTCCAGCCGTGACGTAGCTAGCGGTGCAAGCACGGTGGTCGTGAGACGCAGATCTCGGTCGGGATCCCGTACGGACGATCGCATGCCATCCGTTGTTGTGTCTGACGACATACGAAGCTACTATCCCGCATCCGTTTGGCCCGCATCCTCTCGGATTCGTCGGGGCTATACGTTCGTTGCCAGGATTGCTGCGGGACGTCATGTCGACCACATCGCGGATCCGCAATCGTGCTAAGAGGTTATTTCGCATGTCGCTTTCAACGCCGGTCTTGTTCTTGACGTTCAATCGCCCGGAGACAACGTCGCGCGTCTTTGAGCAGATTGCTCGTGCGCGGCCGTCGACACTGTTGCTTGTCAGCGACGGACCTCGTCCTGACCGTGAAGGGGAGCGCGAAAGGGTGGAGGCGACCCGAGCTCTGGTTCAGCAGGTCGATTGGCCTTGCGAAGTATTGACCGATTTTTCCGACATCAACATGGGTTGCAAGGATCGCATCGCCAGCGCCCTGGCCTGGACGTTCGGTCTCGTCGAAGAGGCAATCGTTTTGGAGGACGACTGTCTTCCCGACCCAAGTTTCTTCGACTATTGCGAGCAGTTGCTCGATCACTATCGCGATGATCGACGCGTCATGGCGATCACGGGGAACAACTTTCAGGCAGGGCAGTCTCGTACTCCCCACAGCTATTACTTTTCCAAGTACTTTCACTGCTGGGGATGGGCGACCTGGCGGAGAGCCTGGGAGTCCTTTGACCGAGAGTTGACCAGTTGGCCGGAATTTCAGGCAACCGGGGCCCTGGCAAGTAGCGCCGATAGTCGGCCAGAAGAAGAGTATTGGGATCGTATCTTTACGGCGCAACACGAGGGGAAGATTTGTAGTTGGGCCTATCCATTTCAGTATTCGTGTTGGGCACAGAGCGGTCTCACGGTCACGCCGAACGTTAACTTGGTAAGCAACATCGGATTCGGTCCCGATGCGACGCACACGACCAACGATAGTCCGCAGGCCAATGTTCCGGTTCAATCGATCGGCGAACTTCGTCACCCACCACTGGTGGTGCGAAACAAGGCTGCCGACCGTTATACGTTTGCAACGTGTTACCAGCGACCTCCGCGTCTTCGCCGGCTGCAACGCAAAATTCAGCGTTATGTGCTCTCCCGTCCTCGTCGATCCGCGGCTTAGTCTGCCGTTCGGAGAATCAATCGTCACATG
>CAYLRE010000125.1:0-12795 GCA_964385715.1 uncultured Planctomycetaceae bacterium
CCGGGGCCAAAGGGCCCGGTACAGGCGGGCTGTTGCTTTGGCCGCTGTTTGGGGCCACGAATCAATTGCTGGCGGGCTTGGCCTTCATGGTGATCGTCTTCTACTTGTGGCGAAGGAACAAGCCGATCTGGTTTGCCGTGGTGCCGATGGTGCTAATGGTTGTCTTTCCCGCTTGGGCACTGTTGTGGCAGATGTTCAACGCCACGAGTGGTTGGATCGGCCATGTCGACGCGAATAGCGGCGAGGTGGTCGGAGGTAATTTGCTCCTGCTCGGCTTTGGTTTCGCCATCTTGCTTCTACAACTGTGGATGGTCGTCGAGGCGGTGCTCACTTGGCGACGGGCCAAAGGCGTGTTGGAAGAGGGCCTGCCACCGCTCGCCGTAGAACCAAGCCTCGCCACCGCCGGTAACGACCAAGGAAGGTCTTGCTAGGGCTACTGAGACTATTTCGTCTCAACGCGTTACGTCTCAGGCTGTATTGCGGTTGGTGTACCGGTGTCTTGCCGACTGGTTCGGCTGCGACTGGACTCTTTGTCTTCTGCGGCGAATAATGCGCGACGAGGGGAACGTTGTTTCGCTGGGCCGATCGGTAGCGAAACTTGGGAGGAGGCAGGCATGCAACGCAATGGGGATTGGGCACCGCCGGAACAGCCGTTTGTCGTCACGGAAGAGCCAGTCGTGGTTGCTGATGGTTCGGCTACTGGCGATGCGGGCGTCGTCGTTAAGGCGGACAAGCCGTTTCAATTTCGTCTACAGTCGATGTTCTGGGTGATTGGTCTCTGCGCCTGCGCATTCGCTTTATTGCGGGTGATTGGGCCAGAGGGTTTCGCTCATCTGCTACTGGCTCTATTCTCGATCGCCGGCATCGGAGCGGTGGCCGCCGTTGTTATTCTGGCGGCTTACTCGGTTGGCTATGGAGTGATTCGTGGAGCCACGTTCGCGCTGGCGTTCTTCTCAGCGATGGCATTGCGGGTGGCAATGTTCCTTGAGGTGAAGAGACGCTCAATCGTCGTTGTGATGTCGGTAATTGTGGTCGTCGGTTGCGCTACGATAGGTATCGGTCCACCGCTAGTGATTGGTGGCCACGGTGGAGGCGATATCGAAGCAATGAACGACCTGCGTAACGTGGGACTCGCGCTAATTCACTACCATCAGGTTCACGGAACCTATCCGCCGGCCTATATCGCCGACGCCAACGGCAAGCCGATGCACAGTTGGCGAGTCTTGCTGTTGCCCTATCTTGGCGAGCAAGGAGTATATGACGCCTATGATTTCTCCGAGCCCTGGGATGGGCCGAACAACAGCAAGCTACATAGCGCAAACGTTTTCCCCTACTGCGACCGTTACGGGAATGATGTCACGCCAGGGATGACACGCTACGTCGCTATCGTTGGCAAGCAGACGATGTGGCCGCCTGGAAAGGCCGCCGACGAAATGCGTGCTGGAGACGACGCAGCGAATACGCTGCAAATTGTTATCGATCCGGAAACCCAAGTGTGCTGGTGTGAGCCACGAGACTTGGAGTACGATCGGCTGCTCGCCCGGGCGAGAGCGGAGCTGTTGGCTGACGAGGCCGATTCCTCGAGCAGGATCTATGGCGCGTTTGTTAACTGCCGGATAGAGCGTTTCACCGGCAACGCGCTGGCGAAGATCGCCCTGTTGGCGACCGTTCCGACGGACAGAAAATCGGAAGTGACGGTTGATTGGTTCTCTGGTGAATGACCTTAGAAGTGTCCGTCACGGACTCTGTTCGCTACCTTAAGCCGCTGCTTCATCTGAGCCAGAGGGCGAGATGGGCGGTTCTGCTTCAATCTGGTCCTCGACCTGAATCGCCTTGTGCCCTTTAAGTTGGCCCACGCTGGCGTGGAACTTGGGAACGCCTTCTACGCAAATCGTCAGCGGCTGGCGAGTGTCTTTCTTGGTCGTGATGATGTCACCGACTCGCAGACCCAGCAGATCTCGTGTGGTAATGGCGGTACTGCCGAGATGGGCGACCAATTCTACTACGGAACCGCGTAGTCCGCGGGTCAGGATCTCGGTGTTCTCGGGCGTGGTTTTGTGTTTGCCGTAGGCGGCCCAGCTGTTGGCGGTCAACTTGCTGGCGATTCGTTCAATCGAGTTGAACGGAATACAGAGGTTGATCATGCCTCGCACGTCGCCGATGCTGACTTCAAAGCTGATCAGAACCACGACTTCATTCGGCGGAACGATCTGCACGAGTTGCGGATTGCTTTCGACGCGTTCGACCGAAAGATCGAGTTCGAGTACCTTTTCCCAAGCGTTCTTGAGTTCGATCAAGAACAGCGTCGTGATGCGTGTGACGAGACGCAGTTCGATTTCGGTGAGCGGGCGCTTGGCAAAGGAGCTGCTTTCCCGACCGCCACCCAGTAGCCGATCGATGATCGGGTAGAGAATCGACGGATTGATGTCGAGAATCAGATTTCCTTCGAGCGGCTTCGCCTTGAGCAGATTAAAGCAGGTAGGGTTCTCGAGACTGAACACGAACTCGTTGTAGGTGAGCTGGTCGACGCTGGTCAGCTTGACGTCGACGATCGATCGCAACAGGGCCGAGAGCGCGGCACCGAAGTTGCGGCCGAAGCCTTCATGCAGCGTCTGAAGCGCCCGCATTTGCTCTTTGCCGACGCGTTCGGGTCGCTTGAAGTCGTAGGTCGTTACGCGTTGACGGACCTGCCGGGGAGCCGCCGCGGCAGGGGCGGCTTGCGCAGGGCTCGCGCTACCTCCGCCACCGCCATCCATCGCGTTAAGCAGGCTTTCGATTTCGTCTTTGCCTAGAGCATCGTCGCCCATGTTCGCCTCCATGCGAAGGGCGCCAAGCGCGTTGGTGTTTAACGCACCTGGCCCTCACCGTGTACCACGTACTTGTAACTGGTCAGCTCTTTCAGCCCACAGGGACCGCGGGCATGAAACTTGTCCGTGCTGATACCGATTTCTGCCCCCAGGCCAAACTCGCCACCGTCATTAAAGCGAGTACTGGCGTTGATCATGACCGCCGAACTGTCGATGCGTGCCGCGAATTCTCGGGCAGCTTCGATCGAAGCAGTCACGATCGACTCAGTGTGCTGGGAACTGTATTGATTGATGTGTGTAATCGCGTCGTCGAGCGAGCCGACAACACAGGCGGAGATTACCGGGCCGAGGAACTCGACGCCAAAGTCTTCGTCCGTTGCTTCAGTGGCAGCCGGTATTAGTTCACGAACCTGTGTGTCACCGCGAATCTCGACACCCTGAGCGGCGAGCGATTTGCCAAGTCGGGGTAGAATTTCCGCCGCCACATCTGCATGCACGACGAGCGATTCGGCCGCGTTGCAAACGCCCATGCGGTGGCACTTGCTGTTCACAACAATGTCGTGGGCCATGTTGAGATCGGCCGCGGCATCCACGTAAACGTGGCAGTTGCCGGAGAAGTGCTTCATCACCGGCATGGTTGCTTCACTGGCAACCCGGCGAATCAGTCCCTCGCCACCGCGGGGAATGGCTAAGTCGATGTATTGATTGAACGACAGGAAGTGTCCGACCGCTTCACGATCGGTCGTGGCGACGAGTTGGACGGCGTTCTCAGGCAAGCCAACTTCTTGTCCCACTTCGTTGATCAAGTCGACGATCGCACGGCTCGAATGGGCTGCTTCCTTTCCGCCACGCAGGATCACGGCATTGCCGCTCTTCACGCACAGGGCAGCCGCATCGGCCGTCACGTTGGGACGTGACTCGTAGATAAAAAAGATAACGCCCAAGGGGACGCGGACTTTCTGCACATCGAGACCGTTGGGGCGAACCGAAGATTCGATCACTTCTCCAGCTGGATCGGGCAATGCCGCTACGGCTTCCAATCCGGCAGCGATCCCTTCGATACGTTCCTCGTCGAGACGAAGTCGATCGGTCTGGGCATCCGTCAGTCCGTAGCCAGGCGCAGCTTCCACGTCGCGCACATTTGCTTCCAAGATGGCCGGAGTTGCTTCACGTAGCTTGGCGGCGGATTGTTTGAGCCAGGCGATTTTGATATCGCCACGCAACGAAGCTAACGATCGCGAAGCGGTACGAGCCCGCTCGGCAACCTGTTCGCAATAGGCCTGAAGTTCGTGATCTTGGATGACGGACATGGGGAAATAACTCAGCGAAATCAGCGGTCGTGAAATTCTAGGTTCCGTGGTCTGTACGGCGATTCAGTATGTGTGAGCCGGCTTCTTCGTAGCGGTCCGTAATGGGCCGCTACTGATCGCGGAGACCGACGCGCAAGTATCCTTGAATGCATGGTCTGCGTCAACGTCTTCCCGGCTCAGGTAACGGGCAGTGCTAGCAGGATTAAGGCCATCGGCGGCGGCAATTTAGGACCGCCAAACCGGCCGCCTTAGGAAGCGAACCAGGTGGCTGGTTCAGTGGCTCCGAGAGCCCCGCTGGCGGCGTAAAGCCGGAGGGCGTCCGCCGTGGCTTTGACATCGTGAACACGCAGCACCTGGATCCCCTGGGCCGCTAGCGCGAGAGACACGCCGACGGTCGCTGCGGTGCGATCGGCCTCCTTATCGCCCAAGACCTTGGCGATGAAACCCTTGCGGGAGTGACCGACCAGGAGCGGGCAGCCGATTTCGTGATAACGCCAGCTTTCGGCCAGAAGTGTGAGATTGTGCTCGTGGGTCTTGCCGAATCCGACGCCCGGGTCGAGGCAGATCTTGTCGCGGGAGATCCCGGCCGCGGTGAGTGTTTCGAGTCGCTCACGCAGATACTTGTCGATGTCGGCCACAACGTCATCGTAGCGGGGATCATCCTGCATGGTCTGTGGCGTCCCCTGCATGTGCATCGCGCAAATGCCGGCTCCCGTTTCCAATGCCACGGAAATCATGTCGGCATCGCCGGAGAGACCGGTGACATCGTTGATGATCTGCGCACCGGCTGCCAAAGCTTCGCGGGCGACGGCCGCCTTGGAGGTGTCGATCGATATCGGCACGTCGGTCTGACTGGCCAGGGCTTCGACAACACCTACGACGCGATCGAGTTCATCTTGGAGCGAAACCGGATCGGAATACGGACGAGTGCTCTCGCCGCCGATATCGAGAATGTCGGCCCCTTCTTCAGCGAGCCGTAGCCCCTGCTCAACCGCCGCCGAATGGTCAAGGAACTTACCGCCATCGGAGAAACTATCGGGCGTGACGTTAACGATACCCATGAGCCGAGGGACCGCCGGCAGGGTAAGTTCGCGCGTTTTCAATACCCACCGGGTAGCCCGGTTCGGGAATCGCTTGGCCGCTGAAGTCGATGACTGGGTGCTCATTCTCGGCAGTGTACCACGGGGCTTCCATCATGGAAACGATCTGCTCGGCCAGGCGTTGAATCGCCTGTTGTTGTGCGACGGTGAGCGACTGTCCGACTTCGGGTGTCAATGCACTGGTCGCCGACACCTCCCAGACTTGGTCCGGAACCATCAACGTTTGACTTTGGTGAATCGGCTCGCCTGCTCGGTTCGTCCAATTGACGAGAACACTCATCTGGATGTCGTAGTTGCGAGGGTCGTCGAAGCGACTTTCGACGATCACGTCCTTGGACTCTCCGACGAGTCGCCCGCTGAGCACCGTGTCGGCCCGCTCGCGTGGCACAACTTTGTACGGCGTTTTCAATTCGATCTCTTTGATGACCGCTTCGGTCAGTCGCTCACCCAGGTTTCGCCGAAAACTATCCGACTGAAAAACGGGGACGTGGACCGTGCGGACTTGTGGTGTGTAGAGACTCTGGTTGCCGAGGTGGTAGCCGATACAGCCGGGCAGGAGCAGACACATCGCCATCAACAACGCGGCATAGCGGTACCACGGCCGGAAACGCATCGCTGCATTCGACTCGACGCAATCGAATTGTTGAAGACTAGGCATGAGGGAATCTACCTACGAACCGCTCCCGGGGCGACAGCCGGCGCGGCACCTGGCTGTCGTGCTGTGCGGATCATGTTCGACATTTCATCGCGTTCTTCTGGGAATACACCGGAGAGCCAGGCGAATCGTTGTGGCGGAACGCCCGGTTCGCTTTGCAGTTCGGCGATCCTTTGATGAGAACGGGCAGCGATCGGGGTATTCGGATAATCGGCGAGAATCTGTTGGTGGTACTGCCGTGCCGAATCGACAAAGCCTTGTCTCGCGTAGAACTCCGCTGTGCTAAAGTCACGCTCCGCTGCGGCGGCCTTGATTTGCGCTTGAACGGTTGTCAAACGTTGACGCTGTTCTGGCGGCTGGTTGGGGAATTGGCGAAGAGCCTGCTTGAGCAAGGTTTCTGCTTCGACCAATGGCGTCTTGTCGTACTCCGGGCCTTGGTAAACCCGCATGTGCGATTGAATGCCGAGAATGTGGGCGTCGTATTGATGTTCGCTGTCGGGGTATTCCCTCACGAGCAAGGTGTAGTGATAGGCGGCGCTGTCCCATTCACCTCGCTTGAAGAACGAGCTTGCCGTGGCCATCAGACTGTCGTCTGCCAACTTGCCGGTCGGATCGTTCAAGCGGACACGCGAATAGGCTCGCCGGGCGTGTCCGAGCGTGTCGAGACGCGGCCGGCTGCCGTCGGTGAAGTTGGGTGAGAGGATCCACTTGGGGTTATTCTCGTGGAGCTGTTCCCAGTAGTGCCCGATCTGAAATTCTCGTGCGACCGCTTTCTCAAGATGACGCGATCGTTTGTATTTCTTAAGTAGTTCCTCGTACGCGGTTAATGCGTCGGGATATTCGTCCGCGAAGAAGTAGGCTTCGCCCAACATGAACATGGCGTCTTCTTCGAGTGGTGAGTTAGGCCAGTTTTCCATTGCGGCTTCGTACTTTTCTGCAGCCATATCGAAATCACTTTGCCGCATAGCATTCTCGGCTTCGGCAAAGTGTTGACGAGCCGCGGCCTGATTGGTCTTAGACGATTTCTGGAACGGCAAGGCGCTCAGTAGACCGTCGTCGCTATCGCCACTGAGTCGATCGGCGATGGTCTCGGTCAACGACGAGTCGTCTTCCTTGTTCGTTTTCTGTTCACGGCGGAACGGATCGACCGCCTCATACGGATTCGCATTGGGATCAGACGGAGGTCCGGGAACGACTGCGTAGGGAGGAGGTGTCGTTCCCGGGTATGGACCGGCCGGTTGCGGCGCGAAGCCGGGTTGTGGAGTCGCGCTCGGGTAGCCTGTATTCGGATAAGCGCCGGTTGCAGCTGCCGCGGGAGGAGACAGTGGAGTGGTTGGCGCGGGTGCTGGCGCAACCACAGGGGGTGACCATCGGGTATTGGGGTTCATCCGTCGTCCGTCTCCATGGAAATCTCCGATGCCATCGATCCGGAAAACATCCTGGCCGACCTGACGCGCAAAACGACGATTCTCTGCCCACCACTGAGCCTGGGCCGGTGTGAGAGTAGTCGCTCCCGGGAATTGGGTCGCAGTCGCAGGGATAGGGGCTGTAGCCGAAGCTGGCGAGACGCGCTCCTTGCCGCGAATCCGTTCAAACATCCTGGAGGCAAAGTTGCCATCCATCGAGATTCCTTCATCGTCGTCGTCGAAGATGCCGCCCGAGCTACGTTTGGTAACTTGATCGATTGGACGGCCGTGCTCGTCATAAAATCCGGCAACGCCTGGCACTTGGTACCCACGTCCGGGGACGAGCCTCGCTCGGTGCCGGTTGGCAGCCCACCATTGTGTTATCTGGGGCGAAACCTGCGTCGTCGTCGACTCCTTCTTCGACCAGGGCCATTGAGCTTGCGCAACGCTGCCGGTCAAAAGGGTAATCAACAGAACCAAAATAGTTGGATTGCGTTTCATCTGCCGTCTCGGTCCGATCGGACTGGTGGCGTGACAACGGGCCATGATGCGCGACGAATATCGCGAGTCAGACGGTCGCCCTGCCTTCGTGATGAGGAGTTGTTAGCTCTAGGATGTGGCTCGCGAAGATCCAGAAGGTGGCGTTGGGTGCCTTACCAATTCGGACCGACGCGCAAGTTTCCCAGACTGGTTCGTTCAGGCGGAATCGCGCGCACGACCAGCGACGGAAAATTTGCGGCGGAACAGTACGAAACTCCAGAGCCGAGCGTCAAGGCCATCGTGCCATGACTCATCCATGTTGTGCGAAAGAAGGCGGTGTGCCAAAGAAGGCGAGAGAAGTGCCAGCAGCGCCAGCGGTATCGTGAGCTAGTGCATCTCTGTTAGGCCGTTTCGCGGCGCATGTCCGGCAGCAGAATGCGTAGTTTCTCTATTCGCCGTCGGCTCGCTTCACAGACCTTAATACGGACGCCGTTCCATTCCAGCTCCTCGCCAGCCTTGGGGACGTGACCGAGCTGGCTAAAAACGAAACCGCCGATCGTGTCGTAGTCGTCGGTTTCGGGCAGGCCCAAGTCAAAGCGATCGTTGATCTCGTCGATTTGGACGCGGGCCAGTGTTTCGTAGGTGCGATCGTCCAGCTGGCGGATTTCTTCGACGAGCTCCTCGTCGTACTCGTCGACAATCTCGCCGACGATTTCTTCGAGAATGTCTTCGATGGTAACGAGTCCGGATACGCCGCCATACTCGTCGAGTACAAGCACCATGTGGTTGCGTGTCTTTTGAAGTTCCTCCAAAAGATCGTCGAGCCGTTTGGTTTCCGGAACGAAACAGGGCTGTCGAAGCATGCCCTTGAGCGGCATCTCCTCATCTTTGATGCCGTCGCGGAACGCAGGCAGGATGTCTTTTGCGTAGAGCACGCCGACGATGTCGTCCCGTGATTTGTCAAACACCGGAATTCGAGTGTGTCCGGCGTTGATAACGAAGTCGAGGACCTCTGTCCAAGATAGTGCCACTGGGATCATGACCATGTCGGTGCGAGGCGTCATGATCTTGGCGACATCGGCGTCGCCTAGTTCCATGACACCTTCGATCATTTCGCGGGCATCCGATTCGAGCAGGCCTTCGCGATGCCCTTCGCTGACGATGGTGCGAATCTCTTCTTCGATGACATCTTCCGTCGGATGGCTAAGTTGTCGACCGGCCAGTCGGTGGATGAGGACGTTCACTAGTTGGGCCATCAAGACGAGTGGAGTAAGTATTGTGCTTACGCCACGCCACAGCGGCCAGGTGCGATAGAGAAAGGGGGCGGCCCAAAGTTGCACGACGGCCCAGGGAATCCAGATCTTAAATGTTAGCAGGCAGAGCCCGACTCCTCCGGCACCAATGACGAGATCTTGCCAGCGAGTCACGCTTACAATCGCACTTGGCGATGCGGTCCCGTCGCACAATCCCCAGAAGCTGGCTGCAGTGACGAATAACGCCGTCGTCAGCACGTGCAGGCTTTCGATGCCGACCGCCATTCGGTCGTGCAGACGTAGGATCTCGCCGAATTGCGGTCCGCCGGGGCGAGTGCGACAAAGTTCTTCCAGATCGTGTCGGGAAAACTCCCGCAACGAGCGCGCTCCGATGGAAGCCAGGCAGGTGGCGGCCAGGCTAGCGATAGCGATCCAGAAAAAAGTATCCGGCGACACTTAGGTGGTCTCCTGTTGTTGCACGTCTTGGCCGCATTCGCCACTTTCGGGGACGATGTCTCCCTGACCGTCGTCGTAGGGAGGTGTGAGGCCAAAGCGAGAGAGGACGCGACGTTCCGCCTCACGCATCTCGCCTCGCAACTCGGGCGTTGCGTCATCATAGCCGACTAAGTGCAAGGTTCCATGCACGACGTACAAAAGCAGTTCGTTTTCAGTGGTCCAGTCGTACTCGGCCGCCTCTTTGGCGGCCGTGTCGACGCTGACGATGAGTTGGCCTTCTAGGTGAGAGTCTTCGTCCGCCAGCGTAAAACTCAATACGTCGGTCGGGTAGTCGTGGTTCAGATAACGGCGATTCAACTCGTGCATCGTTGGATCGTCGACCACGGCGACGCTGATTTGAGCCGACTTGTAGTCGGCTTCGGCCAGGATCCCGCTGACCGCTTCGATGATCTGGGCGTCGCAGAGCGGCGCATCATCGACCTCGATGGCGAAGTCGATCTTGTACGGATGGGTGTCCGACGTCATGCCGTCCTCTGATCGGGATACTTAACGCGACCGTGATACACCGCCGTGAGTGATTTGGCGAGGCTCTCTTGGACCGTGCGTACTTCTTGCAGCGTCAGGCCCGATTCGTCGAGCTGGCCGTCGAGTAGCCGCTTCATGGTGAGTTCTTCGATCAGGCTCTCAATTCGTGCCGGCGTCGGTTCGACGAGCACGCGGCTCGCGCTCTCGACCGTATCGGCTAGCATCAGAATGCCCGCTTCGCGAGTTTGCGGCTTGGGGCCTGGGTAGCGGAACGTATTCTCGTCGACTTCCTCGCCGTCGGGATTCTCTTCACTCTGCTGGCTGGCACGCTTGTAGAAATATTCGACCAGCGTGGTGCCATGGTGCTGCAGGATGAAGTCGATCATCGGCAGCGGAAGGTGGTGCTGACGCGCCAAGTCAGCGCCGTCTTTGACGTGCGCGATGATGATCAGCGTACTCATGGCCGGAACCAGGGAGTCGTGTCGGTTGTCACCGTCCCCTTGGTTCTCGACGAAGTATTGCGGCTTGAAGATCTTTCCGATGTCGTGGAAGTAAGCACCGACGCGAACAAGCAAGCCTTGGGCACCGATGCTCTCCGCCGCCGCTTCCGCCATCGAGGCGACATTGATCGAGTGGTTGTACGTGCCAGGTGCGCGGCGAACGAGCTCTTGGAGAAGCGGATGAGCGGCGTCACCTAACTCCAGCAAGCTGATGTCGGTAATGATTCCAAAAATGTTCTCGACAAATGGCAGCAGGCCGGTCATTGCGAAGCCGGAGACGATGCCTGCCAGGGCAAAGTAGCCGGCGTCGGTAAGGCTGACGCTGAACGCCTGGCTGTCAACAACACTTACACCGATCGTGGTCAACGCCGCTACCAGACCGACGCAGCAGCCGACGTAGATCAACTTGGTGCGGCTCCGTACTCGGCCGAGCAGCAACACGGCCGTGGCCGCAGCGGCCATGAGGATGACGAACGGGCTAAGTCCTTGGCCTAGTGACAATACGACAACCAATCCCAATGCGGACGCGAACAACAAAGCCAATTCGCGATTGAAGGCGATGGCGATGGTCATCGCGAACAGCAAGAGCGGAATGAGTTCGGCATTCCAGAGGTTAAGCCAGTAGCATGCGGAGACGGTGACGACCGATAGCCCCAGGATTCCAATGAGTTGCCCTAGGTTCTCTAAGATCTTGGGATACCGAAAGTAGATGAAGAAGCCGCACAACGTATAGAGGGCGAAGTACATGCCGAGAGTCGCCATCGCACGCCCAAATTTTTGTCCTGGCGTTTGTTGTGCGCAGAATGCGACGTGTTCCAGGTCGAGACGTATCAGGTCGTCTTCATCAATCGGGGCTCCAGCTACGACCAGGGGCGTATTCTTGGCGATCAGATCGTAGACATCCTCAACTTTTTCGACGGCGGTCTTTTTTCGTTCGGCCGTCCGTTCCGGATCAAGCGTTAACGTCGTCGCGTTGGCCAGCCGTAAACGCAACCAAGCGTCGACGCGCGCCACAATGTCATTCGATTGCAGGCCCGCCTTGAGTTTCTTGGAAAGCGTCGGTAGCACGTCGTCCAATAACACATGGTCCACCGGCTCGATACGTTCGTCGTCCGGTTTCCTGATCGGATAGACGCGAATTTCAGCCTGATTAAACTCCGGCGAGACGACCTGGCTCACTGGGCGCTTGTCTTCCGACTCGACGTCTGTGGAAGGTTCGATCAGCGAATCGAGTAGCCCGTGCTGCTCGATGTCTTCAAACGCCTCTTCAATTGCCTGTTCGAACTTCGCCAGCTCACCGTCACCGTCGAACGCCTGGCGGAACTGATTGAATTGGACCTGGAGATCGTCGTCGTCCGGTACCGGCTGCGTGGCCGAGTCGATGTAGAAATTCTCTTTCCAGAGCTTATTCGTCTCGGGCGTATACTCTTCAACCTGCCGCAACTCGACGATGATGTTCTTTAGTTCGGCACGCAGCTGGCGCAATGGTTCCGGATCGTGTCGGTAAACGCGACGGGCCTGACGTGCGGCCTGGTCGCGAGCTCGCTGGGTTTCGTCGGGATTGCGTTCTTCGAAGTCGACTCGGGCTGCAATCGCTCGGCGTGGCACGTCTCCTTCGCGATAGGCCTGCGGGGGAACCCAGGCGCGAGTGACCAGCATCATCACGAGTGCGGCCAGCAGGCACATGCCGGCACGCATTAAAACCTCGACGCTACGAATGCGATGCCATACCCGCGCCGTCATCTTCGTGGTCGGATCGAGGTCCGCGACCCTGTCTCTTCTCGACTTTTTCGATCCTCCGGTTGACATGTTCGTTGCTCAGTGGCTCGAGACGCGAATTGCGTTATCGCCGGCGCCCTTTCTTGGAGTGCGATTGGGGACCCTCTTCGTAAGCGCGAACGATTTCTTGAACCAGCCGGTGTCGCACAATGTCGGTGGTTGTGAGTTCCACGCGGCCGAAGCCTTCGATCGATCGCAGTCGCGAGATCGCATCGATCAAGCCATTGGCCTGATTGTTCGGCAAGTCGATCTGGGTGGTATCCCCGGCCACGACGATTTTGGAACCCTCGCCCATGCGAGTGAGGAACATCTTCATTTGTGCAACGGTCGTATTTTGCGCTTCGTCGAGGATGATGAATGCCTCGTTGAGCGTGCGGCCGCGCATGTAAGCCAGCGGGATGACCTCGATGACGTCTTGTTCCATGTAGCGGCGGAACTGATCGTAATCGATCATCTCGTGCAAGGCATCGAGCAGCGGTCGCAAGTAGGGATTGATCTTGGCTGCCAAGTCGCCAGGCAGGAAG
>CAYLRE010000126.1:0-12777 GCA_964385715.1 uncultured Planctomycetaceae bacterium
CCAGTGACAGGGAGATTGGCGTTCTCCGTGTGGTTGCGAATTGACCCGAGCCAGCCGCTGCCGCCATTACGACTGGCCGTCGGTGGTGAGCAGGCCAACGGGCAGGACTACTATCGTTTCGGGAGAATTGCCGGTCTGAATCGATTTGAGGATGCTGGTTGGCAGCATATTCAGTTTCAAGTCGATGACTTGCCGCTGGCCGATCGTGGACAGCTGCAAATTCGCTTTGACCTCATGGGGGCAGGTACCGTCTGGATCGACGACGTTGAGGCGACCACTTTGCACTTTAGCGAGACGGAAAAAACGCACCTAACGCGACTAATTACCAAGGCCCATCTGCAGTTGAACGATGGACGCATCTCCGATTGTTCACGGGTGCTCGAGGGCTACTGGCCTCGTTTCCTGGAAGATCATGTACCGCTTCCGGAAGCCCGTGTGGCTGAAGTTGCTGAGGAGCCGGTTGAGCCTGCCGCCGAAGCTCCGGGCAAGGAGCCTGCGCCGAAACAGAGCTGGTGGAAACGTGGCCTTCCGAGCATTCTGAAATAAGAAGTAAGTTGACGCGTCGCCGCGAAACCGAGTGGTGCCAAGTCGACGAAGTCGGATCCGTCTCACTAGCCTGGCGGCCACGAAAGTGATCTTCCGCCCAGCAGATGGTAGTGCAGATGGTCAACCGTCTGGCCTCCATCGGCGCCACAGTTGACCACAACGCGGTACCCAGCGGCTAGTTCGAGTTGTTTGGCCAACCGGTGGATGGTCATCGTGAGGTGCCCCATCAACGCCTCGTCCTCTTCACTAAGATGAGCTAGCGAGGTAATCTCCTTCTTTGGAATCACCAGCACGTGCGTCGGTGCTTGCGGCGCGACATCATTGAAGGCAAGGCAGTGCTCATCCTCGTAGACGATGTCGGCAGGGATCTCGCCATCGATAATTTTCTTAAAAATGGTCTTCTCAGGCATAGCGGTCACTCACTGTGCGGCGTGAATGATTCCAGAGGAATCGCCTCGTCCGCAACCAATTTGGGAATGTCATCGACGACGGGATAAAGAAGCTTGCCATCCTCGCGGATCAGTCCTTGGTCGAGCGCGAACTCGACACGCTGGCTCGCGCGATTTGATAGTTGGCCAGCCGCGATCGATTCGTTGATTTGTTCGATCAATGTGGTATCAGCGATTCGTAACGACTGTCGGTCGATCGGACAGCGCAGAATTGCTAGTAGTTCTTCACGAATCATCGCGTCAGTGAATTGTTACAGGGAGAGGGACAGCGACGTCGTAGGGACGCGTCCACTGAATATAACGGACGAACGAGCGCGAGCCCAGCGGGTCAACTCCTGCGTCTGTCATCCGGTTGCAGAAAGGCCTTTGGGAAGATAATCCCCGCGATAGCTGGCGACGCGCCATTTGCCTGGCTCACCATCGCCGCCTTGTTTTCGTTCGAGCAGGAGCTGCACGAAGAAGGACTCCGGGCGACTGTCTCTTAGGAAAGTCACTGCGCAAACCAACTTGACTCGATCGACACCTTCGCTTTGCGTACACGATTCGGTCGCATAATGTCGAATCGTGGCACGCGTTCCGAGTGTGTGCAACGTGCGAACCAGGCGCTCGTTAGCGAAGTCCTCTAAGGCGTATCGATTGTGCTCATTCTTGATATAGTACTCCAACAGCGTGGCGTCCAATGGCTGGCGTTTGTCTGTCGGCAATCGGAACTGCATTGCCCGGGCAAGCTGCCAATTGTTGGGGACACCATCCTTACGGCGGCTGTTTTGTAAGATCTCGAGCCATTCAACAGCAGCTCGTTCCGCTTGTGCAGAGAGCTTCTTGCTGCGAGCAAAAAATCGAGTAGGAGCCGCAGCGGCGATGACCAGAGCCACGGCGAGTGCGACGACCGTGATTTGTCGCCCCTTAGCTCGACGGTCCGTGCGGAGACTCCATAACGCGAGCAATGCGATGAACGCAGCTACACAGGGAACCCACCATAACAACCAAGTTGTTAGTGCAATCGGTGAGACGAGTGCCAGTCCAACGGCAACAAGGGCCAACGGGCTGACGCGACGATACTCCGTACCCGGTTGTTCCGGTGAGAACGGAGAATGTCCTTCTTGAGAGGCGTCCTTGGTCATGGTTTCGCGGTATCCTTCCGGTAAGGAATGACATCGCCCCATCTTCTCTTGGCAAACAGACCTGGCTCCGTTTCGTAGTATTCGTGTCGCCGCATCGCGTTCCTTAGGATGAAGTCTCCCGCCGGATCGAACGTCGGTTCATCGGAATCCTGGCCTCCTAGTGCCTTACCGCGGGATAACCGCTGTGTTGTCGCGAGCCAGACGCGATCCGGAGCGACGGACCCTAGGAATCCCGAAGACGCCCCCGGCAACAAGGCGTTTCCGAAGGCTTCACGCTCAATAGGTGCCGTGTGTAGCGTCATCATCGTAAAGCAGACAAGAACCCAGCCGGTTAGGATCGACACGACGAACCCGCCAATCTGGTCAAATTTTGAGCCGAAACGGACGCGGGTTTTGGATGCGATTCCGGTTGCAAGTTGTAGCAGAATGAAGGTCAGAGAAAACATCCCCCACACGACAATCAGGTCGGCAATATACCCGAACGACGGATAGCTGCTGTGAATCCGCACAGCGATCGGCTCATAGGCATTCGTTGCCACAAGGGCCGACAGCACAGTGTTGACCAGGACTAGAACATTGCTCCACAAGCCCTGGGTGCCGACGGCCGCGAACACGGCGAACATGATTCCCAGCATCGCAATGGTTAGGACAATCGTCATGGGTATATTTTACGAGGTGCTATCGTTGGAGTGGAAACTTATTGCTTAAGGACTCGTGAGAGTTCATCGACCGAAGTTTCGCCGCGGGCCACCAGAACAGCCCCAAACTCACGAACTGTGTGCATTCCAGCCTGCACGGCCAGCGTCGTCAACCCTTCGAGACTGGGTTTCGTGGTTAGCAGATCACGCATTGCGTCGTCGACGACCAGTGTCTCAAAGATCGCGGTCCTGCCCTGGTAGCCGATACCGCGACACGTGCGGCAGGGTTCTGCCGGAGATTGAGGAGCTCGGTAGAGCGTCTTGACGCGGTCGCCCGGGAGACCGAGATTCTGGAGGAGCTCGTCGGACGGTTCGTATGGCTGCTTGCAGTCGTTGCATAGGCGACGGATCAAGCGTTGATGAACGACGCAAGAGATGGCGTCGGCAAACTCCTTCGCCGGTACTTTGAGCATCAACACACGCAATAGCACCTCGACAGCGCTCTTGGCACCCAAAGTAGAGATGACCAGGCATTCCTCTCGCGATTGTCGGCACAGAATGCGAGCCGTTTCTACGTCTTTCAAATCACGAACTACTAACAGATCTGGCCAGGATCGAAGTACCTGAGTGAGAATCTGCGGGGGTGTGATTTTTGCTGAGTACTTGTGGATCTCCGTGGCGTCGATTTCCCGTTCATACTTGGAAGCCGATTCGAGAATCGTGCAGTCGCGGCGAATGCGATCGGTGCTCTGTAGGACAGTATCGATGGTCGTCGACAGTCCGCCACCCGGCAGTGCCGAGAAAAGAATCAATTCGTTCTTTTGTCCAATTCGCTGACGCATGCGTTCCGCCATCTTGAGTGGCATACCCAGCTCTTCAAGCGAGTCGAAGGAGACATCGGGCGTATCGAGTCTTAGTATCGCTCGTAGAGCTCCAGCGTTGTTCTGCTGCGTGGCTTGGCAGATGTATGCGCGTTCGTGAAGTTCAAAATCAAAGTCGCCATGTGCAACCGCGCGTTGCCCGGTAGGATCGCCCGTGGTCAAGGTGCGGATGACGGAAAGTATTGGTTCAAATCCTTGTTGCGGTTGCGAGGGTACGTTGTGCCATACGCCGTCGATCATGTAGCGAAGCATCACTTGTTCGCCAGTGAACTCCATCATGACCGCGGCAGCATCGTGCGCGAGGACGTCGGTCAGTAGCTTGCCGAGCAAGTCGTAGCCTGGCATGGTACGTACGCCGCCCGAGATTGCCTCGTTGGCCGCCGCATTTTGGCCACACCGTGCATGAAGTCGTACCGCGTGTTGCGGAACTGCCGAGTCGTCGCGATCAGAGCCCGTGCCGATGCCGATCGATTCCAAGCGATCGGAGAACCAGTCGCCGAGGTGCCCGGGCGTGAACACGCGTTGTTCCGGTTGGACCGACTTGTTTCGAACCACCACATATGTCGCGAACGGTACCGCGTAGGCGAATACCATGGTGGTTAGACCAAGCGAGAAATTGGCCAGGACCCAAAATAGCCCCAGTGACGCCGCGAACGTGATCAACAGAATCGGCAGCCAGAGTTTCAACCGTGTTCGCACCACCTGGCCATCTCGATGCACCCAGTCGGTTGATTTGACCCACAGCAGAAAAACGAGCCAAATCACAGCCAGCTTGGTCCAGCTGAAATAGAAACCCGTGCCGCGATAGTAGTCGTCGACATCGTAGTGAGGCCAGCTGGCATCATCTTGCGCAAGGCTAGCCAAGGGACACCCCAGCAAAGCGAGTGTTGGCAAGGCGATAATCAGCAGAATGCGAAGCATCGTGCCTCTGTCGGTTAACAGGGAAATGAAGTTGCCGAATTCTCGTCTTAACGACGAGTCTGCCCAATGTATGCCCGAGGGGCCGATTAGCCAGCGACTTGCTCTCGCCAGCGAACGGGAATGCCTCGTTCGTGCAAGATCTGTTTGGTTTCGTCGATCGTGTATTCTTTGAAATGAAAAATGCTGGCCGCGAGTGCCGCATCCGCTTTACCAATCTGAATCGCGTCGGCCAAGTGTTCTGGTTTGCCGGCTCCCCCGCTGGCCACGACCGGAACCGAAACCGCCTCGCTCACCGCCGCCGTTATTTCAAGGTCGTAGCCATCCTTCGTTCCGTCGCAATCCATCGACGTGAGCACGATCTCGCCGGCCCCAAGGCGTTCGACTTCGCGGGCCCAGGCGACTGCTTCTAGGCCGGTGGGAACACGTCCCCCACTGGTATGCACTTCCCAGAATTCTTTGCCGTCGCGCATCACTCGCTTGGGATCGATGTTGACCACGATACATTGACGCCCGAAACGACGCGCCGCCTTTTCGACCAGTTCGGGATTGTTGACCGCGGCTGAATTAATCGAGACTTTGTCCGCCCCTGCGTTGAGTAATGCTCGGATGTCGTCGATCTCACGAATTCCGCCACCAATCGTAAACGGCATGAAGACGACTTCGGCCGTTCGCCTCGCCACGTCGAGCATCAGCTCCCGGCCTTCGTGTGTGGCCGTGATGTCCAAAAAGATCAGCTCGTCGGCGCCCTCGTGTTCGTACCGCGAGGCGACCTCGACGGGATCTCCGGCGTCACGAAGATCGACGAAATTGGTCCCTTTCACGACCCGACCGCGGTCGACATCAAGGCACGGAATAACACGTTTGGCAAGCATCGGCAGATGTGAGTTTCGCGAGAAATTAGCCCCATGAGGATACGTACAGATCGCACGAGAATTTACTGTAAGCGGAGCGAACTGACGGGTCAACGGCTGAATTGTAGTTCGAGAGCAACTTAGCCCTCGGCGGCTAGTAGGGCCCTCGGCAGTTAAGAGACCTGGAACCAGAAGACCTAGAGCAACGGGAGCGGTCGACGTATCATGGAGCATGTTGTCAGATTTGGCAGACAGCCCAGATTTGAGGCCCGCTAGTGGCCCGACATACCCGATTCACACTTACGCGTTCGTAGCCATCCGTACGGCTGCCGCAACGCGTCGTTCCCGCCATGCCCCAGTCTCCCTCTTCCAATCCGAATCGCGACGTTCGCATGCGCGGCTTCGCACAAAGATCGACCGTCGACGAGGCGCTTGCCTGGCTGCGGCCACACTGGCAGCCGCTGGGTGAAGAAACCGTATCCCTCGCTCACGCCCACGATCGGATCTTAACCCGTGCCGTCGAGAGCGGGGTGAATGTGCCGCAGTTTCGACGCGCTATGATGGACGGCTTCGCGCTCCAGGCGGCCGATACTCAAGGGGCGACCACCTACAATCGACTCACGCTCAACATCATCGGCGAGGCGTGGCCGGGACGACCTTTCGAGGGGCAAGTCACCGCCGGGACGACCGTGCGCATCATGACCGGATCACCCATGCCCGAGGGTGCCGACGCAGTATTGCCGGTCGAAAAAGTCGAGGTCGACGGCCAGCAGGTACTGCTGTTGGACGAGATTCCGCCAGAAAAACATGTCGGCCGTGTTGGCGAGGACATCGCAAAGGCGAGCGAGGTGCTTCCCGCAGGTCGAAGGTTGCGTCCGCAGGACTTGGGGGTGCTTTCCTCGGTCGCGGTGCCTGAAGTACCGGTCGTGCGCCGACCAAGGGTGCGGATCGTGGTCACGGGCAACGAACTCTTGCCTGCTGGAACTACGCCGGGGCCGTATGAAATCGTCGATGCCAACGGGCCGATGCTCACGGCGCTGATTGAACGGGACGGCGGTGAAGTGCTCTATCCCGGCATCGTGCCTGACGATCCACAGGCCATCACCGCGGCGCTGGAAGATGATTGTGACGTGGTGCTCGTCTCGGGCGGATCGAGCGTTGGCAAGGAAGACTTTGTGCCGGTGCTCCTGGCCGATCAGGGTGAGCTTGCCATTCACGGCATCGCCATGCGTCCCAGCAGTCCGGCAGGCATGGGAAAGTTGGGCGATCGCCTGGTCTTCTTGCTGCCTGGCAATCCGGTCTCTTGTCTTTGTGCCTACGACTTCTTCGCCGGTCCGACGATTCGTGCGTTTGGTGGCCGAGATAGCGACTGGCCTTATCGTTCTCGCCCCTTGCCGCTAGCGCGAAAGTTGGTCTCCACCGTAGGTCGTGTTGATTACGCCCGCGTGCTGATCAATGACCAGGATGAGGTCGAACCGCTCGCCATTTCAGGGGCGTCCATTCTTTCATCCACGACGCGAGCGTCCGGCTTCGTCATTATTCCAGGCGACAGCGAAGGGTATCCCCCGGGTGCTGACGTTGACGTCTACCTCTACGATCAATAAACGCAGCTTACGCGAAGCAGTCTTCTGCGATGGCCAAACACGCCCAATCCCAATTTCTTGATGTCATCGATCGCGATGAAGCGGAACGAAGGTTCGTCTCGGCGATTGATTTCTCGCCTGCCCGATGCGAGTCGATTCCACTTTCGCAGTCGCTAGGACGTGTGTTGGCCGAAGATGTCGCGGCCGCGGTCGACGTGCCTAGCTTCGATCGTTCCAACTTCGACGGGTTTGCGGTGCGTGCAGCGGATACGTTTGGAGCCAGCGAGACCGAACCCCGCGAATTAGATTTGATCGATCAGCCGATTTCCACAGGGGTGGTTCCCGGTTGCGAAATAGGGCCAGGCATGGCGGTACCGATCGCGACTGGGGCAATGGTTCCTCGTGGAGCTGATGCGATCTTGATGGTCGAACACGCTGACGTACGTGGCGAAGCTGTCATTGTCACCAAGTCGGTGGCTGCCGGCTTCGGTGTTTCCTTCGCAGGTACCGATATCGCACGTGGCCAGACCGTGCTCTATTCGTCGCAACTGCTTACCAGCCGGGAGACCGGGGTCTTAGCGGCGATCGGTGTGAATGAGGTGCTAGTGCGGCCACGCGTGCAGGTGGCGATCGTTTCCACCGGCGATGAGATCATTGCTCCCGGTCAGCCAATGCGGCCCGGGCTGATCTACGACAGCAACGCCCAAATTCTGGCCGATGCGGTTCGAGAGCTTGGCGCCGAACCGCACGTACTCGGCATTGTTCAGGACGACGTCGAGAAGCTGCGAAGCATGGTCCGGGCAGCGCTGGAAACGGCCGACGTGGTGGTGCTCTCCGGCGGTACCAGCAAAGGGCATGGTGACATCTGCTACAAAGTCGTCGACGAACTGACGGAGCCGGGCATCGTTGCCCACGGTGTGGCCCTTAAACCTGGCAAGCCGATCTGTTTGGCTTCGCACCATGGTAAGCCGGTCGTGATCTTGCCAGGCTTTCCAACCTCGGCGATTTTTACGTTCCACGAGTTTGTGGCCCCCGTGATTCGGAAGCTAGGTGGAGCGGCCGCGGCGGAGACGTCTACGGTTTCAGCGCGACTTGCGGTGAAAACGAATTCACAGATTGGCCGCACCGAGTACATGCTCGTGGGCCTGACGCATGGCGCCGATGGCGATCTGATCGCCTACCCGATGGGCAAAGGTTCTGGCAGCGTGACTACGTTTAGCCATGCCGATGGATTCATCACGATCGGTCGACATGAAGAGATTGTCGAGGCCGACTCGACTGTTTCCGTACAGCGTCTGGGCCGTGACTTGCGAGTTGCCGACCTGGTGGTGATTGGCAGTCACTGCGTGGGACTCGACTATCTGCTCGGCAAGTTACAAGAGCAGGGTTTCGAGACGAAGTTCTTTGCCGTTGGTAGTACCGCCGGGTTGGCGGCCGCCAAACGAGGTGAATGTGATGTCGCCGGCATTCACCTGCTCGACGAAGAAAGTGGCCAGTACAACCGACCATTTGTGAGCGACGACCTGGAGCTGTTGTCTGGCTACGGTCGCAAACAGGGCGTCGTATTTCGCAAGGGAGATGATCGCTTCGCCGGCAAGACCGCTACAGAGGCGGTGGCAGGCGCCGCGAGCGACGGCGACTGTGTAATGGTCAATCGTAATCAGGGTAGCGGAACGCGGATTCTGATCGATCAACTGCTTGCCGCGGCGAGCGGGCAGGGCGAAGGGAAGAACGTGCAGCCGCCTGGCTACGCGGTTCAGGCCAGCAATCATAGTGCAGTGGCGGCGGCTGTTGCACAAGAACGGGCCGACTGGGGTGTGACAATTTCTCACATCGCCGAGCAGAACGATCTTGAGTTTCTGCCGCACGTGGATGAGCAGTTTGATCTCGTCGTGCCCAAGTCGCGAGAGCAAAGACCGGCCGTCGTCGCGCTTAAGAATCTGCTGGCCGATGAAACGGCACGGCAGGAATTACGCGGACTGGGATTTCAGCTGTAGGTGTCCGAGTTCGCACAATGAGTTTGTGATTCACGGCCGCGTCGTCTAGCTCGCTCGCGTGAGGATCTCACCGCGACCACCTTCGAGCAGGTCGCCGTGGTTGATCACGACTTCGCTCGAGGGGATGTCGCCGACGGCAGCGAAGCCCAAGTCGCGTAGTTCGCGGAAAGCCATCTTCAGGAAGACCGGATCGGCGGTCGCACCCCGTTTGAAGGTTGGTAGCAGCTCGGGCGATTCACCAAACAGGCCGATGGTTCCGCGACGCATGCCGGCTCCTGGCCGGATGCCGCATTCGCCGAAGATGAAGATGCTGCCGGCGATCATGTTGAAGCCGGGCACGTCGCCGCACTTGCCCCCGACGGCGATCATGCCGCGTCGCATGGTCAGGCCGACTTCGTTGCCGGCGTCGCCTTCGATGAGAATGGTGCCTCCGGTCATGCCGCGGATCGATCCGCGGTAGGCGGAGCCGACCAAGTGGCCGCCGTTGCCTCGCACATGGACGAGGCCTTTTCGCATTTCGGCACCAACCCAGCCGCCGGCATCGCCAGCGACATCGATCCGGCCACCTCGCATTTCAGCGCCCACATGACGGCCGGCACTGCCTTGGACCTGAATCTCGCCATCGATCATGCCGGCCCCAATCCAGTGGACGCCGGACAGGTCACCTTCCAGCTCCATGCGGGAATCGGAGGGGTCGCCAGAGACCTGGAACATTTCGGCCAGCGGCAGTTTCACGTTGCCGTGGTAAATTTCCAGCTTCTCGATATCGGCGAGTGACAGTTGGCGAACCACATCGGGCGTAATGCCTTCAATTTCAACGGGCACACTCGTCTGCTCTGTATAGGTAAGTTTTAGCGTCATGGCTTCGCTGGGTTGTTAATGTCGTATTTCTTATTCCGGGAACGCCTACCCCGGCGGCAGACAACGTCCGATTCGATATACTTGCGATGTTGTTTGATTAGTTGATTTGAATTGTGCTTTGGGGACCGACATGCGCACCGCTGGCATCATTCTTTGCGGAGGCAAGAGCAGCCGCATGGGCCTGCCCAAGGCGACGCTGCCGTTCGGCGACGAATTGATGCTGCCGCGGGTAGTGCGTCTGCTGGGCGAAGTGGTTGATAGTCTGGTGGTCGTCGCCGCGCCGGGGCAAGACTTGCCCCCGCTGCCGGAGAGTGTTCTGGTCACCTACGACCGCCGCGAAGGACGTGGGCCGCTCGAAGGCTTGGCCGCTGGGCTGTCCGCCTTGCCAGGGGATGTCGACGCCGCTTACGTGACCGCCTGCGATGTTCCGCTGCTGGTCCCTGGCTTTGTTGGCCGGCTGTTTGAACTGCTTGAGGGCACTTCCGACAAGATCGCCGTGCCCAAGGTCGATGGATACCATCACCCGTTGTCGGCCGTTTATAGCCCCTCGGTGTTGAGCGACATTGAGCAGCTCCTGTCCGAGGATCGGTTGCGACCGTTCTTTCTCTTCGAACAAGTGCCGACTCGCGAGGTCACGGCTGACGAATGGGCTGACGTCGACCTGGACTCCCGAACGCTCGACAACTTGAACCGACCGGAAGACTACTTCCGTGCGGCCGAGGCGGCCGGCTACGACGTGCCCGAGGCGATTCGCCGAGAGTTGACATAACGGCAGCGCGGCCATGGCGAATTGATCGCCGGCCTTGCCGCTTCGGTTGTATGGCTGAGCCTCTCGCATGACGCTTACTTTCGGCACTCCACGGCGACCGGATCGTGCAGGTAGTCGGCCGAGACCGGATAGTTGCGGAAACGGACCGAGTAGAACTTCTCGAACCACTCGGCAATTTCGCCCTCGCGATCCACGTCGTACGACGGAGTGGCGTGCAGCGTGCGGCCTTCCGGGGCGTATCGCAAATCCGTGTCGTCGACCACGATCTCGCCACCCTTGATTACCGTTCGCGGCATCTCGAACATCATTTCCTTGTTCTCATTCGGCGTGTAAACGGTGATGTCGGCATCGGCGCCCACGCCCAAGTGCCCTTTGTGCGTTAGGCCCAACATCCTGGCCGGCGCGGCTCGCGTGATGATTGCGATTTCGCTGAGCGTGTACTCGCGATCGATGTCGCCGAAGTTGCAGCGTTCGCGAACCAACGGGTGGCAGGTCTTGAGGATGTCTTGCCGATACGTGCTGTCCATCAGCAGTCGGATGATCTGCGGATAGGCTCGGAACGAGGCCCCGTTTGGATGGTCGGTGCTCATCGCCACTCGCCAGGGATCCTTCATCATCAGGTACCAGTCGAGGCCGATACCCCATTGCAGGCCGTGGACCAGGCTCTTGTTGCGATACTTAATGGGGGCGATACCGCAGCCCGATTCCATTTCGGTGTCGCCGCTGTACCACTTGCTGCCGTAGAGATTGGCCAGGTAGTAGCCGAGCGGGCCATCGCCAGTCATGCTCGTCGTTTCGCCGAACATGACCTGTCCGACGTCGACGGTGATGTTGTCATGATCGTTGACGTAATCGACCAGCGGGGCGACCTTTGAGTTGAACGTGTTCTCGTCCGCGTCGCCGCCGCCGTAGCTGTGGAACTGAATGTGGGTGATGTGGCCACGGTGACCATCCAGAGCCTTCATCGTCTCGAGCGTTGTCGACCAGTTGCCCGGCATGCCAAGATTGTTGCAGTGAATATGGACCGGATGCGGGAGTCCCAGTTCGTTACTCGCGCGGGTTACGTTCGAGATAATCTGCCGCGGCGTTACGTCGAAGTGATCGACTGGCGTATCGAGTCCCGATACATTTCCCGCCTGTTGTTGCTTCCAGACTTCGACACCACCGGGGTTTACCAGCTTGGGGGCGAACGCCTTCGAGGCCGACACGAGCCAGGCCATGAAGTCTCGCAGGCGATCAGGATCTTCCTGCTTGATCGACTCCATGATGAAGTGATTGTTGCCCAACAGCACGAAGAAACCCTTGTCCAGGCAGGGAGTGTCTTCAAATTCTTCGTGCACGTGCCGGGCGGCTAGCGGCGGAATGGCGGCATCGAACGCGGTCGTGTAGCCAAGACCGGCGTATGTGTAGCCGGTGGCAAAGGTCGACGGGGCGCTGCCCATTGTGCCGCTATGCGTGTTGGCGGTGCGGTGAACCTTCGTGTCGGCACGCTTCTGTTCGGGCCGCATTTTACGGGCCACGTTGACCTTGGGGCCGGCGATATGGCAGTGCATATCGATGCCGCCTGGCATGACGACCATGCCGGCCGCATCCACGACCTTGGTTGGTCGCGCTTCCGGATCGGTGGGGGCGTCGACAATGCGACCGTCCTCGATCCAAATGTCGCGGACCTCTCCGTCAACGTTATTTACCGGGTCGTAGACTTTTCCGCCGGCGAGTTTCCAAAGCGATGACATAGTCGTTATTTACTCGTTCGAGTCGATGGTTGGTTGTGGATTGATTTTCGGTTTTGGTTGAGAGGTGGGGGCGTTCGCAATATTGGGATCACGTCTTGCTCAGGCTGGACTCGTTTCCGCCCTTGCACTGCCTTGGCGCTGATACGGTCTTGGCGTGAGAATAGCCCCTTTGGCGAATGGCGGCCGCTGGCCGGTAGGCTCTTATCCTCTCATTGGCTTCGAGATCTCTTGTTATGGACGAATTGCAAATTGCTTTTGGGCAGATCAAAGCGGCCCGTGAATATGTGTTGCCGATGATCGACGACCTGGAACCGGATGACTGGTACCGTCAGCCCGTCGACGGTGTCTCGCACATCGCGTGGCAGGTTGGCCACTTGGCGATGTGCGAGACACCGTCGACGGGCTGACGGTACCAGTCATC
>CAYLRE010000127.1:0-12742 GCA_964385715.1 uncultured Planctomycetaceae bacterium
TGCCCAAACGCGAACCGTGGTGTCAAAACTTCCTTAAACCAAAATGCCCTGGGAGGCGTCCCAAGCCATCGTCGAAACCGATCCGGTGTGCCCGGTGAATCGATGAATCTCTCGTCCCGTCGTCGTGTTCCACAACTTGATGTGATTGTCGCTGCCGGCGGTGGCCACGCGATCGCGATCGTAGAACAGAATGGCGTGCACCTTGGCACTCCGCGCGATGAACGACGTCTTCTCCTCGCCGGTATTCATATCCCAGATGCGAATCCGACCGTCGTCGCCAGTCGAAGCGAGCTGCGTTCCATCTGGCGAAAAGGCGACGCCACGAATGCGACGTCGATGGGCGACCATCATCTCGTGCTTCACGCCATGTCCAGCGACGTTCCAAATACGAATCTGGCCGTTGCGACCGCCAGCGGCCAGGAACTTGCCATCAGGCGAGAAGTCGATCGCTCGCATGTCCTTGCACGGGCAGGCGAACTCAAAATTGATTGCACCCGTCGCGGTGTCGTACATCCGCATCGTCTCTTCAAAACCGATCTCGGCCAGATGTTTACCGTCGGCACTGTAGGCCAGGTTGTAAACCACCTTTCGCGGCTCGGTCAGTGTCTTCTTTAGGCGGCCCGTCGCGACATCCCACAAGCGAATCCGGCCGTCGTCGCCACCGGATGCGAGTGTGTTTCCGTCAACGCTGAAACGGACGGCACGAACCCAGTCGGGGTGCCCGCCGAGTGCACGTACACGCTCGCCAGTGGCCAGGTTGTGAATGCGGACAAAGTGATCGTCCCCGGCAATCGCCAGCAACTTACCGTCGGGCGAAATCGCCACGGTGCTTACCACTGGCGGGACATCACGCGCTGTCATCGGCTCGAGCGCGATCACACGAGCCGGGGCGCTCGTCTCACCGCCCATGACGTCTGTGGTCGTGGCGACGGCCACCAAAGAGACAGCGATTAGTAGAAGTCCGTGTAAGAAGGCCGCTTTCATGGCAGATTTCCAACTCGTTTCAGACTCAATAAGGTATCCACTTCGAGACTGCCTGACGCCGCCGCGACCCACACCAGGCGACGTTGTCACGGCGCGCTCCACCGGCGCACGAGGGCAGTTCGTAACATTCCTATCGGCCGCCGCCTGGCGTAAAGACAAGACGATTCGCGCTGTTGACCCGATCTGGTAGGAGCTTCCGCTGGGGTGATTGCGGGCAGCGGAGCGACCCGGGAAGAGTAGTTAAACCTTGCGCCCGCTAGCACCTCGCGGGGAGGGGTGTTGGTGAACCGATTGTGCTGCGATGGGCCCCAAATCGCGCCTTCTTAGGTGTGTCGGAGGGTCGCACTAGCATCGCTTTCACCAATCCCGCGATGTCACTAGAATGATCCCGCAAACCATGAGTGAAGCCCTAGTGTCAGAAAACGAGCTCGATCAGCCGCTGGTCGAATTGACTCGTCACTTGGACCGTCAGGCCGACTTCGCAGATGTGGTCGCCACGCTAGAAAGCGGCAAAGCGGCCGGTCTGGACCGAGTCTGGGGGTCGGTACGCGCACTGGTCGCTGCCACGCTAGCAGAGCGGTGCCCCGGTTCTCTGGTAGTCGTCTGCCCACACGCTGCGGAGATCGACACGCTGGTCGGGGAGCTGTCGCTCTTCACTACCGCCGGCTGTGAGAAGTTCCCGGCGATCGAACTCGACCGCGACAGCGAAGTCGTTCGCGACGAACTTTTCGGCGACCGCTTGCGGGTGCTCAAGTCACTCGACCGGGCAAACCTGGCGAATCGCGGACAAGAGGCCGCGGCGGCCGCCCCCATCGTGGTCACCAGTATTCAGGCCCTGATGCAGGCGGTTCCCAGCCCCGCACAAATGAGCGATGTCACCCGCACGTTCGCGGTGGGCGAAGATCACGATACGCGAGAGCTGGTCGAGTGGCTCGTGGCCGGCGGATTTCACAATACTAGTGAAGTCGCCCTGCCAGGCGAGTTTTCATCACGCGGCGGCATCATTGATATCTTCGCGCCCGACTGGCAACTGCCGGTCCGCATCGAAATGTTTGGCGACACGATCGAGTCGATGCGTGCCTTTGACGTGGCTACTCAGCGGAGCAGCAAGAGCGCTGACATCGAGGCGGTTGAAATCACGCTACTCTCCCAAGCCGAAGAGGCTCATTCCTCGTTGACCGATCATTTGGCCGAGGGCAGTTGGCTGATGCTGGTGGAACCAGACGAGCTGTCCGAGGAAGCGAAGCACTACCTAGAGCGAAGCGACAAGACGAGCGACCTGTTGAGCTACGCCGACGTGATGCTCGGAGTCGACCGCTTCGCTCACGTGCGGTGTGAAAGCCTGGCAAGTTCGCCGGACGAGCAGACCGGGCGGCTACCGTTTGGCGAAATCGAGCGGTTCAGCGGCGAAATTGGCCGAGTTCGGGATGAACTCGATTCGGCCACCGACGGCAAACAGGTCACGATCGTCTGTCGCACCGAAGCCGAAATCAAGCGACTCAATGAGATTCTGGCCACCACGCGCGCCAACAAGGAAGAACGTCTGCGGTTCGTCGTCGGACGGCTTAACTACGGGTTCTGCTATCAACCAGAAAACCTGGTCGTCGTTGGTGGCGATCAACTCTTCCAGCGGACGGAAGTTGCGCGGCCAACACGTCGCCGTTTAGGCAAAGCAATCGACAGCTTCTTGGAGCTGCGGACCGGCGACCTCGTGGTCCACCTGGCTCACGGCGTCGGTCGCTATCGCGGCATTGAACTGCTTGAGAAAGAGGATCACGCCCAAGAGCATCTCAAGATTGAGTTCCAGGGCGGCACGACGATCTTCGTGCCCGCAACCAAGATTTCGCTCGTACAGAAATACATTGGCGGGACCAAGGGACGAACCCGCCTGGCCAAGATCGGCGGCAAGAACTGGCTTCGCCAGAAGAAAGCGGCCGAGTCCGCTGTGCAGGATCTGGCCGTGGAGATGCTGGAAATTCAGGCTGCCCGAGCTTCGCGTCCCGGGATTAGCTTCCCGCCCGACTCGGCCTGGCAGAACGAATTCGATGCCTCGTTCCCCTACCAAGAAACGGACGATCAGCTGACCGCCATCTCCGCCATCAAGGGAGACATGATCCGCAGCCAGCCGATGGACCGCTTGATCTGTGGCGATGTCGGGTACGGCAAAACCGAGATGGCAATCCGGGCGGCGTTCAAGGCCGTCGACAGCGGTTATCAGGTTGGCATTCTGGTACCGACCACCATTCTCGTGCAGCAACACTTGCAGTCGTTCCGCAACCGGATGGCCGAATTCCCATTCCGCATCGCAGGTCTTAGCCGTTTTAGCACGGCCAAGGAACAGACGGAAACGCTAGCAGAACTGGCGGCGGGCAATATCGACATCGTGATCGGCACCCATCGCCTGGCACAAAAGGACGTCGCCTTCGACAACTTGGGGCTGATCGTTATCGACGAAGAGCAACGGTTCGGCGTCGAGATCAAAGAGCGACTCAAACACATTCGTAAGCAGGTCGACGTTCTCACGCTCACCGCAACCCCCATTCCGCGTACGCTTCATCTCTCTCTGATGGGGGCTCGCGATATCTCGAACCTGGAGACAGCCCCCGAAGATCGCACGGCCGTCGAGACGAAGGTATCCCGTTTCGACGAAGAGATGATCCGCCACGCCGTGCTGCGAGAGCTAGGTCGCGATGGACAGATCTTCTTCGTGCACAATCGAGTCCAAGACATTGAACTCGTGGCCGCGAAGCTGCAACGCATCGTGCCGGAGGCTCGTATCGAAATCGGCCATGGGCAGATGCCGGAAGGACAGCTCGCCCGGGTAATGGTCCGTTTTGTGGAGCACAAGTTCGATATCCTGCTGGCCACGACGATTGTGGAAAGCGGTCTCGATATCCCCAACGCCAACACAATTTTCATCGACGAGGCCGACCGCTATGGACTGGCCGACCTGCATCAGCTGCGTGGACGGGTGGGCCGTTACAAACACCACGCCTACTGCTATCTGCTGCTCGATCAGAAGAAACACCTCACGCCGGTGGCAGCCAAGCGGCTGCGAGCGATCGAGGAATTCAGCGACATGGGAGCCGGCTTTGCGATCGCCATGCGGGATCTCGAGATTCGCGGGGCTGGCAATATCTTAGGAACGCAGCAGAGCGGACACATCGCCGCTGTCGGTTACGAGTTTTACTGCGAGCTGCTCGAACAGGCGGTTCGCCGGCTGAGGAATGAGCCGCCCAAGACTGTGATCGATGTCGACATCGAGTTACCGGGTGAGGCCTACCTGCCGCGCACCTACATCGACGATATGAAGGCCAAGTTGGATCTCTATCGCCGACTGACGCGAATCGCGAGCGATGAAGAGCTGGCTGACATGACCGACGAGATGAACGATCGCTTCGGTTCGCCACCGGCACCTGCCAAGCGACTGCTAGCACTGGCCCGGTTGCGCATCCATGCCGCGGCCTGGAAGATTCGTTCCTTGCAGATTGATGGCGATGCTATCGCGATTGGCTTCAGCGAGCGGGCGCTGATTGACAAACTGGCCAAGCAGCGAAAGGTGCGGCTTCGCATTGTCGATTCCCAAACCGCCTATCTCCCGCTCACCAAGAAGGAAACCAAGGGCGACGGACCGCATAAGAGACTGCAATCTCTGTTGCTTCCGCTCTAGCTACCTGTCTATACTCCGCGGCCGCTTGGGCGGCGACCGTGGTGATTTGCGTGTTCCGCTCTTTGTTGCTTCAGCGGCGCAGGGCTGGCGGTCGATCACTACTGTCTGTGGCGTATCCTTTTCAGCTATCCATTCGGAATTCAACAGGGCCAAAGGGGTTCAATTTGAACTCGCTCTTCGCCGTGGTACAGACGTTGCCGCCACGTCGATGCAGAACCGATTGTCCCTCGCTGCTCTTTCAAGAACGACGACCCGTGCATCGAATCTGGCTACATCGCGCAATCGCTTCGCTGTTGACGCTCTGTGTCTGCGTGCCCATGTTCGCGCTGGCCCAGCAGCCGGTCGGCTCCTCCTATGGCCCCCCGACGTCGCCGGCTCCTTATCCGACGACAGGGCCCTATGCGAACACGCCACCTGCGGGCTATCCAAATACGGGTGGCTTCGCCAACCCTTCGCCCAATCCCAATACGGGACCGGTTCAACCCGGCTTGAATCCTGCTGGTCGTCCCGTTCGGAACTTCAC
Organism: uncultured Planctomycetaceae bacterium; assembly: GCA_964385715.1. GTDB lineage: Bacteria > Planctomycetota > Planctomycetia > Pirellulales > UBA7805 > MB-PLM-2. The sequence goes on from CAYLRE010000127.1 coordinate 5,178, forward strand.
GGGCCAAGAGTTTGAAGGAGCGATGCGACTGGCGACCGTTGGTAACGAAATCATCTTCGCCAGCGATGTGATGCCACGCGTCGACGAGATGCTCAAGCAATACAAAGGCAAGGTTCCCGACGAGCAGCTTCGAAAACAGCGTTGGGTGCTCGCCAAGCAGGCCGTCGATGGCATGCTCGACGTCAAGCGGGTCATGCAGGATTTCCAACGAACCATGCCTGCGGATCGACTTCCGATGATCCGCGAACAGGTCGACGAGAGTTTTCAAGAATCGCGTGTTCCTCAGCTGATGGACGCGCTCAAGGTCAACAGCCGTGGGGATCTGGAAGCCAAACTACGCGAACGTGGATCATCTCTGGCCCTTGAGTCGGACAAATACTTTGAACGATCGCTCGCCCAACAATGGTTGCGGCAGCAAGCGAAGGCCAAGGAGAAATTCTCGCACGAAGAGCTGATGGAGTACTACCAGAACCATCAGAAGGATTTCGAGAAGAAAGGAAAAGTTCGCTGGCAGGAACTGAGCGTCCGTTTCTCGAAACATGCTAGTAAAGCGGAAGCCTGGGCCAAACTGGCCGACATGGGCAATGCGGTACTGCAAGGCGTGCCGTTCGAGCAAGTAGCACGTCAAGCGTCGGACGGATTTTCGGCACGAGAAGGCGGCATGCGAGACTGGACCAATCAAGGTAGCCTGGCGTCGGATAAGTTGGACCAGGCTCTGTTTAGCCTGCCGGTGGGACAGCCCAGCCCGATTATCGAAGGGCCGACGGCGTTTCATATTGTTCGCGCTTTGGAACGCGTGGATCAGCACGTCACGCCGTTCCGGGATGCACAGATCGAGATCACCGAAAAGCTCAAGGAAGAATCGGAAAAGGCAGCCCTGCAAGATTATCAGGCCAAGCTGAAACGCGAGATCCGCGTCTGGACCGCATTCGACGATCCTGAGTTCGTCCGCCGCATCGGTATGCCGCCCCTGCCGCCACGCCGGTAAGCCCGTGCCGCCGCGACTCTAAGACTGCCCCCACGCGGATAAGCCCGTGCCGCCACGACGCAATATCGAACTCAAGGCCCGTCTGGCCTCGATCGACGCCGCCCGCGAGATTGCCCAGTCGGTTGCCACCGAACACTTGGGCACGCAGACCCAGGTCGACACCTACTTCCGCTGCGAGAGTGGTCGCCTGAAGTTGCGACAGTCGAATGTCGCCCCTGCACAACTCGTTTCCTATCGTCGTCCTGACATTAGCGAAGCCAAGGCGAGCGATTACCGGTTGCTCGATGTCGACGAGCCGGAACAGCTGCTCGCGATGCTCCACGACAACCTCGGCATCGAATGCGTCGTCGAGAAAAGCCGCGAGGTGTTTCTCTATCACAACGTGCGAATTCACCTCGACGAGGTCGCCGGCCTGGGCACCTTTCTGGAGTTTGAAGCGGTGCTCGATGACTCCATTGACGACGCCCAGGGGCACGCTCAGGTCGCCAAATTGACGACCGAATTTCAGATCGCTGAGACAGATCTGGTGCATCACTCCTACAGTGACATGGTCGAACGTCACTCTCGGCCGGCCCGCTGAGCCGATTCGCCCGTCACAGCCCCCGTGCTTGGCTCATTTTCTCGTTCCAAATACCGACGACACGGGCAAATAAGTCGTTCGCGGCGAATTGTCGGATGGCCTGCCAGCCGTTACATTGGGGGAACATGTGAGATTGTCATATATATTTATATCTATGCGTGGTAACGGATGAGTGTTGCGAAAAGGAGCGTCTCGATGGGTGATGTGGCCGAACTCCGGCTCGGTGATCAGGATCTGGAGCTACCGGTCATGGAAGGTACCGAGGGCGAAAAGGCTCTCGATATCTCCAAGCTGAGAGCCCAGACAGGGCTAATCACCATGGACGAGGGGTTCGTGAACACCGGTTCGACCCCCAGCAGCATTACCTTCTTGGACGGCGAGAAGGGAATACTTCGTTACCGCGGCTATCCGATTGAAGAGCTTGCGGCCAATTGCGACTTCGTCGAGACCAGCTACCTGTTGCTCTACGGCGAGTTGCCGAACGAAGAGCAGCTGCAAGAGTTCCGCATGTCGCTGCGTCGCCATACGATGCTCCACGAGGACATCAAGTCGTTCTACAACGGCTTCCCCCGCGACGCGCACCCGATGGCGATTCTCAGTAGCGTCGTTGGCGCCCTTTCGACCTTCTACCAAGACGGTATCGATCCAAGCGACCCGGCCCAGGTAGAAATCTCCGTTCACCGACTCATGGCCAAGTTGCCCACGATTGCGGCCTTTAGTCACAAGAAGTCGATCGGCCAGCCGTTCTACTACCCTCGCAACGACCTGACCTACTGCCAAAACTTCCTGCAGATGATGTTCGCGGTTCCGACGGAGCCGTACGAGATCGATCCCGATTTCGTCGAAGCACTCAACCTGCTGCTGATTGTTCACGCCGACCACGAGCAGAACTGTAGCACGTCGACCGTCCGCATGGTTGGTTCGTCGAACGCCAACATTTTCGCCTCGATCGCGGCCGGTATCTGTGCCCTCTGGGGACCGCTGCATGGTGGTGCCAATCAGGCGGTTGTCGAGATGCTCGAAGCCATTCAGGCGGACGGCGGCGACGTCGGCAAGTATGTCGACATGGCCAAGGACAAGAACAACAGTTTCCGCTTGATGGGCTTTGGTCACCGCGTCTATAAGAACTTCGATCCGCGGGCAACCATCATTCGTGCCTCGTGTGACAAACTGCTCAAGAAACGCGGCATCGATGATCCGATGTTCGACATCGCTCAGGAGCTGGAAGAGGTCGCCCTTAAGGACCCGTACTTCGTAGAGCGAAATCTCTATCCGAACGTCGACTTCTACTCCGGCGTGATCTATCGCGCCATGGGGATTCCGGTCGGCATGTTCACCGTGCTGTTCGCCATGGGCCGACTACCCGGTTGGATCGCCCACTGGATCGAGATGCACAACTCGCCGAACAAGCGAATCTGTCGTCCTCGCCAGGTTTATACCGGCAGCGAAGAACGACATTTCGTGCCAATCGAGAAGCGCTAGACGAGAATCGCTCGTCGGACGGTCTAGAGACGCTTTTGGTTGCTTTGACGGGCTTTCCGAAGTGCGGCCGGCGCTAGCGGTTTCCCCAGGTTTTCACGGGCTATTTCTCGCTACAAATGGGCGCCATTCTGGCCTATAATAAGGCCTCCTACCTTGCCCACCCCGAGCGTCTGGGAGCCAACTTCGCAAAGCTCCCCAGCCCTCTCCGTTTTCGCGAGAACACCTAGAGCTTCCCCCAGGGGAGATGGTGCGCTCGGCCCAGGTGGCAACCGAACTCAAGCACCACGAAAGGCGACCGATGACACGGCATTCTCTAACGCGACAACTTTCGATTCTTGGCCTCCTCGGAATCTTCGTACTGACCGCTCTCACGTCCGTGGAAGCTGGTCGACGTGCTCGCCGCAAGGCACGTCGCGGCTGTTGCTGCCAGAATGAGAGCCTGCCAAACGACTGGTCGAATCAACAGATCTCAAAGTTCCCGGCCAGCGAGACGCCCGTGACCTTGTTCAATGGCCGTGACCTCAGTGGTTGGGAAGGGCACATTGATCCCTACTGGAGCGTGCAGGACGGTGTAATCGTCGCTCGCAATGAGAAGGAAAACGCCCCTAAGGTCAGTACCTATTTGTTGACCAACAAGAAGTACCGCAACTTCCGGCTCGTCTTCGAGAGCAAACTGGTTGAAAGCGAAATGCATTCCGGCATTGCCTTGTGGGGTAAAAAGTACGACATCGACGGCGAACCGTTCAGCTACCAGGGCCATCTCGTGATGTACCCGTCCGGTTACGGATTCTGGGACCTGTACCGTCGCAACTCGATCTACCGCGATACCGAAGGCAAGGCCCGCGCCGCTGGTCGCCAGCACGAATGGAATCAGATGGAAATCCTGGCCATCGGCAACCGCATTCGCCACGTCATCAACGGCAAGGTGGTCGCCGACTGGACCGATCCGCAGCCGGAACTTTGTGGCACCGGTCCGCTCGGTCTGCAGCTGCACTCCAACGGCGTTCCGCAGGAAGTTCACTTCCGCGGCTTGGTCGTTTCCGAAAATCCCGAAGATACGTTGATTACGGTCGAAGAGTAAATCTTCGATCGCACACCCAGGGTGTGAGCTCCCCGCTCACACTCTTCCGGAGTCCCCCACCAACATCGCGATCATCCCCGGCTCACGGCGAGCCGGGGGATCGATCGTCTCGCCTACCTCCCCCCAAGAATCGTCTATGACCATTGCGCATCGCTTTCGATTTGTCGCCTGGGCCATCTTGTCGGCTCTGTTTCTGACCGTCACCTCGGCACCGCTATTCGCGGCCGAACCGAACACAACGGGCGGAACCCCGGTGTCGAAGGATGTCCCGATCAATACCGAGCCGTACGATCCAGAGATCGAACCGGCCTCGGATCAGGGCGAGAAAGCAATCACGGCCTTCGAGCTTGATAAACGGTACAAGGCGGAGCTGTTCGCGGCTGAGCCGATGCTGGCCAACCCGGTCGCCTTCTGCATGGACGAACAGGGCCGCTTCTACGTGGTTGAATCGTTCCGTCACGGAAACACGCCGGAGACGACCAACAGCGATGACGACCTGGCCAGTCGCACCGTGGAAGACCGCATCAAGATGCACAAGGAGAAGCATGGTGATGCCTGGCGCGATTTCACTGTCCGGCACGAACGTGTACGTCTGCTGGAAGATACAGATGGCGATCATCGGGCCGACCGCTCCACCGTCTTCGCCGACGGCTTCAACAATATTGAAACCGGACTGGCCGCTGGTGTACTGGCCATGCGTGGTGGTGTCTGGTTCACAAACATTCCGGACCTCTGGTATCTCAAGGACAACGACGGCGACGGCAAGGCGGATCAGCGCCGTTCGCTCAGCACCGGCTACGGGGTGCATGTGGGCTATCGTGGCCACGACATGCATGGCCCGCTGCTCTACGTCGACGGCAAGATCTATTGGACGATCGGTGATCGCGGTTTCAATGTTCCGTTGGCGGACGGAACGCGTTTGAACAACGCCGACCGGGGTGCCGTGATACGCTGCAATCCCGACGGTACCGAGTTGGAGGTCTTCCACAACGGACTGCGAAATCCGCAAGACCTGACGTTCGACGAATATGGCAACTTCTTCACCGGCGATAACAACTCTGACGCCGGCGACCGCGCCCGCGTTGTGCACTGTGTCGAAGGCGGCGACAGCGGTTGGCACATCGGCTGGCAGTACATGGGCGAACAGGACTACCAGCGTGGTTCTTGGAACGCCGAAAAGATCTGGCACCCGCAGTTTGAAGGCCAAGGTGCCTGGTTCCTGCCGCCGATCACCTGGCTCGGCAACGGTCCTTCTGGCGTGACCTTCTACCCCGGCACCGGTTTGAACGACGACTATCGCGGCCACATGTTCATGTGCGACTATCGCGGCGGACCGGGCCAGTGCGGCATCTACGCCTTCCGTTTCAAGACGAACGGTGCCACCTACGAACTCGATAACCTCCACAAGTTCATGTGGGGTGTTTCCTGTAGCGACGTCGGCTTTGGTTACGACGGGCTGTACATTCTCGATTGGGCCGGTGCCTGGAACGCGGCCAACAAAGGTCGCTTGTACCGCTTTTACGATCCAGAAACGGTCGACTCGGAGCCGGTGATCTCAACCCGCGACTTGCTCCGCGATGGCATGGACCACCGCGTGCCGGCCCAGCTCGCTTCGCTGTTGGCTCACCGCGACCAGCGTGTTCGCCTGGCGGCACAGCTGGCACTGACTCGCAAAGAAGCTTCCGGCGCCAAGGCTCTCCTGGGCGTCGCTCTGGAGAACAAGAATCAACTCGCTCGGTTGCACGCCATTTGGGGTCTGGGAATCCTGGGCCGCAAGGATGCTGCGGTAATGAAGGACCTTCTGCCGCTGCTTTCCGATGCCGACTCAGAAGTTCGCACGCAAACTGCCAAGGTGATGGGTGACGCCCGTTACGCCGCGGCCGCCGACGGACTGATTGGGCTGCTCTCGGACAAGGTGGCTCGAGTGCGAATGTTCGCCGGCACCGCCATCGGCAAGCTCAAGACGCCGGCTGCCATTGATCCGTTGCTCGTCGTGCTTCGCGAGAATGAAGACAAAGATCCTTACGTTCGCCATGGTGCGGTCATGGGCCTCATCGGTTGTGCCACGGATGACGACCTGGCAAAGCGTGCCGACAACCCGAGCCGTAGCGTGCGAATGGGCATTTTGCTCGCCATGCGACGCATGGGCAATCCTAGCATCGAGGTGTTCCTCGGCGACGAAGACGAAGGCATCGTCACCGAGGCCGCTCGAGCGATCAACGATGTGCCGATCGCCGATGCGATGCCTGCCTTGGCCGGTTTGATCGATCAATGTATCGATGCGGAAGACGCAGATGGCAAGAGCGAAGACAACTTCGCCCGCACCAACGAGCCACTGCTCCGGCGCGTGCTCAACGCCAATTACCGCATGGGCAGTGACAACCATGTACGAAAGCTGGTCCTCTTTGCGGCCGATGCCGACAACTCCGGCACGATGAAACGCGAGGCGATGTACCTGCTGCGACACTGGCAGTACACCGGGCAGCGAGATCGTGTTGTGAACCTGCAGCGTCCCGCCTTGGACCGCGAAGTAGCGGCGGTAAAGCAACAGCTCGGCGAGCATTTGACCACGATCCTGACCACCGCCCCCGACGAAATTCAGCAGGACGCCATTCGACTGGTGCGTCACTACGGTGTGACCGGCAGTAGCGATGCCTTCGTCGCCTGGGTTCGCGATACCGAACGTCCCACCGAGACTCGCATCGAATCGCTCAAACTGCTGGCCGATCGTGGCGACTCGCGGGTTGAAGAATTGGTCGACTTCGCCCTGACCGACGAAGATGCCAAGGTTCGCGTAGCCGCCGGGCGGGCGCTTGCCCAGCGGAACCCGGAGCGGGCGTTGAAGCTGCTGGTGCCGTACGTCTTTGACAGCAAGTCACTCATCGAGCGTCAGCAGACGATCGCCACCTTGGGTGAGATCAAGAGTGCCGACGTGGACGCTAAATTCACCGCCTGGCTCGACAGATTGATCGCTGGCGAGTTCGAGGCATCACTTCACTTGGATCTCATTACGGCCGCTGAGAAGCGAAGCAGCGAGGTCGTGCAGAAGAAGCTGGCCGAATATCAGGCCACGCTTGATCCCGATGACCCGTTGGCCGCGTATCGCGTGGCCCTCGAAGGTGGTGATGGCTGGCGTGGCCGGCTGATCTTTGTCGGGCACATGAAGACCAAGTGCCTGCGATGCCATCAGGTTCGCGGCACCGGCGGATCGGCTGGCCCCGATCTGACGTTCGTCGGCAAGGAAAAGACTCGCGAGTACCTGCTGGAATCGATCGTCGACCCAAACGCCAAGATCGCCCGCGGCTTTGAGACGGTGATCATTGTCACCGACGACGGCCGCGTGATTTCCGGCATCGTACAGGAAGAAAACGACGAGATGATCCGCCTGCGTGAACCGGACGGCGACATCGTCGAGATTCCCGTCGACGAGATCG
>CAYLRE010000128.1:0-12742 GCA_964385715.1 uncultured Planctomycetaceae bacterium
AACGCTGTCGCCAAGGTACGGGTCCTCGCAGGTCAACACGCCGCCAGGCTTGAGCAGGGTCTGCAATGCTCGCATTACGCCAGGCAGGTCCGGAATATGGCACATCACGTTCGTGGCCATCAGGACATCCGCCTGTCCATGTTCGTCAACGATCTCTTGAGCCACCTCTTCGTTGAAAAAAGCACATCGCGTGTTGATGCCCGCGTCAATCGCCACCTGAGCTACGTTCGCCGATGGTTCGACCCCCAGGTGCCGCAGGCCGGCCTGGGCGAAATGTTTGAGAAGAATACCGTCGTTACTTCCCAGCTCAACAACGAACGGGTCTGGCTCGGGCAACCGGCGTGCCATGATATCCGCCGCCATCTGCTCAAAATGAATCGCCATACGCGTCGAGATCGACGAGAAGTAAGCGTATTCCTCATGAAACAGGCGATCGGGATCGACGCGCTCGGTCAGCTGGACCATACCGCACACGTCGCATAATCCGGTCTTCAGCTCAAAGAAGTACTCGGACTCGAACTGCTCGGGAACAACAAACCCGTTGGCCACCGGCATCCGGCCAAACGACATGAACGACTCGATGTCCGCATCGCAAACTAAGCATTTTGCCGACATGTGGCAGTAACCTTCTAAATGGTTGCAATTACCCAACGCGTGGAGCAGGGCGTCCAGGGCCTCTGAGTGTCCATCTCGTCCCGATGGTGTGCGTGCTAAACCGCACAGACGACAGCGCGCCAAACGCCGCATTTATGTTATGATAACTACGGAAGTGCCTCCAGGTGAGCTGAATAATAATCGAGGCGGGATCGTCTATACGCTCCTGCCGGGCGCGAGTCATGGCAAATCCTCACATCCTCGAAATCCTTCTGATCGCGACCGTACTGGCCCTGGCCGCGGCCCCAATCGCGTACCTCGTGTCCCGGAATTGGGGCACGGCTATCGTGTCTTCGGTCGCGGTTTTGCTCGCCGGCGTCGGTATCGGGTCGTGGTCGATGCCAAAATACAGCGCCGCCAAGACGCCGAGCCAGGACGTCATGCCGAACAAGTCTCACGACAATGGCTACGTCTCAGCAGATGCGTGCCGAGCCTGTCACCCACAGCATCACACCTCGTGGGACGGCTCCTATCACAGCTCGATGACGCAGGTCGCCACCGACGATACCGTTATCGGCAGCTTCGATAATGTTTCTACGCACGGATACGGGTGGAAATATCGCCTCTTCGAGGAGGATGGAGAAAGGTACGCGGAGGTCGATTCCAAATCCCCTTGGGCCGGAAAGCACCGAGTCGTCATGACGACCGGCTCACACCACCTGCAATACGTTTGGGCCGAGACAGAACGTAAGAACCACGTTCAGCTCATTCAATCGGCCTTTCTCTTTGAAGACAATCGTTGGGTACCTCGAGAGTCGGTCTTCTTGCTCCCTCCCCACGGTAAAGGCCCACCTCGACGTGAACTCTGGGCACAGAATTGCATTCGCTGTCACTCGACGGGCCCCCAGCCCGGTCGCTACGACGGCACTAAGGTGGGCGATTTAAGTATCTCCTGCGAAGCCTGTCATGGCCCAGGCAGGGACCACGTGGAGGCGAACCAGGACCTTGTGCGGCGTTATCGTTTTCATGGCGGAGATGAACCGGACCCGACGATTATTAATCCCGCTCGTCTTTCGCCGCGGCATTCATCACAGATCTGCGGTTATTGCCACAGCCACGCATCGCACAGCCAGCCCCCGGCCAACCCACCACCTGGCCAGCCAATCGCCCCGCCCTTCCCCGACAAGGGGCACGCCTACCGCCCTGGCGATGAACTCGACGACACTGTCTTCATCGACTCCCACACGGAGTACACTGACCGCGGATCACAGCTCCTGGGAAGATTCTGGCCCGACGGAATGGTTCGTGGTTCGGGACGAGAGTACAGCGATCTCGTACAGTCACCTTGCTTCCAAGGTGGCCACGAAAGCAACCAGATGGGCTGCCTTTCGTGCCATTCGATGCACAAAGAGCCTCACGATACGCGCTCGCTAAAAGACTGGGCCGACGACCAGCTCAAAGTCGGAATGCGAGGCGACCAGGGCTGCATGCAGTGCCATCAAATGGACGATATACCTGCCCACACCCATCACCCGGTCGAGTCGAGTGGTAGCCGTTGCTACAACTGCCACATGCCACACACGACGTACGGCATCATGAAGGCGATTCGCGCGCACCAAAACACCAACCCCAGCGTGCAGACGACGCTCGATACGAAACGGCAAAACGCCTGCAATCTCTGCCACCTCGACAAGTCGCTTGGCTGGACTGCGGACTACCTTACCCGTTGGTACGACCAGCCAACGCCCGAACTCACAGAAGAACAAGAGACGGTGTCGGCGATCGTGCTGGACGGCCTTCGCGCCCGGGCAGATGTACGTGTTCTGGCGGCCTGGCACATGGGCTGGCAGGAAGCCGTCGAGGCATCTGGCAACTCTTGGTTGGCCCCCTACTTGGGACAGCTGTTGCAAGACCCGTACGACGTGATTCGCTTCATCGCCTTCCGTTCCTTAAAACGGCTGCCCGGCTTTGCCGACTTCGAGTACGACTGGCTAGGCCCCGCCGAGGAGCGAGCAGACGCCACGCGCCGAGTCCTCGAGAAGTGGAAAAGCCTGGACGCTACTGCGAACCAACTAGCGGAGAACTCAGTTCTTATCAATGCCGACGGCACGCTCAACGAGGAAGCGTTCAAGAAACTGTTGAGCGAGCGGGACGACAGCAAGATCTTCATCGAAGAATAACGTCTCGCGGCAGCTATTCATCCGCAATGGCTTCGTCACGAAACGGCAGATCCTGTTCATAGAGCTTGCGTCGTTCTCGCAATCCCACCGCCACCGGATGTGACGGATCGTCCATCAACGCCAAACCTTCGGTGGCAGCCTTAACGGCGTCGGGAAATCGCCCGACCGAAGCATACGCCGCCGCCAGGGTATCCAGCATTTCGGGATCCTCGCGCTTCGTTACCCGAACTGCATTCTCGGCGTAGCCAACGGCATTCACGCCGTCGCGCAGGCCTTCGTCAGACGAGGTCGCCAGAATCCAAGCGAGATTGTTCGCCGCCGCCGAGTTTCCCGAGTCGCCATTCGCTACCACACGAAGCTGCTCGACGGCCTCATTTAGTCGCTTCTCCGACTGAAGCAATATCGCCAGCTGGTATCTGGCGGCAAGGAATCCCGGATTTATGTCGACTGCCCGCTGGTAGTGCTCCATGGCGGCGCGAAGCACCTGGCGGGATCCGCCAGAGCTCTTACGCAAGGCTCGCGCAAGGTGAAATTGAGAATCTGCTCGAGTCGGCTGCAATTCAACCGCTTTCTGCAGCGGCGAAATCGCGCCAGAGAAGTCCCCTTCTTTCGCCAGAAACACGCCCCAATTCGTAAGTGCGTAGGCATGCTCGGGCGCCAACTCCACGGCTCGTTCAAGGTGTGTGCGGGCTCCCTCGCTGTTTTCCATCCGGGCGAGCAGCTTCCCGTAGTTTGTATGGACATCGGCGTTATCACTATCCACTTCAAGAGCCTGCTCGTAGAACGAGGCAGCAGCCTCGAGCTGACCGGCGCGAGCACGAAGATTCGCCAGATTGGAATAGAGCTGGGCGTTGTCAGGCTCATTCCGACTCGCCTCTTTTGCTGCCACGATCGCCGCTTCGTCGAGGGTATTTCTATCCACGAAAGGACGACGACCTTCGTCGGAGTCTCGCCAGATGCGGCCCACTGCGTCGGCCAGTACAGCAGCCACAATATCAGACGCCTCCGGCGTGGCATGCATCCCATCTCCATCGACGGTAAATCGCACACGCGGATTCACCGCACCAGCGGCGTCTTGGACTTGCTTGCCAAACACGCCCGACAATCGCAACGTGGGAATCCCGTGCATGCGTGCCAGCCGTTCTACAATCAACTCTCCATCCCCCTCCGGCATCGGATGGAGATCGACGATCCCTTCATCGAGAAATTGCGGCCATACAGCAATGGCGGGCTGAAAGTTGTGCTCTGCCGCAAGTCTCGCGAATTCCGCGAGCCCTTCGACCACGTTGTTGTTGCTAAGCGGCTTGCCGGCCAGGCCGAACAGATCCAGCTTGACGCAAGCCAGACGAATCAGGTGCGAGTAGACGACGAGGGTATTCACGAAGGCTGGACGTGACCCTTGTGCAACTCGAGCATTGTCCTGGTTGTAGTTTTCGAAATCGTTTTGCACGAAAACCAACATCACGACGTCGGGCTGAAACTGAAGCCCCTTGGTCCGCAGCAACTCGATCTCCGCTTTGGTGCAATAGCCAGAGATGCCAAAGTTCAGCACTTCCCATTGCCCGTTTGGGAACTTGGTCTCCATCCGGCGCGAGATCGTGTCGTCGAGATCAGGCAGGCCGAAGCCCTCGACCACCGAATCACCAAGCAGAATGGCACGCCGGATATTCCCTGGCCGCGCCACACTTCTTTCAACGTCGCGTTGCCCATGCGAGTTCGTGCTCTGATAGTTCGTGAACGAATCCGCGTCCTCGTTGCGGTAGTTGGCCTTCATTTCATAGGCCAGTACCGGATTATCCGACTTCTGGTAGACAGAGTTCGGGGCTTCGACCGAAATAGGCTTCAACCCAGGGGCCACGCCAAGTACGCGTACTGCGATCTCTCCGACAGCAAGCGCAAACACGATCGACACGGCCAACGCTAACAACCGCGGCAGCCATCGCCGCCCTCGCCTCTTGCCGTTCGTGTTTGCCTCAGCATTCATCACTAACTATTTGGCCTTGCTTGCCCTACGCCACCTCAAGTGACGAAAATACCTGCAAAACAATCGCACTCCCCGATGCTCCCATTATAGCGTGAATCAACATGACGCCAGCGCTAGAAGGCCTGGCATGTGACCATTGCACGAATCTGCCTGCCCAGATCCAAAGCGTGCCGCAGGCGCAGCCCCTGTCGGTCGCCGCTGACCGGTCTTCCCACAGCACATCCCTCCGATGCTAAGAATGCTATAATCAATTAATCCCGTTCGCTAAGCACGCCCTTCCTCTTTTAGTGCCGATGACCGCTACGCCCTCGACACCACCGCGACACCCGAAGTCCCTGCGTGCCAAGCTCGGACTCGCCGTGGGAGCTGTTCTACTGACAGTCCTGGGCCTGGAAGTCGGGTTCCGAATCGCGGGGATCGACGGCCAGTACTATGCACCTCGTGTCGACCAGGTTCAGCCAGGACCAGATGACAGCCTGGAGGCCATTCCTCATGGTTTCATACCGGGCGCAACTCTGACTAGCAAATACGACACCGACCCTCGAGGCACTTTTGGCCCGGACGCAACTGTTGCGCATACCTTCAACTCGGCCGGCTGGCGAGATCAAGAACACTCGGAACGAAAACCTCGAAACGTGTTTCGCATCCTCGGCCTTGGCGACAGCTATCTATTCGGACAGGGGATCCGCCAAGAGGATATCTGCCTGAATGTGCTTGGAGAGACACTGCAGGAAGATGACACGCGAACCATTGAATGCATCAACACTGGGGTCAGTGGATTCAACACCAGCAACCAACGTGATCTTCTGATGGCGCGTGGATTCGGCTACGACCCGGATCTTGTCGTGGTATTCTTTGTTCTTAACGACGTCGAAAGTAATCGAAACCGAAGCGCACGACGCGTCGAGTTCTTTCGCGATTACACGACAATCTACCAACAAAAAGATACCCTCTCGCATTACTCCAACTTGTGGAGCTGGGCCCGACAACGCGTCATATTAGCAATGCGTGCGTCAGAGTATACGCAAGAGTGCGTGGCAGGCTTCGCACAGGACAGCGGCAAGTGGCAGCAGTGCCGCTCGGCGCTTGCCAATATTTGGTGGGAATGCAAACAAAGAAACGTCGGGATGCTGGTTGCGATTTTCCCATTCTTTGTCGACCTAGACGGCGACTATCCGTTTCAAGAAATCCATGATCGCGTGCGTCTGTTCTGTGAGGAGACTGGTATCGACGTGATCGACCTCCGAAACGCGTACCGTGACTACAACGGCCCTGAACTGTGGGTTCATCCGACCGACCAGCATCCCAACGAGAAGGCCCACGAAATCGCTGCCGAGGCTATTGCCGAATACCTGCGACGGCCAGATGTCGATCTGCTCAAGCGGCCTCGACGCCCGACGACGAAAACGGAAGGCCCCACTACTGACAGCCCCTCGGTCCGCAGGACGCCTGCTCAAGGTTTGCTGTGATGTGCTATGATTTCAGGTATCTTGGCGTCTCTATTAGATAGGACATTCTGCACGTGAGGCATCTCGTCACCGGCGGTTCTGGCTTTCTTGGCAACCTCATCGCGCGACGTCTCTGCGAGGCGGGTGACGAGGTCCGCATCCTCGATCTCTGGGAAGACCCTTCCCGGCCCAAGGAGATCGAGTATTTCCAATGCGACGTGCGCGACAGCGATGGCCTGGCAAAAGCGATGGAAGGCGTTAACGTAGTTCACCACAACGCCGCACTCGTGCCAATCACCCGTTCGGGTGGCAAATTCTGGGAGATCAACGCCGAGGGTACCCGCAACGTCGCGAAAGCTGCCGTCCGTGCGGGCGTCGACGGATTCATCTACATGAACTCGTGCTCGATCTACGGGATGCCTGAGGACAGCCCGATTACGGACGACTCTAAGCTTTGTCCGTTCGAAATCTACGGTCGGTCCAAGCTTGGCGGCGAACAGGCGGCGGTCGAGGTCTGCGGCGAAGCAGGCATGCCGCTTATTTCAATTCGCCCTCGCACCATCATCGGTGAGGGCCGCTTCGGCATCTTCAAGATCCTTTTCGAATGGATACAAGAAGGCCGCAACATTTACGTCATCGGGAGTGGCAACAATCCCTTCCAATTCCTACATGCCCACGATCTTATGGACGCCTATATGCTGGCGTACGAGTCGCAAAAACCGGGCATGTATAACATGGGAACAGATCGCTACGGCACACTCCGGGAGATGCTCGAGAACCTGATTAAACACGCCGGCACGAATTCCAGGGTAAAAAGTCTGCCGGCACTCCCGGCCGTAACAGCATTGCGAGTGCTCGACTGGATGCACCTCAGCCCCTTAAGCGCCTGGCATTACCGCACCTACCACTTGCCTTACCATTTTGACGTCAGCAAGCTTCTCGATTTAGGCTGGAAGCCAAAGTACTCCAACGATGAGATGCTTCAGGAAAGCTACGCCTGGTTCTGCGAGCACCAAGAACAAATGGCATCCGATCCTCAAGCGTCTGCACACCGCAAGGGTGCCAAAGAGGGTTTCCTGAAGCTGATCAAGAAGTTGTCATAGCGGGCTTTCATACTGAACGCGAACGGCCCTCCCCTGGCGGTCCCGAATACGGCGAATGAATAACCTCCTCACCATCTATCGACGCGGATCCGCAAAGACCGCAGTCCTGCTGTTGCTCTTGGCGGCCGCTGGCGTGGGCGTGTTCCTGCGGTTTGGCCAAGCGACGCCCAAGCCCGATTTTGGCGTTCGCAACGTCCTACTCATCAGTATCGACACCTGTCGGGCCGATCACCTCTCTTGCTACGGATTCAAGCGAAACACGACCCCCAACATCGACGCTCTTGCGGCTGATGGAGTCCTGTTTCAGCAGGCCCAGTCGACCAACCCCCTGACGCTGCCGGCCCACAGCTCGATGATGACGGGCACTATCCCGCCCGCTCACGGGGTTCTCACGAACCAAGGGCATCGGCTGAGCGAGTCCAACACCACGCTCGCCGAAGTGCTACGGGACGACGGATTCCAAACCGCGGCAGTCGTGGGTGCCTTTCCCATGGACAAGCGATTTGGACTTGGGCAAGGGTTTCAATCGTATGACGATGATTTCGGAGACGACACCGGCAAAGGACTCTTCAACGAGGCGACCGCCGAACAGGTGAGCAAAAAGGCGATCCGTTGGCTCGATGGCCACAGCGAAGATCCATTCTTCCTATTCGTGCACTACTACGATCCGCATCAGCGATACCTACCACCCGAGCCATTCGCGACAGAATACCCTGAGGACAAGTACTCCGGCGAGATCGCCTATACCGATCATTGGATCGGCAAGATCATCGACCGACTCAAAGAGCTGGGGCAATACGAGTCGACCGCGATCATCGTGACGTCCGATCACGGCGAGAGCCTGGGTGACCACAATGAGAATTCACACGGATTCTTTATCTACCAGCCGACAATTCACATCCCCTTTGTCGCTCGCCTGCCCCAAGGCGCCCGCGGTCAGAAGATCAACGCGCCGGTGAGCATCATCGACATCATGCCCACGATTCTTGGCCTGGTTGGCTCAACCGTTCCAGAGGCAAACCAGGGCATCGACCTTAGCCAGTCGATGCATGGCGGCGATGCGCCAGCAGATGACCGATACCTATACAGCGACACCTGGTACCCGGCCAAACTAGAATGCTGCCCATTGCGAGGGTTACGGCAAGGACCCTGGCGCTACATCTGGTCGGTGCGACCGGAGCTCTACAATCTGCACACCGACCCGAGAGAGCTAAAGAACGTTTACGGGGCAGAGCAGCGAATTGCCCAGCGGCTTCACCAGCAATTGCTGGACGAACTTGAGGCAGCCAATCGCTCAGGCGACGACAACCAGAGCGAGCTCGATGATGAAACCAAAGGCCGGCTCGAATCGCTTGGCTATCTAGGCAGCTCCGGCGGCGTCGAGGCGGCTTCGGACATCGACGAGACGATGAACGACCCCAAGGATCGCGTCCATGTTCTCAACCAATATTACGACGCGATGACCTTCAAGTCACAGAACCGACTTGAGGACGCCAAGGCCGCGTGCCTGCAAATCATGCAGAAAGAACCTCGCATGTTACACGCCCATTTTCTCCTGGGCGAAATCGCTAATGCACAGGGTGATCGTGCCAACGCGGCCAAGCATTACAGCGACGTACTCGTGATCGCCGCGCAAGCGAGCAAACCCGAAACGCTGGCCTACGAGATCATCATGGCAAATGCCAATCTCGGCATGCTCAGCACGGCAGCCGGCAACTTGGCCGAGGCAAGGAACCACTTCGCTCAAGTACTAACCCTCGAACCCGACAACAGCACGGCCTTGTCCGGGTTGGGCGAAGTCTATTTTAAAGAAGGCAACACAAAGAAGGCCGAATCCTCACTGCTCGCTGCCGTGGCAAGCGACCCTCGAAATAAGTCCGCCTGGTCAACGCTCGGCGAGATGAAGCGCAAGGCGGGCAACCACGCCGAGGCCATCGGTCATTTCCAGCGGGTACTGGAACTTCAGCCCGACCATGCACCGGCTCACCAAAGACTGGCTGCCATCTATACCCAGCTGGGCGATGAACCGCGGACGATCGAGCACCTCGAAGGCGCCGTAAAGCATGCTCCGAATCAGTCGGTTTTTGCTAACGACCTCGCGTGGGTGCTCGCCACAAGCAACAACGACCAGTTGCGAAACCCGCAGAGAGCAGTTCGGTTGGCCAAGCAAGCCGCTGAGGCTACGCAATATAGCGACCCTGGCTATCTTGACACGCTGTCGGTCGCACAGGCCGCTTCGGGAGACTTCGCCGCAGCGATACAGACCGCCGAAAAGGCCCTTAAACTTGCGGAATCCGCTGGACATTCGGCCGTCTCCGCTCAGCTACGTGAACGGCTGGGGTTGTTCCGGAAATCAATTCCGTATCGACAGCCGCCGGCAACGGCCCAGCCCTAGAATCGCCACATCAGATTCGCGTTCGGCAAACTGCATTTCACCTGTCAAGCGATCGAAACACCCGCCCCCTGGCGAGGCAAATCGCTTATAATCGGATGCAGATGCACTTCTTTCCATCGTTCCTTTCGTCCACTTGGTAACACTTCAGAATGAGTTCCAACGAGCCGTCCTTTCTCACTGTCGTTACGGGTCTCCCTCGTAGCGGCACGTCCATGATGATGAAGATGCTCGCTGCCGGCGGCATGGAAGTCCTCGCCGACAACATACGTAAGGCAGACGACGACAATCCCGGCGGCTACTACGAATTTGAGCCAGTTAAGAAAACCAAGGAAGACGCCTCTTGGCTCGCCGACGCTCATGGCAAGGCAGTCAAGATGATCTACATGCTGTTGGCCGATCTTCCCGACAGCCACCAATATCGCGTCATTTTCATGCAGCGAGAGTATTCCGAGGTGCTCGCTTCTCAAGAAGTGATGCTGGAACGCCGAGGAACGAAAGGGGCAGGACTAGCGCCAGAAAAGATGGCGGATATTTTTGACCGTCAGTTGCAAGCAACGAGAGACCGACTCGCAGCGCAGCCAAATTTTGAAACCCTCTACGTAGACTACGCCCAAGCCATTGAGGATCCGCTCACCGTGGCAAGCCAAATCCATGACTTTCTCGGTCGAGAAATGGACACCACCGCCATGGCCGCGGTCGTCGATCCCGACCTGTATCGTCAACGAGGATCTTGAACCCCAGCCTTGCCACCTCTGTTCGTCTTAGCTCTTTCACATTGGTGCCCGGAAGATCGGGTGGCGACGCTTCCGCGCCGCATATCAAAAAGAGAGACGACCAACAATCACGCAACAGGATGATACGACGCTCCCTTTCAACGCGACGATCCGTCGGCTCCAGAGCGACTAAGACTATGTCAAAGTCGGCCGGAGTCGCGACGTCGTGCGACATCGCACAACGTGAAGGGGTTATCGTCAGCACTCTGGCAATACTTGCCATCGTCGCCTCGCTCTTCAGCCAGCCGGCTGAGTCGCCGGGCGTCTGCACCGCCTACATCGGCCCCGGGGCTGGCGTAGCACTCGTCGGGTCGTTCATGGCGGTCGCTATCGCCATGCTCTCGGCAATGATCACGCTTCTCACCTGGCCCATACGTTGGACCTGGCGGGCCACGCGAAGCCGCCACGCGCTGGCCCGTGCAAAAGCAAAACGGGTTGTCATCCTTGGGCTCGATGGGCTCGATCCGATGCTGGTCGACCAGTACTTGTCCGAAGGACGACTCCCGAATTTAGCGCGCCTTCGTGACAACGGAACTTACAAACGACTCGGCACGACTTGGCCACCGCTGTCGCCGGTTGCCTGGTCGTCGTTCAGTACCGGGACCAATCCTGGCAAACACAATATCTTCGACTTCCTGACCAGAAGCCCCAGCGATTACGGCCCACGTATGTCATCCGTCGTGATGCGTCCGCCCAAGCGAACCTTATCGATTGGGCGTTATCGCATTCCGCTCTCGAAATCTCGCGTCGATGGCCTCCGCAAGAGCAAGCCGTTCTGGAGCGTGCTAGGCGAAGCCGGCATCTTCAGCGCCATCATTCGCGTGCCGATCACCTTTCCGCCCGACAAGTTCCACGGCGTACAACTCTCCGCCATGTGCGTTCCCGATCTACGCGGCACGCAAGGGACGTTCACCTATTTCACCGAGGAATCGGGCGGCCAGGCGGGTGAACACTCGGACGACGCCAGCACCGCGGACCTCGGTGGCGAACAGGTCACCGTCCGGCGCGACGGCACTACCGTACACATGGATATGCCCGGACCGAACAATCCTTTGCGAGAAGATGGCAAAGAGGTGCGTGTCGCCATGAAGGTGGCGGCGAACAAGAACGGTCAACCAGTTCTGCACGTTGGCGAAGAATCTGTTCTCCTCACGCTCAACGAGTTCACCGACTGGATTCAGGTACCATTCCCGCTTGCCCCCGGAGTCAAGGCGCGTGGCGTTTGCCGCTTCTATCTGAAGCGATTTGAAGCCCCCTTCCAGATGTATTGCACTCCGGCGCACATCGACCCCGACAAGCCGGTCATGCCGATCTCGCATCCGCGAGTCTACTCCACCTACCTGGCGAAGCAGCAAGGTCCGTATGCCACGCTGGGCTTGGCGGAAGATACGTGGTCCTTGTCCGAACAGGTCATGGGAGAAGACGCATTCCTAAAGATGTCGTACGACATTGACAACGAACGGCAAGAGATGTTCTTCGACTCGCTTAAACGCATCCGACGTGGGCTGATCACCTGTGTGTTCGACGCGCCCGATCGCATCCAGCACATGTTTTGGCGATTCCAGGACGAAGGGCATCCGGCATTGACAAACGATCAAGAGAAGAATGAAGCTCACAAGAACACCATTCGCGACATGTACCGCCGCATGGATGAGCTGGTCGGGCGAACCATGAATGCCATCGATGACGACACTGCCCTGGTTGTCATGTCCGATCATGGCTTCAAACCATTCCGTCGCGGCGTTGACTTGAATGCCTGGCTACGAGAGAACGGATATCTAACTCTCAAGAACGACGCTCCCCATTCCGACCGCGTCTATCTCGGCGATGTTGACTGGAGCCGAACCAAGGCATTCTCACTGGGACTGGCTGGTATCTTCATCAATCAACGAGGACGCGAGTCGTCGGGACTCGTCGCACCAGGCAAAGAAACGCAAGACGTCGTTAATGAGATCTGCGAAGGACTCTCCGGCCTACGGGACGACGAGCGCGATGAAGTCGCCATCGATGAGGCGGTCGCGAGAGAAAGTGTCTACCAGGGTCCCTACGTGGAAACGGCGCCCGACATCATCATTGGCTACAACGTCGGCTACCGCGTCTCCTGGGATTCCGCCGTCGGAAAGTGTGCAGCCGACGTCTTTTCGGACAACACCAAGGCCTGGAGTGGCGACCACTGCATTCACCCGGAGAAGGTGCCAGGCGTAATATTCAGCAACTTGAAGCTGAACGAACGGCCGGCCAACATTATCGATCTGGCTCCCACAA
>CAYLRE010000129.1:0-12716 GCA_964385715.1 uncultured Planctomycetaceae bacterium
GTGGAAGTCGGGTCCGCCGCCACGCTCGCCAATCTTCTCCGGGTCACCGCGATCGACACCATAGGCGTCACGCGTCTTTTGCGTTTCGGAGGGCAGGTCGATCAGCTCCGGAGCGGCCGCCTGCATGCGGAATGCCAGTTCGTACGACGCAATGCGGCTGGCAATTTCGTCATCGCCAGACTCCTGAAGTCGCCGCTGATTCATGCGGGCGATTACCTTGAGGCTCTCTTCCTGTAGCTCGCGGCTTACCCCAGGCGGGTTTTCCAGGTTTAGCACCGGTTCTCCCTGACCGCGGAACAGCACGCCCTGGTAGCTGGAGGGGAGCATGCCGCTGCTCCAGTTGGAAGTTCCGCCACTGCTACCGCGACCGGCCGTGAGCACGACATAGCCTGGTAGATCACGCGACTCGCTACCGAGACCGTACGTTAGCCAGGAACCGATACTGGGGCGGCCAAAACGGCCCACGCCCGTGTTCATCATCAGTTGGGCCGGATGGTGATTGAATTGTTCCGTATAAAGGCTGCGAACCAGCGTCATGTCGTCGGCACAGGTCGCCAGGTGCGGAATCAGATCGGAAAGTTCCATGCCGCACTGACCGTGCTTTTTGAACTTTCGTGGGCTGCCGGCCAACTTGGCCGATTCCTTCTTGATGAAGGCGAACCGCACGTTCTTGGTCATCGACTCGGGGAGCGGCTGACCGTTGAGCTCAACGAGCTTCGGCTTCGGATCGTACAGGTCGATCTGACTCGGCCCACCCGCCAAGAAGATGAAGATGCAGTTCTTGGCCTTGGGTGCGAAGTGCGACAGCTTCGGCATGAGCGGATCGGCGGAAGGCTCCGCCGCCAACAGGCCATCGTCCTTGAGCATCGAAGCAAGGGCCAAGGCACCTACCCCGTTGGCACTGTGAGCCAGGAAGTTGCGTCGGTTCAGATCGAGAGGCAGCGCCATAGCGTGGTTACTCCTTGGTGATGAATTCGTCGAGATTCATCAAGGTGCGAGCGACCGTCACGGCGGCGGCCAACTCGGCATCGGAAACGTTCTCTGGTTTGTCGAGCGAACCGGCGACCGCGGCAGCTGCCTCGGAGTCCTTCTCGTAATGCCCCAACACGATGTCATGTAGAGTTACGAAATCGGCCAATTCGTCTTCGCGCGGCTCGCGCGACAGGCAAATCGCAAACGCGTGCCGTACCAAGCCTGGCGTTTCTGATTCATCAGCCGAAGACTTCGCTACCTCCTGCGTTAGCCGGCGAGCCAAGGCCTGGGCACACTCCACGAAGACCGGATCGTTCCACAGGGCCAGAGCCTGAATCGGTGTGTTCGATCGATCGCGGGCCGTACAACTGACATTGGAGTCCGGCGCGTCGAAGGTCATCAACATCGGATACGGGACCGTTCGCTGGAAGAAGGTGTAGAGCCCGCGGCGGTAGCGATCCTTACCTTCGCTGGTTTCCCACTTCACGCTGTTGGCGTAACCGAGGGCGTCGATTCCCTTCGGCTGCGGCGGACGAACACTGCGACCACCAATTTCAGTATGCAGCAAACCACTCACCGTTAGCGCCAGGTCACGAACGATTTCGGCCTCCACTCGCAGGCGATTCTGACGCCCCAGCCAAGTGTTATAGGGATCGCGTTCTGCCAGGTCGGCTCGGGCGTGTGACGATTGACGATAAGTGGCCGACGTTACGATCAGGCGATGCAGGGCTTTGACCTGCCAGCCGGTTTCGCGGAAACGATTCGCCAGGTAATCGAGCAACTCGGGGTGCGAGGGCGGATCGCCCTGGGTACCAAAATCGTGTCCAGTGGGAACGATACCTTGGCCAAAGTACTGCTGCCAGATGCGATTCACCGCAACGCGGGCCGTTAGCGGATGCTCGGGTGCCAGCAGCCAGTTGGCCAGGTCAAGGCGGTCGGGCTGTTCGCCACGAACCTTAATCTCCGGCAAGATCTCAGGCGTGCCAGCTTGCACCTCGGCACCGGGCCTGAGGAAGTCACCGCGAATCTGCACGTGCGTCTTTCGAGGCATCTTTTGTTGCCGCACAACCTGGGCCAGTGTCAGCGTGGCGGGATCGGGCGGCGCGGTCGCGTCGTGAGCCACTTCTTCGCGATGCAGAGCGACAAGACCTTCGTCGAGCAAGGCGTGGTATTCGAGCAACTCGCTGGCCTGTTCGGCCGTACGTTCATCGACCGGTGTGTGAATGATGTCGGTAATGCGGCTGGAGATTGCGTCGAACTCGACCTCTTCATCGCGGTCAGTTAGCGATAGGCGAAAACGGCCAATGGTGCGGGCTCCGCCGTATTGCTGCTTCATCTCGATCGCAAGCACGTACGAATCGGCCTCTTCGAGCGGCTCGGCCAGCTCAAACACAGCGACGTGCCGCTGTCCGACCTGCGGCAGCAGCGACCAACCGTCGCGATTCTCGACGAGTGCTCCGTCCGGCCCGTAAGGAGCCTGGAAGAAATCGGCTCGGGCAGAAGCGATCTTGATGCTTCCCGATTTGTCACCCTCGACCGCCTTGTCCGTCGAATTGGCCGGGCGAACCGACAGTTTGAATTCGTTGAGCAGGATATTACCGTTGTTGCCGCGGCCGGGGCCGTTCTTAGGCAGGCTTTCGTGCGGCAAGACCTCTAGACGCACCGCCGTGATTCGCGGCTGTTCGATCTTTGCCTCAACGTGATAGATATCGCGAGAGGGCAAGTTGCCGCTAACCAGCATCGATCCGTCCGACTGGGCGGTGATCGTGGCATTCGATTCCGCCTTGGCCAGCGTCGGCTCAATGACGTTCCACTCGGCCGGTCGCTTGGCTTGCTCTTTCTCCCACGCGTCTTGAGCCGCGACCAGTTTCGTGGCGCGGTACTCGTCGATCGCGTCGAGATATTTCTGATGGCTCTTGTCGAATGCCGCCTTGGCAACGTTGTACTTTGCAACTTCGTCAGGGTAAGGGGCCGCGATGTTCGGCTCTTCCAAACTATTGAAAAAGGCGTACAACCCGTAGAACTCACGCTGCGTGATCGGATCGTATTTGTGCGTGTGGCATTGGGCACACTCGACGGTCATGCCGAGCCAGGCACTACCTAGCGTATTGGTGCGGTCGACCGTTCGCTTAACGCGATCCTCTTCCGCGTCGACGCCCCCCTCGCGATTCACGAGCGTATTGCGGTGGAAACCGGTCGCCACATGCTGTTCCGTCGTGCGATCCGCAAGCAAATCGCCAGCCAACTGTTGAATCGTAAACTGATCGAACGGCATGTCGGCGTTGATCGCGTCGATCACCCAGTTACGCCATCGCCAGGCGTGCGGGCGGGGAAGATCCTTCTCAAAACCGTCGCTATCGGCGTAGCGAGCCACGTCCAACCAAGGTCGGCTCCAACGTTCCCCAAAGTGGGGCGAGGCCAGCAAGTGATCAACCAGCTGTTCGTACCAATCGTCGCGGTCATCGTTCATCCAGCGGGCCCACTCCTCAGGCGATGGAGGAAGCCCTACAAGATCGAGATAGAGCCGGCGAATCTGCACCCGACGTGGGGCTTCGGCCGACGGGGCGGCCTTCTCGGCCTGAAGCTTACGCAGCACAAAGGCATCGACCGGATTCCGCACCCAGTCGTTGTTCAGCTGAGGAACCTCAGGGGCGACGATCGGCTGAAACGCCCAGTGATCCGCACCACGCAACTTGGCATCGCCGTCGGCACCGTCTGGCCACTCGGCTCCCTGATCAATCCAGGCACGCAACATTGCGACTTGTTCAGTCGAAAGCGGGGAACCCTCGCCTTCAGGCGGCATCGCTTCGTCTTCGTCCAGGCGAGCAACGAAATGAATCAATCGGCTGTCAGCACTGTTGCCGGCCTCGAACGCCACTCCACTGTCGCCACCTTCAAATGCCGCGGCCTTCAGATCGAGCCTGAGTCCGCCTTCGCTGTCCTCCTCACCGTGGCAGGAGTAGCAGCGGGCACGCAGCAGCGGCTGAATATGCTTGACGAAGTCGACCTTGTCGGTCGCCGCTGGAGGAAGACCACTGGTATCAAGCGATTCTCCGGCTTGACCGCCCTGGCCCAGAGCAATCAAGGCGAAGAGACCGCTGATTCCAGTTATCCATATTCGAACGCGCCGCGTCATAGCGTAATTCTCCGCGGTTCCGATGTTTCCGTATCTAGGAACGGATCGTGTTGAGGCAGGGCTACCAGACTCCGCGTATTAAACGGTCGATGGCAAGTCAGTCGTGCGTGATTACCGTCGAGCCGATCGATTGGAGATTGGCGCCGGGTGCGGAATTCTTTCCGCAGGTGGGCGGACAGACGAGCCGCAGGCGATGCAAACACCCGTTGTCACTCGACTTATGTTACCCGAAAAACGCCCCAAATGTCAATTCTTGCGATGTGGCCAATCGATGCCGATTGTCAGGTTATACGCGGTGTCAAATGCGAAAAATGGAGCCGCAACGCACACTTTTTGGTAGGTGTCAAAGCGTTTCTATGGTCTGTTGAACGACGCAAGAGCCGCCCTGGCAATCCGTTTACTCAGTGAGCCACTCAATCGACCACTTGTCCCAGAGGCAGGCGAGCGCGAAACGTACTGGTCGTTTGCCAGCGAAGCGGCGTTCTTCCGCCAAGGCCCAGCTCTCGTAACCTCGTCGCCATCGGATGTTTGCTTTCGCCGACTTGAAGCGCGAGGGTGCCCGGCAGGAGCGCTGTGTAGTCGCAAGCCGTGGTGATTGTTGTACTAAGGAGTTGCATGTCAGATTCTTGTCCTTGAGCCTGGCTGGAATAGGTCACCACGTCGCGGCCTTCTTTCGTTTCGCCAGTGCTTTCCCCTGCCCTGCCTGCGAGTTCGAGAATCACATCGCCTCGCTCGTCACGAAGCTGACCTCGAAAGTCACAACCGTCCGCCACATCGACGTCAACGCCGGCCAGAAACTTGGGGTAACCCCAAAGTTCGCGCCCGGCCGCTTCTGCCAGCGGCGTTGTGACGGGCAGATCGAGAATGCAGAAACCGGGCTTCGCGTCGCTTCCTGTCATAGCGTCGCCCCTTCCTAACTCATCGCCTGTCGCGATCCGCCGGGGCACGACCAGCAGCGCGAGCGCGACCTCGCGATAAGGTCCGATGCTCGTGTCGCGATAGTCGTAGAAGGTAATTGCGGCAGTGGCAGTGCCTTCGCGCTGGACCGGCAGGAAGGTCAAATCTGCTTCGGCCGGAGTCTCCATTAAGAATGTGGCCAACACTTCCCGAGCTACGGCCGGATCAACATCGAACAGAGCTGTGCCGGAGAAACCGTCGAAGTAGAGAATTGGCAATTCAACATCACCGACGGACGTCGACGCGTTTTGACGCGGCACGTCGAAGAAAGACTCGCTGCTAGGCGGCACCGTCATCGCGACAACGCCTCCGCCACCTCGCCTTCGCTGCTGTTCGTGAACGTGCTCCGAAGATCCTCGATGATCGCCAGGCGATTGATCTCGTTGGTCCCCTCGTAGATCTGCGTGAGCCGGACGTCACGGAGCGCCTTTTCGACACCGTATTGATGCAACACTCCATGATTGCTCAATAGCAGCATCGCCGATTCGCAAATCCGTAAGGCGGCGTCACTACAGCTAACCTTGGTAAGCGACGCGGCCGTCTGCGTGGGTACGGGGCGGCGAGCGTGCTCCCAGATGGTCGCTCGCATGCTGCCGGTTTGTGCGATCATGCCCGCGATTTGCAGCTGAATCTCTTGCCGCTCGATAAGCGGGTCACCCGCGATGCGGTGCCGACACGCGAATTCGATGGCCGCCTCCATGGCTCCGCGAGCGATCCCGAGTGCGATGGCCGCCACCGGAATGCGCGAGACGTTGAGCGTGGCCAAATTCAGCGCCCAGCCCTGCCGCAAACCACCGATGACGTTCTCGTCCGGCACGAAAGCGTCGCTAAGCTCCAATTCGGTCGCCGCCGAGGCCCGTTGTCCCATTTTCTCCTCATTGCGGATGCGAGCGAATCCGGAAGAGTCCCGTTCGACCATGAAGCAAGTCCAGGTATTAAAACTCGCGGGGGCCCCGTCTTCTTCAAGAGCGGCGAACACCATCACCGCGTCGGCGATGTCCCCACCGGAGGTAAATACTTTGCGACCGTTTAGCAGCCAGCCACCCTCCGTTCGGCGAGCGACCGTTGTCGGCCGAGCGTCGCTTGCTCCGGCGCTGTCTTCGACGTCCGAGCCGGCGGCCGGTTCTGTGATGGCGTAGGCGAACAGATATGGCTGCCCGCTGGCGCCTTTGGCTTTGGCCTTTTCAAATACTCGCTTCATGGCGGCTCGATCGCCGGACAGAACTAGCGGGGTCGCCCCCAGCGCATGGGCTGCCAACAACAACGCCCATCCACCACAGGCCGCGGCAAGTTCTTCGGAACGAATCGAGGCGCTCCAGGCTAGCGGAAAATCATCAAGCGACAGTGATTCTTTCCCACAGGTGGCGGCTCCGTCAGCAGCCACGGGTACTTGATTGCCAAACAATCCCGCGGCGAACGCGGCAGCGAGAACTTCGTTCTCAACATCGCGATCGTGGGGGAATAGGTCGGCAGCTAGCGCTCGTGGCGCAATCTGCTGCTGTGCGAAGTGTCGCGTATGCTGGCGCAGCATCCGCAACGTCTCCGGCAGTGCCGCCGTGTCGTGCTCCCACAAGGTGAGCGGCTCGTAGCCAGCCAGCTGCTGCAACTCTGGCGTCGCATTCGAGAGCGCACGACGGAGCGAGAGGCGGTCCGCGGCCGTCGATTGACGCTCCGTTGAAGGGGCTTCAGGCATGGTCACAATAGGGAGAAGGATTCAGTGGAACGCAAGCGGGCTGAAATGGACGCCGGCTCCGGATTCATTGTATCGAATCGAAGCGAGCGGTCGCATGGGGAGAGGTGGTGGTTCCGCGACCCCCATTGGCAGGACGGGAGACATCGAAACGAGCGTCAACCGCCACAAAAAAAGGCGACGCAACCCGCATCCGGGCTGCGCCGCCTTGAATTACTAGTTGGAATCGAATCGACTAGCGATTGATCGCCTGGGCGACACGAGCGTCGTCGAATTCGAAGCTGATTTCACGATCCTCACCAGCGGCGAGTTCGATCGTCTTCTGCTTGGTGACGGTCTTGCCATCGCGAACGATGCTCGCCGTGATCGTGTAGTTTTTCCACGATTGACCTTCGCTGAGCTTCGACGTGGTGAAGCTGCGGGTCTCACCTTGCGACTGGGTCGGGGTTCCAGCCAAGTTGACCTTGGCGTCTTCCGGCACATTCACGGTGAGTCTCGTCTTGACGGCGGCAGCCGCCGAGGCGGTTCGCGGTTCCGTCGAATCGAAATCGAACGCGATGCGAGCGCTACGACCGGCCTGCAGGCTGACGACGCGGGTTTGAACCTGGCCATCGAGCTCGGCACGCACTTCGTAGGCGTAGCGAACACCGTTCTTCAAACCACGGGAGACGTACCGACGATCGGCGCCTTCGGTGGTCGTTTCACGATCGTTGATGTAAATCTTTGCTTCGGCAGGAACGCTGACGTTGATCGCGCCAGTGCTTGCCTGAGCGGTCTCTTCCACCACGGGGGCGGGATCTTCTTGAACGGGTTCGCTCTCGATGACCGTGCCGCTGCAGGAACAGCTACACGAGCAGGAGCAGCTGCATCCGTAGTAGGCCGAGCAACCATAGCAACCATGGCAGCTGACGTGACAACCATAGCAACCGTGGCAACGGTTCCAACGCCAGGCGCGACGGGCTCGCCAGTGCGAACCATAGCAGTAGCAACCCGAGTAGCAAGAGCAGAAGCAACTGCACGAACCACTGCAGTAGCAGCTGCAACTGCAAGAACAACCGTGGCAACCATGGCCGGCCACGGCCTGCTGGCTACCACCCATCATGGCGACGCCAACCAAGAGAAAGAAAACGGCAATGCAAGATACTAGTGTGCGATTCATGATGTGATCCTCGACTACCTTGTGCTGTTCGGCCGACTGCACTCTCGGCCAATCGCTCACTCCGATGGCGGGCGAATATGTCAGGACAGGCATACGGCAGCCTGCCCCTACTATCAACACTGTAGTCCGCCCAAACAGCCGATACAACCAGATCGACAAAGTTTTCCTTTTTCGATTTGCGAAGTCATTTATGGGTGTGCGGGTGCTGCCTGTCGAATGTGCACAAATCGCGACACAGGCAGTCGATTTCACAACGTTTCGCCAACGCCACACCGTTTGCAGCCGGCATAACCTTCTTTCTGCGGAGGCCCGCCGCGACCGACCAGGGACCGTTCTCGCGGCGGAATACTCGCCATCCGCGGACCTCACGGACGGGCTCCCGGGGGGCCTCTGGGACTCGGTAAGCGTTTCCCACCGCTCCATGGCAGCACGCCGGCAAACCGCCTGGACAATTGCCGCATTGGGTGCCGTAATCGGCCAGAACCGCGATCGCCCCAATGCCCGACATTCCGCAGGGCGAATCGTTCAATTGGCCGATGTTCCACCGTGTTGAACGCCGGTCCGTTCCTGTCATAATGACCCGCTTCCAGGGACCTACCAAGAAGGCCATGCCGTCGCGGCGGAGAGAAAGTTCGCCACAGATAACGGCCACGCCCCATCCATCAATAACTGTCCATCCATCTAGAAACAGAGAGCCAATCATCATGAGCAACGACAATTCGCGTGCGGGAATCCTGAAACGTTTTCGTGAACAGATCGCCCGTGGCGAGCCGATCATCGGCGGCGGTGCCGGAACCGGTATTTCGGCCAAGTTCGAGGAAGTCGGTGGCATCGACTTGATTGTCATCTACAACTCCGGTCGTTATCGCATGGCTGGTCGTGGTTCGCTCTCCGGACTGATGCCGTACGGCAATGCCAACCAGATCGTTAAGGAGATGGCCTACGAGGTGATCCCGGTCGTGAAAGAGACGCCGGTGCTCGCAGGTGTCTGCGGAACCGATCCCTTCATGATGCCGAAGCTGTTCCTGTCCGAACTCAAGGAACTCGGTTTCGCCGGCATTCAAAACTTCCCGACGGTGGGTCTTTTGACTGGCGACTTCCGCCAGAACTGTGAAGAAACCGGTATGAGCTACCAGCTCGAAGTCGACATCACCGCCCTGGCTCGCG
Source organism: uncultured Planctomycetaceae bacterium (assembly GCA_964385715.1). Taxonomy (GTDB): domain Bacteria; phylum Planctomycetota; class Planctomycetia; order Pirellulales; family UBA7805; genus MB-PLM-2. The sequence goes on from CAYLRE010000129.1 coordinate 9,082, forward strand.
AGATGGACATGCTCACCACGCCGTATGTGTTCAACACCGACGAAGCGAAGATGATGACCGAAGCGGGTGCCGACATTATCGTGGCCCACATGGGCTGCACCATCGGCGGCACGATCGGTGTCGACACGGCCAACTCGCTGGACGATTCGGTCGAACGGGTCAAGGCAATCGTCGACGCCAGCAAGAGTGTGCGTGACGATGTGATCGTGCTCTGCCACGGCGGACCGATCGCAATGCCCAACGACGCGCAGTACGTGATCGAACGTGTTGACGGCATCGACGGTTTCTATGGTGCCAGCAGCATGGAGCGTCTGCCGACCGAAATTGCCATTCGCGATCAGGTCAAACAGTTCAAGGGAATCAAGCTGAAGAAGTAGTCAGCTTTCATCGCTTTGTTGTCGGGATTCCGTTAACTGTTGGGCACATCACCGAGGGAGCTGCAAATGGCCGGAAAAGCCGTTTACGCGATTGCGACAATGGATACCAAGGGCGAAGAGATCGCCTACGTGGCCGAATGTGCTCGAGCTCGCGGCGTCGAGGTCATCCTCTGCGACGTTGGCACGCAGGGGCCGCCGACGGTGACGCCAGACGTCTCGCGTGAGGAAATCGCCAAGTTTCATCCCGACGGCGCCGACGCGGCACTCGGTTATACCGACCGTGGTGAAGCGGTTACCGCGATTAGTCGCGCCCTGGCGGCGTTCTTGCAATCGGAAGTGGTCGCCGGCAAGGTTGGCGGACTCGTTAGCATCGGCGGTAGCGGAGGAACGGCCGTCGCGTCGTATGCCATGCGAGCCATGCCGATTGGCTTGCCCAAGGTGCTGGTCTCGACCGTTGCCAGCGGCAACACCAAGCCGTACGTCGAAAGCTGCGACATCACCATGATGTATTCTGTGGTCGATGTGGCGGGCTTGAACCGCGTTTCCAGGACGGTCCTCGCCAATGCGGCGAATGCCATCGCTGGCATGGCGACAGGCACAGTCGAAGACGCTGGTGATCGTCCGGCGCTCGGGATGACCATGTTCGGCGTCACCACTCCCTGCGTCACGGCCGTTAGCAAGATTCTGGACGAGAAAGGCTACGAGTGCCTGATCTTCCACGCCACTGGGACTGGTGGTCAGGCGATGGAAAAGCTTGTCGAGAGCGACATGATCGGTGGCGTGCTCGACATCACCACCACCGAGGTTTGCGATGAAGTGGTCGGCGGCGTACTGACGGCCGGCCCCATGCGAATTGACGCCATCATTGAAAAACAGGTTCCCTACGTGGTTAGCCTCGGCGCCCTCGACATGGTCAACTTCGGCCCACGCGAATCGGTGCCTGAGCAATTCAACGACCGGTTCCTCCACGTTCACAACGAGCAGGTCACGCTCATGCGGACGACCCCGGATGAATGTCGTGAGATTGCCCGTTGGATCACGAGCAAATTGAACCGCTCGACCGCCCCGGTGTTGGTGCTGATTCCAGAAAAGGGCGTTTCTATGATCGACGCCGAAGGCCAAGTCTTCTACGACGCGGAAGCCGATGCGGCCTTGTTCGAAGAATTTGAGAAGACTCTCGATGTGACCGAAACGCGACAGATCCGACGCTTGCCGCTCCACGTGAACGATCCTGAATTCGCCGAGGCCCTCGTGGCAGCATACGAGGAAGTGGCCGGGTAAGGCTCCGCGGGTACGGACCAACACACACATGAGCTTTTCCGACCTACCCATGAGCGACTCGCACGACCCCATGAGCGACTCGCACGACGTCGACGACGAATCGGCGCCGCTAAGCGTCTCGGAACTGACTGGCCAGATCAAGGATCTGCTCGAGGGTGAATTCCCCTCGGTTTGGGTGAGTGGTGAAATCTCGAACTTCTCTCGCCCTCAATCCGGCCACTGCTATCTCACGCTCAAGGACGAGAACGCTCAGATGCGGGCCGTCATCTGGCGAGGGGCTGCTTCGAAACTCAACTTCGATCTCAAGGATGGCATGGAAGTCGTCTGCCAAGGCAACATCGACGTCTACGCCCCGCGCGGCAGCTACCAACTGGTTATTCGCAATATCCAACCGCTGGGACTCGGCTCGCTCGAGCAAAAGCTTCGTCAGCTACAAGCCAAACTGGCCGCGGAAGGGTTGTTCGATCCCGACACAAAACGACGATTGCCGATCTTCCCGCGGACGATCGCCGTGGTGACGAGCCCCACCAGTGCGGCCGTGCGAGACTTCCTCCAAGTGCTCAGGCGACGCTGGAGCGGCGTGCGGGTGATCATTTTGCCGGTTCGTGTTCAAGGTGACGGAGCCGCCGAGGAAATCGCAGCCGCCGTCGAGACCGCCGGAAATCTTTCGACGCGAATCGACACGCTGGTCGTGACCCGGGGTGGTGGCAGCCTGGAAGACTTGTGGGCGTTCAACGAAGAGGTCGTGGTCCGCGCGATTCACGCCTCGCCGATTCCGGTTGTCTCCGGCGTTGGTCACGAAATCGACGTCACTTTGGCCGATTTGGCGGCTGATGTACGAGCTCTAACTCCCAGTGAGGCAGCCGAACTAGTCGTGCCATCCGCGGTCGATGTTGAGGCGGCCTTAGGCACACTTCGTACCCGGCTCGCCGGTGCTCTGCGTAGTCGCGCCGTGCAAGCCCGATTACGTCTCGACAGCCTGGCCGAGCGGCGAGTATTGCGAGCCCCCTACGAACGGCTGCACAATCTGGCCCGTCATCTTGATGAACTCGGTGGGCGCCAAGAGCGAGCGACTCGACAGCTCCTTTCCAGCTCCCGTCAGCGAATGAGCATGCTCAGTGCCCAATTGGAATCGCTCAGCCCGCTGGCGGTGCTTGGCCGCGGCTACAGCTTGACACAGCGTGCGGAAACGGGCGAGCCGCTTCGCAATGCGGCGGACCTAAGCGTCGGCGACCGCATTGTCTCCCGATTGGCCAAGGGCACTCTCAGCAGTCGAGTTGAAGAGCTGGGCGAAGATTAGCTGGCATGCTTGACGGTATGCCCGGCACGCACCAAGGCCTGTTCTGCGGCAGAAAAGTCGGCCTCTTTCACAAGCAGATAGTCCGTGTCGTAAGTGGAAATGACAAACACGCTGATTCTGGCCTCTGCAAGAGTCGCGGTGAGTCCGGCCAACACACCGACCAAAGAAAAGTCGAGCTGCCCCGCCACGCGGAGAGCCGACCAGCCCCGCTCCGCCGGCGTGTCCTCTGGGATGTTCCCTTCGGGGCAAACAATCGACAACTCGTCAGGCGTTCGTGTTACACAAACGAATTCTCCAGAAGCCCAAGTGGGTGCATCGGCATCGGCTGCCAAGCGGCAGACCGCCAACGTCTCCGTCATTCGTTCAAGCGTACAGCTCATCAGCAAAGGGGTACCTACTTAAGAAAACGCACATCGCTACGGCCGATTCTATCGCCTCGCCGCCGCACTCGATACTCGGCTTTGCGAGCGATAGAATGACGAGAAACCAAGGAGCCCCCTATGATCCGGCGACACCGTCTTTCCATCGTCCTCCGTAGTTTGAGCCTACTTCTTCTGTGGGTGTCCCTGGCTCCATCGAACGCTTGCGCGGAGAACGACCGCCCCAACGTGCTGTTCATCGCCGTCGACGACTTGCGACCACAGCTAGGTTGCTACGGGCTCGATTCGATGCACACG
>CAYLRE010000130.1:0-12584 GCA_964385715.1 uncultured Planctomycetaceae bacterium
GGCAGAAGATTCACCGTAGTATCGCCAGCGATCGCTCGGGTGAGCCCCCATGCCGAGCACACGCGAAGCTGCGTTACCAACGACGACCGCTTTCTCGAGGGTCTTCTTCATGCGTGCATCGGGGGCAAACTTCTTGCCCTTGATGATGCCGATGGCCGCGAACTGACCGGCCAATTCGGGATCGATCGCTTCAGCGGGTTCCATTTGAACGAGCTCATTCAGCATCTCAAAGTGACCGAAGTCGTTAGGCGGAACCGTATTGATCACGAGGCCGGAACCCTCAACCAAACGTGGCGTGACACGCTTAGGAGACGTCGTGGCCAAGGGGGCATCTCCCGCTAAGTAGCTTCCCACGCTGTTCCCGAATCCGCCGGCTTCATACGGGTAGATCTTAAGTGTTTCCTTCGTTCGCGCGACGGCCGGTGCCGGGTCGTTGTTTTCTAAGAATGCGCGGAACAACATCGTGACGTGGTTCGTGCGCGATCGTCGAACGAAGTAGCCACCTTCTGGTAGCGGCCCCTCGTAGCCTGGGCCGACGAGCAAGAACGTGCCTCCTTTGCCTTTGTCTGGACCGGCAAGTCCAAAGTCTCCAACCCATCTGAACCAGAAATCATCGAAAATGCCGAGCACCATCGGTGGCGTCTCCACCACCAGTGGCCCATTGCTTAGATCGAGATTGCCCCAGAAATAGACGGTGTCCGCATTAGCAGTGAGAAATAGAGCGTTAGAATCGAGCATTCGCGACGTGTAGATGAACTCGCCGTCCTTGATGCCGACATCCGCGAAGCCCTTTCTGAGGGCAACCAGTGAAACGCCCTGAATCGAGTTTGTAAATGCTTCGACACCATGGAGGTAATCGAGCTCATCGCGAATTTTGTTCGCTGTATTCTGTGTCGGATATCCGTCGTCAAAGACAAGCTTGCCGACCTTGGATTCCACCTGGTCCGGCGTTGTGATCTCCTGGGGGATCTTACCTTGTGCCCAGGTTTCCGCCGTGACGATAATTGCACAAGTAAGCGCGGCTAGGGAAATGAAAGACTTATGCATTGCGATATCCTCCTGGTATGTGTTGCCACCAAGGCGTGGAGATGTTCGCTTAGCTCACGCGACGAACTCACATTGCTTTGCGTTTGCTAAAGCCGGAGTACACGCTAGGTACGTGCAGCATAAAGGTCAGCAATAGTGGGGTCAATTTTCAGGCACGAAAAAATGTTGCGGATTACAGGGAAACCGCACCGCCGCGGGAGTCCGCGTTTGGTGACCGATTCGCAATCACTCGGCGCTGGTAAAGATTGTCAGCCCTGTGAGGTCTCGTTCCTCTTGCCCGCTTACGAGACTCGCCAGATATCCGATCACGATACAAGTAGTGATTCCACAGCTGGTGTAGATGTAGCCATTGACGGCCGTGAATCGCCACAGGAGGAACATCGTACCGGCGCCGACAAACGCCCCGGTGAGTGCTCCGAAAGCGTTGGCCCGGCGAGTGAAGATGCCGAGCAGAAACAGGCCCCCGAGCACGCCCATGAATAGTCCGATCACTTTAATGAAGGCATCGAACAGCGACTTGATCTCAGGGCTGACGAACAGCAGCGCGAGCAGCGTGCCGACGACGCCGATCACGAACGTGATGACGCGGGCCGCGACCAGATAACCACGTTCACTTTTGCATACTTCCGAGGGCCGCAGGAAATCGGTGACCACGGTAGTGGCGATCGAATTCATGCTGGTCGAGACCGTCGATTGCGCGGCGGAGAAGATGCCCGCCACGATAAGCCCTGCGATGCCCAGTGGCATTTCTTGGGCGATGAACAGCGGGAAGATCTGGTCGGTCGTGATCGTCGGGTCGAGCTTGTCGGGGTGCGAGCGATAGAACGCGAACAGGGCCGTACCGATTCCAAAGAATAGGAGCGTGGCGGGAATCGTCATTGCCGCGTTCGTCCAGATCGAACGGGCGGCCAGCTTCTGACTGCCGGTTGTCATGTATCGCTGCACGACCGCCTGGTCGGCCGTGTAGGAGGAGAGGTTCTGTCCGATGGCCCCCACGATGACAATCCACAGGGCAAGCTGCGTACTGGTGACGTCCCAGTGAAAGTTGGCCAGTCGAATTTTGTCGGCCGCGGTGGCGGCTTCCGATGCCCCGCCGAATCCACCGTCGGCGCCGGCCAGCAACAAAACGATCGCCAACAGGGCACCGCCGAGCAACACGAATGTTTGAATCGTGTCGGTCCAGATAACCGCCTCGATGCCGCCGGTCGTGCAGTAGATGATGCACAGCACGCCCATCAGTAACACGGACTGGGTGGGCGAGAGTGGTGTGGCGACCGCTAGCGCCAAGGCGGTCAGCGACATCACCACCGCCATGCGAAAGATGTGGAACAGAGTGAAGCTGGAGCTGCCGAATCGTCGCACGCCACGGCTGAAACGACGTTCCAGGTATTCGTACGCGCTGGTGACATCGAGTCTTCGATAAAACGGCAACGCAAAGAAGACCGCGACCACGGCCACCAGTGGAATCATCAGGTTGCCAAGCGCGTAAACCCAGTCTTGGGCGAAAGCCTTGGAGGGAATGCCGGTGAAGGTCACGCTGCTCAGCATGGTGGCGAAGATGCTGCAGCCGGCCGCCCACCAGGGGATCTTCTTGCCACCGCGGAAGTAGTCGTCGGTGTTCTTGTTGCGACGCGTGAAGTAGAGACCGATGCCGACGATCGCTAATAGGTAGCCAAACAGCACACAGTAATTTAGCAAGCCAAAGGGGCGGTCTCTTCCGATCGGCGTCATGTTCCAAACGATCGGCGTCCGCACACGCGGTCGCACCTCGCCACTGGGGAGAACGATCTGCTTGTTCCACGTCACCGCCGTGGTCGTGACCTGATTCGCGGGAATGGGCCCGCCAGAGGACCAGGTGTCGGTGATCGTGTGGTAGATCAACGCTTCCTTGGGGAAGCCGGGATGATCGTCCTTGAGTTCGTCTGCCTTGTGAAACAGTGAACCATCGGCCCCGCTCAGTACGAAGACGTGACTTTGACCAATGCCGATGCCGGTGCCCGCCATCACGCAGCGAGGAGCGTCGGCCCGTCGTCGCCAAGTGTTCGTCTTGGGGGTGAATTCATAAACGTCTTTGAGGAACTCCAGGCTACCGGCGTGTTCGCGGCGGCCGCTAATCACGTAGAGGCAGTCGTTGTAGCCGTTGTGCTGGGCCACGGTCAGATTGAAAGCACGTGACTCGCCTGGCCATGGCGGCAATTCTTTCCACGCGAACGCGGCCGGATCGTCTTGCTTAGACAGGTCGAGTGCCCAAAAGTTGGTCATCGCCGAAGCGAGCTTCGCGTCGGACTGTCCTCCTGCCAAATAGATGACGTCGCCGATGAGTGCTGCTTGCCCATAGACGCAGGGCCGCGGAAGCTTTGGGAAGTCCTTGTGGGTTACCTGTTGGCGGTCGGCATCCCATTGCAACAGAAAAACGTCGGCGAAGGTCTCTTTGGAATCGTTGCCGCCCATGCATACGACGCCCGCTGGCGTAGAGACACAGGCGGTGTAGGCGATGGGGCGGGGGAGTGTTCCGCCGTTGATCCACTTATTGCCGCTGCTGGTTTTGACGAGCACATGAATGCGGTCGTGCCAAGCTTTGTCGTTGTCCCAGACCGGCTGAGGGAAGTTGGCCCCGCCAGCCACGATCAGGGCATCGTTGTGGACACCGACCAATGGGCCGGCCACGCCGAGTTCGTTCGGCAGTTTGGAAAGTGGCAGCCAGTCGAGTCGCGCCCCTTCTGGAATAACTCGGCAGGGCGAATCGGGACTGCCGGCGTGAACGATGCCTTGGGTGTTCGCCGCCGCCAGCGCGAAGACGACGAGTGACAGGAGCGTCGTGCGGCGAGTCATGCTGGTGATCGTCAAGATTGGGTGCCCGTGCTCGTTGTCTTGTTGCGTATTCGTATTGCGAAGAGTAACCGCCTATTCCGCCAGCCAGTCGAAGAAGCCAATTGCTTCAAGATCTTTTCGCAATGCGGCCGTGGCCGAGGCATCGAGCGGGGCAACCGGCAGTCGCGTCGGGCCGCAGTCGCAACCGGCAATGGCCATGATCGCCTTTTGTGCCGCGCGATGTCCGTACGGCACAAAGGTGCGAACCAGTAGCTGGCTGCGTGCTTGTTGTCTGCGGGCTTCGGCAAGATCTCCTGTGGCGAACGCCGCACGAATTCGCCGATAGATGGGAGCCGCAAAGTTGTAGGTACTACCCACGGCGGCGATAGCCCCGGCCGATAGCCCACTCAGGAGCATCTCGTCGAGCCCCCAGAGAATTTCATAACGCCCTTCGGAAAATTCAAGGCAGGCCTGGTACTCGTGGACGCTGGGCGAGGTGAACTTGATGCCGCGGAGATTCTCGATTTGCTCGCCACCGAGCGTGAGAAACTCGATCATGTTTTCAGGCAACCCGGTCGCGGCCGGAATGTGGTAGTAGTAGAACGGTAGCTCCGGCGCCGCCGAGGCGACCTCCGCCATGCTGTTCACGAGCGTCTCGACCGAGTCCGGCTTGAAGTACACAGGACTCACGGCTGAAATCGCGCTGACGCCTATCTCTTGAGCGTGTTCGGCCAGCTGCTGGGCTTGGCGAAGACTCTCGCCCCCGATCTGCACCACGACCGGAATCCGGCCCGCGGTGGCCTGCACGTATGCAAGTGCCACTTGGCAACGTTCCTCAAAGGTTAGCGAAGGCCCTTCGCCCGTACTGCCCAGCACGTACAAGCCGGCGATATCGTGCTGCACGAGATGTTCGACAACCTGTGGAATCACATCGAGGTTAATCGAACCATCGGCGTTCATCGGCGTGAACGTGGCGGCGACAAGTCCTTGGAGTAGCGGCGGGTTGTTGGTCATGGCACTTGGTGCTCGCGGTTGCTGAGGTCGTTCGGCTCGATATTGCCGCCTCAGAATTAAGGAGTGAGGACGAAACGTCGTCAGAATAAGCCAATCACCGGTGGCATTTAAGAGCGCCGAGAAAAAAAGATCTCAGAAATTTTGCTGCCAGAATCGAGCAATTCGTCACCGTGCATGCGAGCGGTTGCCATGTATAATGGCCACTCGGCCCGCCGAGGCCGGCATGTCACGGCGGTGCTATTGCCCGAGAAAATATCTGTCCCCAACGACATCAACGCGGAGATCGACATATGACGAAGGACGGTTCGCAAAACCCAGGGATCAATCGACGCACGGCTTTGTTGGGGGTTGCGGCCGGAGTTGCCGCTCCGATGTTCATTCCCCGCAGCGTCCTTGGCGGAAATGGCAAGACCGGCGCAAACGAGCGGGTCAACGTGGGCGTGATTGGCGTCGGCTTCCGTTCCACGCTGTTGATGGACCAACTGCCGGAAGGTGCCCGTATTGTTGCCTTGAGCGAATGCGATGTGCCGCGGGCGGAGAAGTACCGCGACTCGAAGAAGGCCGATTGGCCGATCTACGAAGACTATCGCAAGATGCTCGATCGTGATGACATCGACGCGGTGATCGTGGCCACCCAGGCGTTCCAACGCGTGTTGCCTTGCATTCACGCCTGTGAAGCGGGCAAAGATGTTTACGCCGAGAAGCCGCTTACGCTCGACATTCACGAAGGTCGTGTGCTGGTTCGTGCGGCCCGCAAATACGACCGCGTGTTCCAGGTCGGCACCCAGCAGCGTTCAATGGAGATGAATCGCGTTGCTTGCGATTTTGTTCGCAACGGTGGACTGGGCAAGATCCGCGAAATCCGCTGTGTGAACTACCCGGGACCGGCCGCTCTGCCGCGCGAAGGTTACTCCGCCTTCGGTTCTCAGCCGGTGCCCGCGGGTCTGGATTGGGATACCTGGCTAGGTCGGGCTGCCTGGCGTCCTTATCACAAAGACTGGCGTGGTTCTTGGCAGGACACCATGGGCGGTCAGATGACCAACTGGGGTGCCCACGGCGTCGATCAAATGCAGTGGGCGCTCGACATGGACGATACCGGCCCCGTCGAGATGTGGCCGCTGGAAGAGACGTCCTACAAGAACGGCATGTTCAACGGCCAAGTCGCCATGCGGTACGCCAATGGTGTGGTGCTCAAGTTCATGCAGCCCGACACAGGCCCCTGGGGCGGCGGTATCATCATCGGCGAGAAGGGAAAAATCGAGATCAACCGCAACAAATTCGGTACCAACCCGAAGGAAATCGCGGCGGAGCTTCGCAAGCAGGTCGACGTCACCGAGGAGGAACGCAAGTGGAGCGACAAGCTGGCCCTCTGGCAGGCACGCTGGCACCTACAAAACTGGCTCGACTGCATCAAAACCCGCGAAAAACCCAATTCCGACGTCGAGACGGGTCACCGTTCGGTCAGTGTCTGCCACATGGCGAACATTACCCGTTTTCTAAACCGCAAGTTGAAGTGGGACCCGGTTCAGGAGCAGTTCATCGGCGACCAGGAAGCGAACACCTGGGTCTCCCGTCCGCGTCGAAAAGGCTACGAGCTGCCTGAGATCGCGTGAGCTGGGGCTCGCCTTTTACCGCTTCAAGGTAGTACGTGGCGTGGGCGACCGCTCTTCGCATAGATTGCGCGAAACGTGCTGCACCACTGTGCTGTGCGTGTGCTGATTTCGCACACTCGCTGTATGGCTCTTTCGCAAGTCCAACAGCGCCTTATGGTTCGTGCCTGGGAGGGCAATACGTGGTTCCATGTGAGCGCGCGGTAACGCGCCAATCGCTACACTTTGTGGTCATTTTTGCCTCACCCCTGTGCCGCGACCACACCGGCCCGCGCTGTCAACTGCACGGCCGTAGAGCCGTCTCTCCGCAGCACCCCTCGCGGTAGGCGTGCGCGAATGGCGCGCCGGCCACTGGCTGATGCAAAAAACTTGCCCCAGTGATTCTTGACACCTTTCTCTCCTCGGAAATAGAACGTGGGAAGTGTGAGTTTGGTTGTCGCGTAGCACGTGGCATCTGGCCAATCTTACGAAGCCAATTTCCCACTCAACCTATCGATTGGTTAGAGAGGCATGGACACGGTTAATGCATCTCCGCGTCGCTATCGCGGACTGTTCTCACTTCTTTTCGTTCTTCTTTTCACCGGCGGCTGCTCCAGCAAGATGGACAACTCCTGGAGCTCTCGTCAGGAGGTGCTCGACCTGCCGGCAAATCAGCAGCAGGAGATCGCTCGTCTGCTGCTCAATTTCCACGGCAGCTATAACGATCCGCGCATACGGCTCATTTCCGACGAAGAAGAGGAAGAGGAATACGACGCCGAAGAAGATGACGAAGCGGACGCCGAGGACGAAGAAGACGGCGATGCCGACGACGAAGACGAGGATGACGAAGAAGAACAAGAGCCGGAGCTAACGTACGTCGACTTGGTCGATCCGCTCACGCTCAAACATGGCCGCAACGTTTTCAACAAATACTGTGCTGGTTGCCATGGTGTGACTGGCGACGGTGAAGGCCCGGCGGCTGAATACCTCTATCCCCCGCCCCGAGATTATCGCCCCGGCGTCTTCAAGTTCACGTCGACGCCCGACAACTACAAACCACGCCGGGAGGACCTGCGCCGGATTATTCGCGTCGGCGCCAAAGGGACATCGATGCCGGCGTTTCGCTGGCTCAGCGATCAGGATATGAATGCCTTGATCGACTACGTCATTCTCTTGAGCCGCCGAGGTGAGTTGGAACGAGAATTGGCCAAGGAAGCGTCTGACTTCGATGAGGAAGACTTCGACGACGAAGAATCGCTCGAGGAATTCCGCGAGATCGCCCATGAATGGGTTACCACCATCGACGAGCGTTGGGAAGAGGCGAAGGACGAAGTTGTCACTCCAGCCGTGCCCAATCCGCCCAAAACAGAAGAGACAATTCTCGCTGGGCGAGATCTCTTTTTCCACAAAGACCAAAGCTGCTTCACTTGCCACGGTGCCGACGGCCGCGGTGGGATCGAAGATCCGGATGCGAATCTCGACGCCTGGGGTAAGCCGATCGTAGCCGCCGATCTGACGACCGGCATGTACCACGGGGGTGCCCGTCCGATCGACCTTTACCGGCGAATTCACTCCGGAATCACCAGTCGCATGCCCGCCTTCGGAAACGCCTTTGAGGACGATCCAGAAAAGATCTGGTACCTCGTTCATTTCGTGCAGGCGTTCGGAGAGGGAGTCGATATCGAAATCCCTAAGCAGGTTGCTGAGGGCCACGCCCACGCTACCGACGAGGATGAGGAAGACGAGGCGAGCGTGGAGGAAGACGACGAGGAAGTGGAAGAAGCAGAGGACGAATAACGTGAACGCCGTCCCCGCTGTCTGCGGAGACGTTCTGCTAGTCAGGTTGCACTTATGAACACGAACAATCCTTCGTCACTTGAGCGGGAGTTAGCCGACCTCCGGGACCGGATGGCCGAGCTGGAGTCGGCGCTCTCCCACGGCGACAAGCCTGCGGCTCGTTGGGAACCGACGGGATTCTATGCCGATTACTACGCCACGGCCGGCTTCTTTCTCGGCATGTTCGCCGCGCTGACGAGCTTGGCGGTGAACATCATCGGCTCATCGATCTTCGATCAGCATCCGCTTCAGCTGATTCAGGTCTACCTCACCTTTCCGCTGGGCGAAGAAGCGCTCACCATGGACAGCGGCGGAACGCTGGCGATTGGTTGTTGCCTTTACATCGGTACCGGCATGTTGCTCGGGATCGTGTTTCAGTTGGCTCTGGCCGCCCTTGCGCCGCAGCCAGGAGCGCTGGTGAAACGATTGGTGATTGCCTCGGTACTGGCGATTGGCATCTGGTTGTTTGCTTTCTACGGAATCTTGAACTGGTTGCAGCCGCTCTTATTCGGCGGCAACTGGATCGTCGAACAGGTGCCCGCTTACGTGGGACTCATTACCCACTTGGTGTTCGGTTGGACGATGGCGTTATTGTTCTCCTTTGGTGTCTATCGCGCCCGGGCCAACGGAAATGCCGCTGCTGGTGGGCTATCGGAATCTTAACGAGTCAAAGTCATGATGAACGCTGCTGATAGTCTGCCGGACAGCCTGGAACCGCCGAAGGATCTGGTCGACCGCCGTTTGGTCGCCTGGTTTTACCTGGCGGCTTGCCTGTACTTCTTTGTTTCCATCGCCGGCGGAATCTTGATGGGCCTGCAGTTGATGCGGTGGAATCCGCTCAATGGGATCGAGTTTCTCTCGCCCGGTCGCTGGCGAATGATTCACACCAACGCCATCGCCTATGGTTTTTTGGCAAACGCGTTCCTGGGAACACTGCACTGGGCGGTGCCCCGGCTGACGATGCAGAAAGTGGCGAGTAAAGCCCTCAGCTACTTCATCTTTTTCGCCTGGCAATTTGTGGTGCTGTCGACGGCGGCCGCTTTTATCATCGGCCCCACGCTGCAAGCTTCACCTTGGATTGAAAATTTAACGGCCGAGTGGGGACTGCCCTTCTCGCTTGGTGCTCAAGGCGTCGAGTGGGGTGAGACCCCGTTCTGGATCGATCCGATTGCTCTGGTCGGTTTGGTCCTTGTCGCGATCAACTTCATGACCCCCATCGCCCGAGCCAAGGGGCCGATGTACGTCACGCTGTGGTACTTCATGGCGGCCTTTATCTGGACGATTCTGACGTACGCGATGGGCAACCTGATGCCGGAGTACGTTGTCTCCGGAACGAACGCCGGGGCGATCACGGGTCTCTTCATCCACGACCTGGTCGGTCTGTTTGTGACGCCGCTCGGTTGGGGGCTGATGTACTATTTCGTGCCGATCATCTTGCAGCGGCCGATCTGGAGCCACGGGCTATCTCTCGTCGGATTCTGGGGACTCGCCTTCTTCTATCCGCTGCAAGGCATTCACCATTTTCTCTACACGCCGATTCCGATGTTCCTGCAATACGGGGCGATCATCTCCACGATCGCGGTGGAATTCGTCGTCGCCACGGTGATTATCAACTTCGTCGGCACCATTTGGGGTGACGGGAAGAAAGTCAAAACCAATATCCCGCTGCGGTGGTTCTACTGCGGCATGATCTATTACTTCATCACCTGCTTCCAATGTGCGTTCCAGGTGACGCTCACCTTCCAGAAGCTAATCCACTTCACCGATTGGGTCGTCGGACACGCTCACTTGGTGATGTTTGGCGTGTTCACGATGTGGCTGTTCGGAGCGATGACGTATCTGTTCCCGCGGCTGATAGGACGCGAGTGGTATAGCCGCCGACTGTGTGAAGTGCACTTCTGGTGCTCGGCCGTAGGCGTATTTGTGATGTGGCTCGATTTGACCTTTGCCGGCGTCTTTCAAGGCTTCTGGTGGAGTTCGCTCAAGCCGTGGCAAGAATCGATTGACGGATCGTTCCCCTTCTGGGCAGTACGCATGGTTGCGGGCATAGCGATCGCGGCCGGATTCTTCTGCTTCCTTTACAACCTTTACAAGACGTGGCGAGGTGACGAGTCTCCCGCCACGGAATCGGCGATGGCTCCGGCTGCCGCATGAGAACTAACAGTGTGACCGACGAAGCGATCTTCTCGGCCGGCCAAATGTGCTGGCAGAGCAGAAAACGCAAAGGATGATTCGGAATGTTTGAAAGCAAAGGTGGCGTGTTCTTCATCGGCGGCGTTGGCTTTTTTGCCTTCGCCTTCCTGGCCAACGTGGTGGTCCCGATGACCATGTTCGAGCAGGAGACCAAGCCGGTTTACGCAGTGCGTACGAACGCCGAGGGCGAGCAGGAGGAATACGGCTTGGTCGTTGAGAATAGAAACATTCAGAAGCAGTTCGAACAGCTCGAAAAGACCTTTCCCGACGCATTTGAAGAACACTTTGGCGAGCGTGATAACAAACGGCTTGCCCAGGCGCTTCGCTTGGGGCGCCAGGTCTACATGGGCGAAGGTTGCTGGCATTGCCACAGCCAGTTTGTGCGGCCCGTTTCTAACGAGTCACTGCGTTGGGGCCCTGTCGCCAAGAGTGAAGAGTACGACAACGAACTCCAACAACCGGTGTTGTTTGGCACCCGTCGGGTCGGACCTGATCTGAGTCGCGAAGGGGGACGCCACGCCCACGACTGGCACGCAGTCCACTTCTTCAATCCCGATTGGACGTCGCCAGGCACCGCCATGCCGGCATACCCCTGGTTCTTCGACGGTTCGCCCGACAAACCGAATCGTCGAGGACTGGCCTTGATCATGTACATCCAGTGGCTCGGTTCCTGGCTCGACGAATACCCGTACTACGAAGAGTTGGAAGATTACTCGGCAGAAGACTGAGATTTTTCGGTAGTCGACCGAGCCAGTTCGGTCAGAATGCCGCGGAGAACAAAGTATGCCTGCTCAATCCGCTCGTGCCGCACGACTGCGAAGCATCATTACGTTGTCGCTGGCGGTTGTCATTTTGGGGATTAGCTGCTGGGGCTTCGGTCAGAAATTGATCAAGCTGTTCTTCGTCACCCAGGGTGAAGAGACCGGCGCCTTCGCCGTGGCCCCGTTAGTAAATTACGTGCTGGCTAGTCTCGGTTTCTTGCTGCTGCTGTTTTGGGCCGCTCGCAACGGCATGTTCCACGACATCGAAGGGCCGAAACACACCATGTTGGAGAATGAGAAAAAACTCGATAAGTCGGGCATTTAGTCAACGATCCACTTTCATCCGTCTCAGGTCACACCGACCGACGGCGGTCCTAACTTCGAGGCAAACTTTGCCATGAGCGAATCGCAAACGACCGGCGATCCAAATTCGCCGCAAGCCGAACATCAGCATCACCATTACGTTGGCAGCCGCATCCCGTGGTACGTGCGTCTGATCTGGATCGGTTTCTGGATCTTCGCGGTGTACTACACGATTCAGTATCTCGTGCCGGCATTGCGACTCGATCTATTTCCTGCCAAGTGAACGAAGCTCGTCTCCTAGCGCCGTCGTGCGATTACTGCGGCCTGCCCCTCGCCGGTTCAGTCCTGGGGGGACGTCGTACGTCTGCCGCTACTGCCCAGGCAGGCTCTGGGACACATCCAAGTGCCGAAGCACAGCCAAGCTACTGCTGCTTGGGCTGTCGAGTCGCCGCTTCTGTGACGGGGACTTCCTTGGGCGGGAATTCCGATTCCGCGAGGGCCGGCGCGGAATCGGCCGCTGTTCAAACGGGACAGACCCGGTTCACGCTGGTGCGACTCGGTGTGGCCATCTTCTTTTCCATGAACGTGATGGTCTTCACCCTCGCGCTCTGGTCGCAAGACGTTTATGAAATCAACGAGCAGCCGACCTCGCAGGCCCTGTTCGAACTATACCGTTACGGTTGTTTGCTGTTTTCACTTCCGGTCCTCTTCTTGTTGGGGGGGCCGCTTCTGGAGCAGTCGTTCGATCAGCTGCGTCGTGGTCGGCCGGGCACCGACTTGCTGCTGGCTCTGGGGGTGGCGGCGGCCTTCGCTTACTCCTGCATTTCCACATTGCGAGGTAGCGGGCACGTTTACTTCGAAGTTTCCTGTATGGTGCTGGTCGCGGTCACGCTCGGACGCTGGCTAGAGGCGGTCGGCAAACTGAAGACGACCGAGTCGCTCTCCTCACTCAGCCGGTTGCTGCCACAGGAAGTTCGCCGCCGCGGGGAGGACAATTCCGTAATAACCGTGCCGCTGGCCGAGATCGTCG
>CAYLRE010000131.1:0-12557 GCA_964385715.1 uncultured Planctomycetaceae bacterium
GTTCGTGGGTGCTATTCCAGCTGAGCCACAACATCACCGCCTCTCTCCAGGCAGACATTTGATCCTCACGCGAGTTCTCTGATTCCGAGTTTACGGGGGATTCCAGAAAGTCGACGGGAGCGGTTCGAGGACTCGTTAGAGGGAATCGCTTGTCGCGGCGGTTGTGGATCCCGGCTTCGCTGTGCCTTCGTGTCGTTTTCGCGTAACGGGTGCTCGGCGTGCGATGGGAGCTGCCGGGGGTACGACGCGAGGGACGGTTGGTAGCGGATTTGCCGGGCCACGACTTCATAGTTGTTTCTCCCAAAGAGAAGAAGAGAGGAGGACGTTAACGAAGTGCATGGTCGACATCGAATGACGCGACGCACGAATGCTCTTCGTCAGATGGTTGATTGCCAAGTCTGTCTGACTTGCGTTACGACCAAGTATTCGCGCGCCCCGAGTCCGTAGCAAGTAAATCGCATTGGAGAAACATGAAGAAATCCGCGCGGCCCTGCTGCGTTCGATGCGATTGCTCACGATCAGCCAATCGGCAATGTTTAACGCGCGATCTTAGCATGAAACGACACGGGTGACCGTCTCGCATGGTCTATCGTTCTTGGATAGAAGCCAATTTCCGTTGCCGCTGCTCTAACTTTCGCACGGCTTTTTTTCCGTGAACACGGGAGTAGACGTCCAGCCACAGGTAGTTGCCCCGTCGGTCGCGTTTTGGGAAGTGATAACCTCCGTTTCGCAAGAGCCTGCCGGCGGTCAACGCCGTATCGATCTTGGTCTGTTCCGCTGCGAGCTGGCGGTGCCCGCACCAGACGTGCCATTCGATCATCGCGTCGACGATGGCTTGCGCTTCCGGTGTCATGTAGTCGAGCTGAGGAAGAAACAGGGCTCCATTTTCCCAGGGAAGCTGGTCGGCTGCCTCGTCGAAATGGCAATATTGGGCGACCAACCTGGTGGCGTTGTCGTGCTGTTCGATGGGAATCGCCGCCACGTAGCCTGCCACCTTTCGGCGTACTTCGTCTTTCGCAGCACCGAGCATCACCGGCACCAGATCGGAAACGGCATGTCGACGAATCATGGGGTCGAGCACGTCATTCAACTTGGGCATGCTGTCCGTCAGTTCGACCGCCTGTTCGACGGGGATCATTAGGCCGTTCTCGCGAATTTCCTTGCGCACTCGTTTGCGGAGGATAGGGTGCACTGCCGGCGATGTCGTTGAGTCGGTGACCATGTCGACGATGGCGCTCGCCGTGGCTGTCTCGTTAATCCTGGCGGCCGTGGCCCAGACGCGAACAAGCGACGGCTGATCCGGGGCGTTGGCGATGCGAACCAGAATCTTGTCGGAAGCCCGCCGGTGATCGTCGAAACTGCCTATCTCGCTGATTGCGACGATCGCCCAGCCTCGAGCGGAGAGATTTCGCTCCCGAAGCGCGTAACGAAAGAGCGGTTCCAGTGCCGCTTCCCCTTTTTCCACTAGGCGATCAACGATCGCCTCTGCCTGATCATGATCGCGCAACTGGCGAAGCAGGAACTGAACGTCCTGACTGGTGGCGGTCTGGCCATGGCCGGCGTGAGCCGGTGTTGATAGCGTGCCGACGAACAGAGTGCCAACCAACAGCAACGCCACTGTTTGTCGAACGCCGCGACGTCGAATGGCGAACACCAGGGCGAGGCCTGCGATCGTCGCCAATGCCGCCGTGGGCGCCCTCTGCTTCTTAGGTTTGCCATCTCTGATATTCATCGCCGTTTGAACCGGAAGTTCTCCTCTCACCAAGATTCCATCGCCTCGCCGGCCGGATTTGGCGCGGGTCTTGGCATCGTAGTGGTGCTTCTTGTTGCGATGACGGGCCATGCGATAACGGGCGAACTTCAAGTTGTCGCGGGCCAGCACTTCGCGAGGGTAATCACCATCAATGACCGTGAGCGTCATTTCCTTAAGAGCGGCGAGCGCGTTGCGGTTGGTTTCTCGCCGCTGCCTGGCCAGCGTATTGGCATGGAGCTTGTCGACCTCTGGTCCACGCATGTCAAAACGTTCGCCGATTCGCAGCAACTCCTTTTCTTCCTCTTCATGATCGAGGGTTAAACTTCCTGAGAGTGTCGCCATCAGGTCGGCCGCAAAAAGGTCCCTGGCGATGCCGTTGTGCGGTGTTGGATTGCGTTTTGAGAAAAGCGCCTTGCGCTGCTTGTTGGTAACCCTGTCGACCGGGCCATCGAGTACGCGTAGCGGCAGTGGATCGATCACATTGCGGTAGAGAATCTGCCCGGGAACCTGACGCTTAACGAAACCCTTCGGCACGTCGCGTATATAGCGTGGGCCTTCGGTGAGCACGTAGACCACGTTGAGCAGGTTTCCCTCGTTGTAGGTCGAAAGCCGCATCGGCACGACCAGCGACTTCGAGCGAAATCGGAAACCCATTGCCTGAACGTGGCCGTCGAAGGTGGCGCCCGCGGGCAAGGCCTCGTTAAGTCCTCGCTGGCCTGGGCGGGGATCGACGCCTTTTTTTTGGCCTACGCGAGTTCGCACCGCTACGAAGCACCACCCGTCGTCGATGTAGTCTTCGCAGACGTCGTCCATGCCTTCGGGATAGCGGTAGTTATGTGAAGTCATCCAGCGGGACAGGGCGTCGGCGCTGCCAGCCTCTAGCACGGCAACGTCGTACATGCCAACTGCCTCTTCACGAACGACGTTGACGACGTCTCGGAATCCGAGCCCACCACCGCCGAATCCGCCGCCGCCAAACCCGCCCACGCCGAAGCCTCCCCCGAATCCGCCGCCCTGATCCGCGACTTCCTTCCCAGGCCATGGCACGCGAACGGTTACCTCGGGCGGATCGATGGCGGCTGCAATGTGCGAGAAAACATCATCGGCGACCTTGCGGATCGACGGAGGCTCCGGGAAAGGAATCAGCATGCCGAATTCATGTGCCTTACCAGAGAAGCCAGGCCGAATAACGAACGTTTCGACGCCGTCCTTGTGGAATACATACGTCTTCTGCTCTCCGACTCGGGTGATCAGCGGAACTTCCTCCTGCTGAGTCCGGTCGATGTAGATCGGCGGAACCATGCCGCACGGGTCGGCGAAAACGGGCGCAGCCGCAGCAAGAGCGAGGAAGCTCGCGGCCAGTGCCAAGCAAGTTCTTGCGCGTTGGGAGTTGAGGGTCGACGCGTTAGTGTGCGTGCTGATTATCTGTCGCATGATTTGCCTCCGTCAATGTGAGCCGTAGCTCGATGGTTCCGCGACAATCGTGTTTACCGTTACTGAGCCACATCTCGCCCAGCTTCTGCCAGTCTGTTCCGCTTTTCTGGACCGTGAACCACGGCCCTGCCACGACGTGGACACCCTCGAGTCACAAGCGGGTCCAAAGATGATCGAGGCCGACGCGTTTCACGGTTCCACTCACCGAGAGTGGTTGAAGGTTGTGCTCGTCGAGGTCAAACACATGACGCCGATCAAGCGGCACGGCGGTCGACGGCAAGCTGGCCCGCAGCTCGCCATGTTCATCGACCACGCGAACTTCTACGCGAACGGTGTTTCGGCGGAGTTCTTTCTCAAGAAATGCCCGGTGTTCCGAGCTAAGCGTTTTGAGTGGCCCGGATTTGAGTGTTGGTAAGGGTGCCGCTGACTGGTTTTTGTTGTGAGACACCGAACGAACGCTTGGGGCACTTGCGAACCGCAGGTGAGCTGCGGTTTGCGGCCCGTAAAAGAGGAGCGTTTCGAGGGCGAGATTGGAACCATCGCGAGGCCCCGCCGCATACTGCTTGATGAGCGTCTGGAACTTGTCCCGGCTCAAACGATCGGTGGGGTGATTCGAGAGTGCACAGCCGGACGCACAGACGTCACGGCCGTGGGGATGAAAATGGGCTCGGCTCGCGTGAACGGCGGCTGCCCCGGCGCCGTCACGCGAAGGATCTGTTGAGGCGGCCCCTGTCCCGACGGCCGTCTCCAGTCCCCTGCCCTGCGAACCCAATGTCGTATCACTGGCGTCAAACTCGGCCTCTTTTGTCGAGCCTGTGGGGCGAATCCAAAGCAGGCTCATCAGCACACCGGCGGCAATTGCGACGCGTAGGTAGTCCATCTGCCTCGACTCCGATCGCCTGTCCTCGCGTACATGTCATGCCAGCCGAATGTCCGGCGCTGCGTCTGACAGAGACTGCCTTGGACGACTTTATCCGATGGACTGTATCCGAACGATGATGCCCGAACCGGATTGTCCGTCGCTGTCGTGCTCTGCCACTGACCTACCTTTCGAGAGCGGTGCGAGGGAATATTCCCTCTGGGTAGAAAAAGTTTTGAGTTGGCGGTTGCCGTCATTCGCAGGCGTTGATTTCATCGTAGCGCACCGTTTCCGCTGGTGGCAAGAAAATGCCCTATTGTCCGAGGTGGAGGCGGTTTGGCGGCAATTGCGGAAGGCCGTGGTCAGTGGGACGAGAACTCGTAATGCAAGAGCGAAACGGCCAATTTAACCGGCCTGAAAATTGGATTGTCCTTAGCGACGACAGTGTGGTAGTCTCGCGATGACGCTTCCTTCGCGATCGGAGTCTTAGGTACTAGGAGGTGCCGATTCAGCTGGTCGACGGTCTAGGCGCTCCCGCGAATCCGTCGATAAAGGTCTTAGAGTTGGGTGCGATCCACTACAGTTTCAATTACAGGCTCTGTCGTGACGGTCCGCCTCGAGTGCTTTGGGCCGATTACCTGGAGCTTGGGAAGCCGTGGACGGAATTGGTGGCGGCGCTGCCGGTTGAGAAGGAGTAGATCGTACGATCTGATTCCACTCTTTGAATATGGCGGACTGTTCGACGATGTCTCTTTTTCGTAAATCCCATCCTGATCATGACCTCGCAAGTGGTGCTCCGGTGCATGGTCCCGAAAGGGCTTCGTCGAAGCCTCCACGCCATGTCCCTTGGGGCGTGCGGCTGACGTCCCTGTTTGGAGGCCTGGAGAACTGGTTTGGCTGGGTCTTCTTCGGGGGCGGCCTTGCGTTCGTGTGGGCGTTCGGGGCATCGGACCTACTGCACACAGCTGTCTACTTCCATGGTGAACTCGGCACCACGGAAGGGAGGCTCTCGCCTGACTGGGAAAGGCTCTATGGCGTGGGCGACGATGACGTTGTTGAGTACCCATTCGAATACAGCGTCGACAGGAAGACTTATCGGGGGCGAGACCGCGGATTCCGGCTCGAATTCGGTGACGATCCGATGGTCATGGTCGAGTACCGCATCGACGACCCTGCGCGAGCCAGGGTTCAGGGGCTTGACTCAGTTGATTTCGGCTTGTTCTTCGTCTGGATTTTTCCTGCCGCGGGGATTCTGTTCCTGTGTTACGTCTATCGAGCTGGGAGGCTTGGACGCCGTCTGCTTCAAGAGGGAAAGTTAACGATAGGCCGCCTTGTGGCAATTGAGCACGAAGGTAAGAAAGACGAATACGGGGAAGTGCTCCGCTACGTCTTTGTCTACGACGTTGCCGGCGAGCAGGTAGGCACTCTTGCTAGCGCGACGAGTACGGCTGACAGATTCATGCCCCGTGATCTGCGAGATCGGGCCATCGAGAATCTTCGGCAACGAAACGGCCACCTGAAGGGAGGGATGGCCGAGGGTAAAATGCCGGAAGTGGTCGAACCGCTACTGTACGATTCGGCCGAGCCAGGCAGTGCCCTCTTGCTCCGCGACTTTCCAGGCGGAACTGTCCAATTCAACGAACAGGGCGAGCTCGTGACCCGCCCTTGGGCGTTGATTGTCGCCTTGGCATTTCCACTGATGGCGGTCGGATTGAACATCTGGTGGGCGCTGCGGGTTCTGGAAGTGTTCGGATAGTCGAAACGGTGCCGTTTCTCGCCTGCCGCCGCAGTTAGCGACACGTTCTTACAAACCTTTTACAAACATGTGACGGTCGCTTGACCACCTGCGCGGCGAAAAACGCGATAATTCTGTTGTCGCGTTCGCCGTATGAGGCAGTCGGCCAGATCGCTTCGAGTTTGGCCGCCGGCGAGATTGCAAGTAAACGCATAACCAAGTTGCAGAGGAGATGTCCGATGTTCGCCAAACGACCCATCTACTTGTTCGTCGCGCTGGCCACGCTATTCCTGCTTGGTCATAACGCGATGACTGCTGCCGCCGCCACTCCTGAACACACCCAGGTCACCCTCGAGGCGGCCATGGCCTATCCGACTTTGTTGGCGAATAAGAAGCAGACCACGTTTGTGAAGGTCGGACTGACCGGCTATCAGCTGACGTCCCAGCAAGAACGGGCTGCCGTGAATGTAGCGATCGTGCTCGACAAATCGGGCTCGATGGCAGGTGACAAGCTTGCCAACGCCAAGGCCGCCGCGATTGGGGCAATTGAGCGGCTGCAAGCACAGGACATCGTCTCTATCGTCACGTACGACTCGACTGTCGAAGTGCTGGTGCCCGCCACGCGATTAACCGATAAGGCTTCGGTCGTTGCCAAGATCCGTCAAATAGAGGCGGGCGGTTCCACGGCGCTGTTCGGCGGAGTCAGCAAGGGAGCAGAGGAACTGCGAAAGTTTCTGGATCGCGAGCGCGTCAATCGAGTGATTCTGTTGTCCGATGGTTTGGCCAATGTCGGCCCGCAGTCTCCTGGTGAATTGGGCGAGTTGGGTGCCTCGCTGATCAAGGAGAACATTTCCGTTTCGACGATGGGCTTGGGACTCGATTACAACGAAGACCTGATGGCCAAGCTGGCCGACAAGAGTGACGGCAACCACGTGTTCGTCCGCTCGCCAGGCGAACTGACCGCCTTCTTTAAGGCGGAGTTTGACGACGTGATGTCGGTGGTGGCACAGGAAGTTGTTATCAACATCGAATGTGCCGACGGAATTCGGCCTGTCCGCGTGATTAATTACGACGCGGAAATCACAGGCCAGAACGTGATCGTTAAGTTCAATCAGATCTATAGCAAGCAGCAGAAGTACCTGGTGTTAGAGGTCGAAGTGCCGGCTTCGACTAAGGACCAGCCGCGGCCGATTGCTACGGTCGCGGCGTCGTACACCAACATGCAGTCGATGGCCACCGATCGGCTTTCGAGCAGTGTCGGTGTCAACTTTACCGATGACAGCTCCAAGGTTGTCGCCAATACGAACAAGCTCGTTGCGGCTCATTGTGTCCTGCAGGTTGCAAATCAGAATAATCTGGAAGCGATCTTGCTACGAGACAAGGGCGACGCCGAAGGAGCGCGGGCACTGTTGTTGTTCAACTCGACGTACTTGCAAGATAGTGCACGCGAACTAGAGGCTCCCGAGTTGAACGCGCCGGCGAATTTGAACAGATCTCAGGCCGATCGAGTTCGGCAGAAGTGGAGCTCCGCAGACAGCAAGGAAGCACGCGAATACCAGCAACAGACGCGGGGCAACGTTAATCCGCGTTACATTCCGAAGAAAGTGGAGCCGAAACCGAGCTCGCCAAAGAGGTAGCGAGAGTACGAGGCAGACGGCGATCCGTGGTGCAGACTTGGCCTTCCTCAGCGGGCCGGCGTCTGGCCGCGCGATCGCCGTGTACTCATTATGGAGGAATGGTTTGGCGGATCCAAACAACAGGAACTGTTGTTCCGGCAGCCTCGTCCCTCGCTTACAATCAGAGTGTCATTCCTTTTCCTTTCGTGATTCAAAGAATCGGTGTTCACCAAGCAAGTCCTCTATCTCGCGCTTATGGTCTGCGTGCCGCTGTCGCTACTGGCGTGGCTCGGCTTTCGCTTTGCGCAACAACAGGAGGTAGAGGCCCGCGAGCGGTACCGTGACTTACAGGTAGAGCGACTTCACGATATCGATCAGGCGATCATGAAAGTCTTGGCTCAGCGAGAACGGGAGCTACTCGAGGAGATTGACAGTCTGACGCTCGAGTCGGACGCGATTCGTGCTGCAGTGCGATCCAACCCACATATCAGCCAGGTGTTTGTATTGAGCGAGGGAGGCCAGGTTCTCCATCCGCCAGCGGCAGCGGAAATGAACAGTGGCGAGACGCAATTCTTAACCGCCTTTGGCGATGTCTTGCTCGGGGGCGACCTACTTCGAGAAACGCAAGCCGATGTCGGGCAAGCGATGCTCGAGCCGATTCCAGTGCAGTCGCTGGATAGGGAGCAGACGGAAGTGCCGACCACGGGTAGCGAAGAAGCTCAAAGTAAGGGCAACACGCCGGCAAGACGTCGCCCGCCATCTCGGCAAAAGGGATCGCAACCACCGGTGCCATCGGGCGACGATTCGTCCAAAATTCGGTCGGGGCGCACTAGGCGCCCGGTCGTGTCACTCGTGTCGGCAAAGTACCTCGCTTCGGCGCCAGAGCCAAGCTTTGATGTTTCGGAACCAGGACCTGGGGAATGGGACGCGAACAACGCACAAGTGGCTGCTCCCGTTGCGAGCACAAGCGGCTGGTACACCTGGTATTGGGGACGAGGATTGAACCTGATTCTCTGGAGCCGTCGTCCAGAGGGGGAAGTGGTCGGCGTGCTGCTACAGCGGGCGCGTTGGATGGCCGACGTTGTCGCCGCCTTGCCGGAGACGTCATCAGCTGTACCGTACCGCAGTAAGATGAGCTCCCGTAGCCGTGTCCCTGTTTTGGAACGAGTGCATTTGGCCGATTCGAGTGGCGGCATTGTCTATCAGTGGGGGCGATATGAACCGCCTCAAGATGCGGTCCCGTTTGCAGAGTTGGCACTGAGCCTGCCGCTCTCCTCCTGGCGGCTACACTACTTCATGCCGCCTGAGAGCGTTGCCGACCTCGGAGGCGGGCTCTATTTCAGCGTAGCTTCAAGTCTTGTCGTCGTGACGATCGGACTCGTCGTGCTAGCGATCTTTATCTACCGTGAACAGCAGCGAAACATTCGCGAGGCGGGACAGCGGGTCAACTTCGTAAATCAAGTTTCGCATGAGTTGAAGACGCCGCTCACGAACGTCCGCATGTACGCCGAGTTGCTCGAGTCCGATCTGGCGAAACTTGCCGATCCTGACGAGGCCAAATCGGCACAGTTGCGGCTCAGCGTGATCGTCTCAGAAAGCCAGCGACTCTCTCGCCTCATTGGCAACGTGCTGACCTTTGCACGGGACCAGCGAAAAACGGTTCGCCTGCATCCTCGGCCTGCCAAGGTCGATGATGTAGTTTCTCACGTGGCGGATCAGTTCCAGACCTCCCTGGCCCGCAAGAATATGGCGTTTAAAGTTCAGAGCGATGCCGCGGGCATGGTGCTTCTCGACAGTGACGCGCTGGAGCAGATTCTGGTCAACTTGCTCAGCAACGTCGAGAAATACGCAGGCAGTGGAAGTAAGGTTACGGTGACCGCAACGCAGTCTGGCGAGTTCACATCGATAGTGGTCGCTGACGACGGCCCAGGGTTGGCGGCCGCCGAACGAGAAAAGATCTTTCAGCCGTTTTACCGCGGTACCGACCGCATCGAAGGCGCGACTGGCACCGGCATCGGACTTTCGATCGCTCGGCAATTGGCCCGGCTGCACGGAGGTGATCTAACGTTATTACCTGCGGCTAAGGGAGCACGCTTTGAGGTCCGACTGCGTACGCCCGTCGAGGGTAGCATTCCAAGGAAACGATATGACGACGGGGGCCACCCATGAAGGTCTTGATAGCGGAAGATGACACGTTGATTCGCGAGGGCCTGGCCGAGATTCTCGACAGCGAGGGCTATACGGTGGTGGAGGCCGCGGACGGCGCAGCGGCCGAGGCGATGTTCGTCGAGCACGAACCCGACTTTGTCTGTCTCGACATCATGATGCCCCAGCAGAGTGGCTACGATGTCTGCAAGGAGATCCGTAAACGCGATGCGGATGTTCCGATTATCTTTATCAGTGCCAAGTCGGAAGAGATAGACAAGGTGTTGGGACTGGAACTCGGCGCGGACGATTTCATCGTTAAGCCCTTTGGTGTAAAGGAGGTCGTGGCCAGAATTCGTGCCGTGACGCGCCGTTGCCATGGCCGGACTTCCAACGACTGCGACGCATCGTTCACGATGGCCGATCTGGAGGTGTTCCCCAAGCAGCTTCGTGCTACCCGTGGCGACGGAAGCACGGTTGAGCTAAGCCTGCGCGACGTCAAAATTCTTCAGCTACTGCACGATCGCCAAGGCGAAGCGCTCGATCGGCCGACCATTTTCCGTCACGGCTGGGGCGAAGAACATTTCCCAAACAGTCGGACGCTCGATCAGCATATTTCACAACTGCGTAAACGAATCGAGCGAGTGCCGTCGGAGCCGGAAGTGATTCGCACCGTTCATGGAGTAGGCTACCGGTACGATGCCTAGTCGTCGCCAGATTGCGAGGACGACGGCCCGACAGCGACTTGCAGGGCGCTAACGAGGGCGTCGCAGTGAGGCTCCACGCTCCGTATTTCCGTTGCCATTGGTGGGCAAGTTCGGCGGAAGTGGCTCAAAGGGATTGGCACTGGCGACCGGCGCCAGCGACTCGGATAGTCCGCTCGTTTCCGCCGGTTTGGCGCTGGAACCTTCGTGAATTCCCGTGATCGACTTCGAGATGATCGAATCGACCAAGCTGCTCGTGGCATGAAGATCGAGGCAGGCCGTTCGCACGGCGGCTACGAATTCCGTGATATGCTCTTCGCTCACGGTAAGCGGCGGCTGGACTCGCAGCACGTTGCCTCGCGATCGTGCGACCTGCGTATAGATCCCGCTCCGCTTTAGCAGACTTTGCATGACGTACATCGCTGGAATCTCGGCAATGTGGCGGTCGAGATCGGGCACGGTGTACTGCATCATGCCGGTCGTGTCGGATTGCCTCCAGTGACTGGCAATCGATTCTCGCAAGGGTGCGAACTCGATACCGGTCATCAAGCCCTCGCCGCGCACGTCAACGATCGCTGAACCAATTTCCTTCTGGAGCTTGCGAAGCTCGCGGCGGAGTTGCTGGCCCCGTTCACGTGCGTTGACGGCCAAGTCTTCGTCGACGAGCACGTCGAGTGTCGCCAGGGCCGCGGCACAGGCCAGGCTCCCACCGCCAAACGTGCTTGTATGTAGCGAGAAGTTCTTTACGTTGCCGTAGGCCTTGTTCCAAAGGTCACGGCGGCTCAGCATGGCTCCGATCGGCATCATGCCGCCACCGAGGCTCTTGGCCAGTGTCATGATGTCGGGCGCAACGCTTTCTCGATCACAAGCGAACAACTCACCGGTGCGACCGAGGCCCGTTTGAACTTCGTCGACGATCAATAGCACACCGTACTCTCGACACAAATCAGCTGCGTGGCGAAGAAAACCGGTCGGCGGGACGATCATCCCGCCCTCACCTTGCAACGGCTCGACGATGAAAGCGGCGTACTGGTTGTCTTGCAAACGTCGCTCGAGCGCTTCGAGATCTCCGTATTCGATCGGGTCGCAGCCGGAGAGCAGCGGTCTGAACGGCTTCTGATAATTCGGATTGCCTGTTACCGACAAGGAACCGAGAGACTTGCCGTGATAGGAGCGGTGGCAATAGAGGAATTGCGTCTGCCCCGTGGCCAGTCGAGCCAGCTTGAGTGCGGCTTCGACCGACTCCGTTCCGCTGTTGGTGAAGAACGCCATCTCCAGACCGGCGGGCGAAAGCGTAACGAGTCGTTCGGCCAACGCCGCGGCGTACGGATTGATTGCCGACTGAGCATAGCCGACCGCTTGCGATGCGATCGCGTCTTGAATCGCGGCGCTAACGCGCGGGTGGTTGTGCCCCACGTTCATCGATCCGAATCCGGCTACAAAATCGAGGTAGCGGTTGCCTTCGCGGTCCCAGACATAACAATCCTCGCCGCGAACGAGCGTACGGACGAATCCACTGTTGCCACTCAGCGCGAGCATCACCGGGTTGATGTGCCGTCCGAAGAGCACCTCTGCCCGATCCGCCGACGTTAAATCGCAGCACGTGTCCTGTGTGTCTGAGATTTGACCATTGCCGGTTTGCCCACTTGTGGAGCTCTCATTGTGCATGCCCGAGCCATTACTCGAACCCTTATCGAGCGGAGATGTAACATTCGTGCGCGTCGCCCGGTAAACCGCCTTCTTGAAGTTCGACAACATCGTGTCCGTAACCGGCAGACCAAATGAAATGAGCGGGCTGAAATCGAAACCGTGCTTTTGGGCACACGACCCAATGTCGAGCACGGCCTCCGGCGAGAGATTACGGCCAATCGTATAGCATTCGGCACGTTTCTCGAGCGCAAGGACCATCGTCTCGCCTAGGCAGCATGGGACCATGCCGTGATGAAACCCGAGCCACATCGAATCGCGTGGCATGGTGCTTGGGGTTAGTGCAAGTCCGCCTGACAAAACGAGGACATCGTCTCGTTCGACGCGCGAACCATCAACGTCGGCAGGCACGCCAACGTCGATGACGACCGACCCAGAACGTAGGTCTTGCTGTTGAATACAGCCGCCCGTTGAAGTGGCCGACAGAATAATCGAAGCCTTTGACAATGCCGTGGGGATGTCGAGCACCAGCTCGGCATCGAGTTGCTTCTGTAGTTTCCGTGCGCGACTCGAATCGCGACGCGCTACCAGAATAAGACCGCGACACCGAGGCGCCAGCAGCTTTGCGACAACAGTTGCAATGCTACCCGGGATGCCTACGACG
>CAYLRE010000132.1:0-12489 GCA_964385715.1 uncultured Planctomycetaceae bacterium
TCCGGTAGGTGCGATTGGAAAATCCCGGAAGAAGGCAAAGCGAGAGGCCAAGAAGCCGCGTAAGGAGACACGCAGCACACCCGCCGGGGAAAAAACGATGCCCGACTCGAAGGCCGCCGCTATTGACGGCCGTTCGCCGAAGTTGCGAACGTGGAAGAGTAAATCGGGGCGGTCTTCGGTCGATGCTGAGTTCATCGGCGTGAAGGACGGCAAGGTTCGCCTTCGCAAGGCGAACGGTAAGACAGTGTCAATTGCACTCAAAAAACTAAGCGATGCGGATCGTGAGGTCGTCGAGCGATTGCAAGCGACGCAATGACGATGTTCGGGGAATCGGCCGGTACTGCTCGTCGTGACACGGGGCGCTTCGCCAGTCTTGGCTGCCGCTCGGCCCTTAGGCTCGCGGCGACACGCCCTGGCCGCTTTCGATATACTGTTTGTGACGCGGCGAAGGAATCCGTTAGATGAGCACAACGATGTCTTGCACCCGACTCATTCTCCCCAAAGTGGCGATTTTCGCCATCGCTTGTGGTGCCCTGCTCTTCTCCGCCTCGATCACGATCGCCAAGAATGGAGCCGCCAAGGACGATGACTCGCCGCCTGCGAAACCGCTTCGTCTGGCGATCGTGGCTTCCGACGCGGTCCAGCAAACTGGCCTGAGTGATTTGCTCACGGTCGCCATGACCGATCAAGCGGACGTCAACCTAGTTGAGCGAGACTCGCTTGACGAGGCGATTGCCGAACTGGAGCTGAGCGCGCTGTTCGGCGCGAAGGCCGCCGGAGAGCGGTTGCGACTTGGGCAGATGTTGCGAGCCGACATGTTAGTACTGCTCGCGGACGAAAGGGGCGTTCCCGTCGCCAAGAGCAAAAAGCCGCCACGTAGGTTGCGCTTGGTGGTGGCCGACACTCGCTACGGAGCCAGACTGGGCGTTACGCTGTTCGATTTGGATCGAGTCAGGCCAGAGGAGCTGTCTGAAAAGATTGTCTCCCGCGTCGGACAGATTCGCCGCCGTTTCTCCGGTGAGATTAAAAGAGTGTATGCGGTGACCGCTTTTGTCTCCAAGAGCCTCAGCCGGGAGTACGACTACCTCCAGACCGGCTACGTGAACCTGCTGCAAGAATCGCTAATGGCAACGCCCGGTACGGCCTGTCTGGAGCTTGAGGAAGCGCAGGCCATCGATCGCGAGTTGCGTATCGACGGTAGTGAGGTGAAAGATCGCCATGTCCCGCTGTTCGTGGAGGGCGACTTTAGTGTTAGTCAGGGGCGCAACGGCCAGGACCCGCGAATCCGACTCTCCATCAAGGTCGCCGACGGTGAGAAAGAGCTGCTTGAGCTTAAGCGGCCCAGCGATACGATGGAACAGGCGATCACCTGGCTTAGGAGCGAGGCGACCAACGCCATCTGTCGAGCGGCCGACCAGGTGCACGTGCCGATCGGTCGTGAGCGACAGAAGGCTTTGCTAATCGAACGGGCGGAGTATTTCGATCGCTATTCTATGTGGGATCAGTCGCTGGGCCTTCGCCAGGCAGCTTACCTGCTCGATCCCTATGACCTAAGGCTTTCGCTCGATTTGGAGATGGAGCGCGTTCGGGTTCTTGCGAAACCGATTACCACGTACGGCATTGCCCAGAAGGGAGAGTGGAAGGACGGGGGCAAGACGTTTGAACCTCCGGCGGTGCATGCCCAGCATCTTGCTCAGTGGAAAAAGCTGGTTCGCCTCGTTGAACGTACGGTTGCCACAAAGGGCCTGAACCAGCGTGAGGCGGCCTTGCTGGTGCGCCTCGTATTCAGTTCCAGCGAGAATATAAAGCCCACCAACGGTCCCTATTCAAAAGAAACAAAGGAACTAAGGCAGAAGCTGTTTCGCACGGTGTTCGGGCAGTTTCGGCAGCTCGATGAAACGATCAACAACGGCATGGTCCGTTTGAGCGTTCATCGCGCCGCCGGTGAACGGGTGAAATACAGCAAGCGGGATGACCTGTCGCATGCAGAGTTCTGGAATTCCAGCATCGATTTTGCTTTTCAGTGCTGCTTCAATTACACCCTCGACTACCGGAAGACTCGCAAAAGCGTCGTCGTGGATCACCGCTACTCGCTATCCAACGTCCTGTTTCTTCTTAACGAGGCGGTTCCGGAAGGCGAGCCGCAACCGAAAGTGTCGGCGCTCATTCTCGATGAAGGCTGGCGTTTCAGCCTCGTTCGTAAGGTGCGACAAAATCAGTTGTCTCGCGCGGAGGTGCTTAAGTTTTTTGATGCACTCGACGAAACCGGGACCAAGGAAAACAGGTACTACGCCAAGGTAGGGCGATTTAACTTCGCGCTCTGCTACGGAGAGAACGGCGAGCGCGATTACTCGCAGGAAATGATCGAACGGTTTAACGAGTTGATCAAGTATTCCAAGGTGAATGGTTACGGGGGCCCCGATGGCGACTCGGGATTTGTCGAGATCATGAGTGACATGCTGCGGATCCATCATCTCTTCAAGGAACGCAGGGATCGTGAACTGGCCCAAGCTGAGCCAGCCGGTGCTGATAAGACTCTTACCAAAAAGCGACATACGGGAGCTCAGTGGACCCGGTTCTCCGATCGCTACGACGTCGCTCCCCGTGTCGGTTTTGAAATGATTGAGGAGATTCCGGCAGGCTGGCAACATTACTTCCAGGCCGGCCCTTCGCTGGACGTCGCCTGGACCAAGGAGACGGTTTACATTCTGCCGGCCAAGGGAAAGATGCGCAAGGTGTTTGGGGGCGTCGCCGGGCAAGGTGAAATCTCTTCGGTCCGCTACGATGGCAAGCAGTTGTGGGTGTCAACGGCCAAGGGCGGTGTCTTTGTCGTGTCGCAACGAGGAGACATTCTAGGTCAGGCGACCAGCGACAAGGAGTTGCCGCCGCATGCGGATAGACACATCTGGCCGCTAGAGCCAGGCAAGTGCCTGGTGATCGGGAAAGGTAAAGGGAGCGAGGGAGCGGTGTGGATCGCCAGCCTTTCAATGCAAAAGTCGGGGCAGCCGGACCTTCTGGTCGAAGTCATTTACGCGGCGGACGAGCGTGTCCCTTCCGACGGCAAGCATGGCCCGGCGTCGACAAAGCGATCGTTCAATCTTCGTTGGGTGAAGGAATTTAAAACCGAAGAGGGGCGGCCCTGCTTGGCGGTCGGTACGCGAATCCCGCCACTGCGTATTGATTTGCCTTCGCTCAAAATCAGCACGCTTGCCGAGCCACTTCCCGACTCCGAGAACCGAGGGTACAGTTCCAAGCCTGTGCAAAAATTCGCTCGCGTGCGGCGAGGATTCTTGCGGATTGAGTACCGAACCGTCGATATCGCCGTGGCTACGGGCGACCCCGACGAACCGTGGAAGGTGCAGGCCCTCTTTCCGGCGACAAAAATGGGCCTACCGAAAGAGCAATTTATCGAGTACCAGGGGCAGCTCTATTGTGCTGGAAGAGGTTGGCGACGCATCGATCCGGTAACGATGGAGATTGAATCGCTCACCGATCCAAAACTTCCGCCCTGGTTCTATTTCGATCGTATGGCCACGTCAGCCCACTACGGCCTGATCGCCTGGCGCGAAGGGAAGCGTCCAACGGAGCACCCGTATCGCGTTATATTCTCTACAGAGAAGCTGCCCCGGTACCACGCGCTCGTGAACATTCCCAAAGCGGCTCGCGCACGACATGCTGGCGCGCTCAGTACGCTGTACGAACGCCTGATCGCCGCGGTCCCCCTGCGTGCGTCGGGCATGCGCGTCATGTTCTGGCGAAAGGAGCAGCTGCGAACGCCGCAGCTGCGAGCGCTCAACGATGTCTACGATCTAAAGGAGTTGGTGTTTCAGCAGGTCCCACTTACCGACAAGAGCTTGCGAATCATCAAGGGGTTGGGCGTTGAGCAGCTCGTTCTATATGAAACCGAGGTGACCGACGCGGGGCTCGATACCGTGGCTACGATGAAGAGCCTCAAGGAGATCTGGCTGGAAGGTTCTCTCAACGGCCGCGAATTCACGGACGCCGGACTGCGCAAACTCCAAAAGCTGCCGATCGAGTCGGTGACGCTTTATGGCCCTGGTTTTACGGACAAGTCTGTGGAGATCCTGTTAAAGTTCCCGCGTCTAAAAAAGCTCAATGCCTTCGATACGGCGATCAGCAAGAAGGGGATCGAGCGGCTGACTGTCTATGGGATCGATTGCTCGACCCCCTACGGCGCCTACTTTCCTGGCGACGACAAATTCCATCACAAAGGGCCGTGAGCTAGCGCGGTAGGACACCGTGGCGGGGGCCAGGCGGATGAAGTCACCTAACCCCCGTGGTTACTGGACATGCTCAACGCCACGGGAATCGACCTCGAGCAAATTCTACGGGACCAATCGTATAGCTGTATGGTATGTGAAAACTGCTGAGGTTGTGACTTCTCGCGTGTGTGGCCCATCCGTTCGCGGACAAAGAGAGTTTGATGTTACTGCCGGTCAAGTCATGCTCGGCTTCAATATGTGACTCGGCGCGGACGCCCCATTGGCGGTGAACGCCCCAGTGTGCCCAGCTATTAACAGTGGTCACTATGTCCTTGTCGGCATTGAAACGCCTCACGGGTTTATACAATGCTCCGAGATTGTTGGAGCGAGACCACCAACCTGCTCTGGCATGAGTCATAACCGACACTCGGGAATACCCGCCGGCTTTGATGAACTGGTTTCCTGCGACTCCAACTACCTCGAAGATTAATCTGCTCTTAGACAGCACCCTGGCGTAAACTTGGCGGTTCCAACCGAATTTATTGTACTTCCCGTACCCAGAGGCGAAAGCTTCGCCTATCCCGTTGATCTGGCCATCGGCGGCAATCCTGGCACCTACGACAATACTAATCGTAGCCGACGAAGATCCGGTGACGGTATAGTTGAGGTTCGAGTAGCCGCCGAAATCACGGCCGCGCTCAGCGGCCCACATCTTGGTATCTGGGCCAGGAATGAATCGAGCCAAGCCCGTTGGATCGGTGTAGTTGGGGACCCCGCCCTGGACGTACTGGTATAGGTTCATTCCATCGATGTACTTGGCGGGATCACGATTAATGAATCGTCCAAGTTGGGGATCGTAGTACCGGGCTCGCATGTAATAGAACCCCGATTCGGTGTCGAGTCGACGGCCTGCATACAGGTAGGGGTTGTCGTAGGAGGAAGAGGATCGCGTGTTCCAGCTGGCGTCGTAGATTAACGCCTTTCCGTATGGATCGTAATGGTACCGCTCGACGACATTGCCGGTGGAAGCATCGATTAGTGCCGTGACGTTGCCGTTGGCATCGGTTGTGTAGTAGAGCGTCTCGTCGACCGTGCCATCAGTATCGGAGTCGCGGAAGAAGAGGACCGGTGAGTCGTGGGCGTTCTTGTCCCAGACGAATTGCTCAAGTGGATCGGTGTCGCCGTCCTCACGCGTTTCGACGACCTGTTGCGAATCGTTGTAGTAGTACGCCTGGAGAATGCCATCGACTGTTTTTTCGATTCGATAGTTGCGACCGTCGTATTCAAAGTCGGCGAGTGTCGTATCGGGATTTCCAGCGTTGTCATCCTGGACTTCGACAAGTCGGTTCCAGGCGTCGTACGTATAGTGCAGGCGTTGTGACGGATTGGCTGGATCGGGGCCGCTCGTCATGTTGCCGGCTGCGTCGTAGGTTGGGGCGACACCCCCGTTGGTGATCCCGGAGATTTCATTGGCATCGTTGTGGGTTCGCGTTTCCGTTCCGCCGCTGTCGGTGACACTTTCCCAATTGCCGAGCGAATCGAGAGACCAATCTTGGTAATCTGCTCCATTTCGATCGGTGTCGGTCAGGCGATCTAGATCATCGTAGGTGTAGTCTTCGTCGAGGGAGCTTTGTAGTTCGTTGTCGCGGAGAGTGCGGTTAGTGTTGTTGTCATATTCGTAGGTGTAGTGGTCGAGAACGTTCGGAGTCGGGGTGGTTCCATCAGTCCACTTTTGCTCCACAACACTGCCAAATCGGTTCCAGCCGTCGTACGTGCCACTGGCACCGTAACTCTGAATGACATCTCCGCTGACATCGGGATACGTCTTCGTCACGACGCGAGTTTCACCGACGTATTCGTACTCGACAAAGCGGGTCGTTCCGGAGCTGTCGTGCGCGATGGCTTCAACGCGATTCAATGCGTCGCCAATGCCGCTGCTCGGATAGATATAGTAGACGGTTCGGCCATCGGGGTAATCGATGGAGTCGAGCCGCACGTAGGCCGCCTCACCACCACTCGCACCGTCGGAGTAGTGGTAGGAGATTGACGGTGTCGAGCCGGTTACTGCACCGCCGTGGGCCTGTTTGATCTCACTGACCAGCTGATAATCGTTGTAGACGTACTGTACTTGGTTGACGATGGAGCCACCGGTGGCTCCATCGTAGCTGGTAACATATTCGGTGCGGCCCGCATCGTCGAAGGCCGTCACGATGCGACGAACCGCGCCATCAACTCCCGACGGAAGGGTTGTGTTGGTGACCTTGTCTTCGGAGAGTCGCCCCGCGGTGTCGTATACGAATTCGTGGATCACGCCGCGCTGGTCAGTAACTTTCGTGCGCCGTCCGAGCCAGTCGTATTCCGTTTCAATCTGATCGGTGCCAGTGGAGTCCGTGTCGGACGAGTCGGGATAGATTTCGTTTGTTCTCCACGACGCGTTGATGTCGGACTCGTAAAGATAAGTCGTGTCCTGTTGCTCAACACCATTGCCACTGCCCTTGGGGTTGTAGCCACGAACTGTCGTGAGTAGCCCCGTGGTGAGGGAGTAGATGTATTCCGTCGTGCGATCGGTGTCGGCATCTTCTGTCTCGATAACGATCCCGTCGGCGTAGTTTTCGATATCCTTAATCTTACGGCCCATAAGATCGTAGACAGTTTGGTTGACGAACCCGCGATTGTTGGTGACGCGATAGGCTCGTCCCGCATCGTCATATTCCGTCTTCTTTCCGATCCAGTCGCCGGATACGGGATTTGGCTCGCGGGCCGTCCCTTCCGCTTCGTTAGGAATGCCATCGCCGTCGGTGTCCTTGATCAGGTTCGTTGTGGCATCAAAAACATAGCTGTCGGGGTCGATTCCGAAGAACG
The DNA here is from genome assembly GCA_964385715.1 of uncultured Planctomycetaceae bacterium. Classification (GTDB taxonomy): domain Bacteria; phylum Planctomycetota; class Planctomycetia; order Pirellulales; family UBA7805; genus MB-PLM-2. Next base: position 7,086 of record CAYLRE010000132.1, read on the forward strand.
CCGTATGCGTTTTTCGATCGGCGTCGTCGTACCAGGCTACCTTCACATTTCGATAGCTGTTGCTGCCGTCGAGCAGGCCTGTGGATGTCGTGTCATCTTCTTCACGTTCGTAATGCGCCACGGTCACGATTAGCCCGCTGGCGTCGTAGAAGGTGTCGGTCTGTTTGATGACTGTATCGCCGTCGGCGTCTTGAGCGTGGGCGAATGTCGAGTCGCCGCTGTCGATGCTGGTGAGTTGCGTGGTCACGCGGCCAGCGCCGTCGTAGATCGTCTTCGTAAATAGCCCGTTGGGGCCTTCCTGCTTGACCTGATTGCCGCGTTCGTTGAACCAATAGTTGGTCGTTAGGGCGTCGCCCACTGTGCCGGTGGATTGGTCGACCTCGAACTCTTGTGATCGATAGACCTGTTGGCGATCGTTATAGAATGATTTGGTCTGCATGCGTTGTTCGTTGGCATCGATGACGAAGTCAGAATCCGCATCCGCATAGGTGTCTTCCTGGGTGACGTTGCCTCGATTGTCGTAGGTCTTCTTGGTGGCAATTCCGTCCGGTCCCCGTTCGTCCGTCAGCCGATTGCGGAAATCGTATTCGTACTTGGTTACGTAAGATGTTGTGCCGTCGGCATAGGTTGTCTTGCGAGACAGGTTGCTGTCGCCGATGTCGCTGTCGCCGTCGTCGTCGAGATCGTCATATAGATTGCTCTCGATCTTCTCCATGTCTCCGGGGCTACTGGGGGACCAATTGGTGCCGTCGTCCGTGCCAATCCAAACGCTTTCGACGCGTCCGAGGGTGTCGTATACCGTGCGTCGGATCGTACCATTGGGTTCCTCGACGCGAACCTGTCGGCCGCGGTCGTCGTATTCGTATTCAGTGCGCAGGAAGTGCGTGCCCTCAGTGCCGGCACTCGGGTACGTTAGCCCCGTGTAGTCGTAGTACGCGTCTACGTGGGTGACCTGGCCCGCATCACTGCGATAGGTGCGAGTCAAGCTTTCAATGCCACTGATGGTCTCCGTTCCTGTGGGAGCTCCCCCGGAATGATTTGGGGTAGCGGACATGATGATGGTGTCGGTGTACCCCTCGGCGAAGTTTTCGATATCAACCCTGGTCGGCATCACGGCGCTGGTTCCCGTCCAGCCATCGTACGTGCGCACTTCGTGATCGGCATCTTTGTATATGGTGTAGGTGACCTTTCCATTGGGGGCAGTCACCTTTGTCGGACGCCCCATGGCGTCGACTTCGGTTTCGGTAATGAGGTGAAGTCCGCCGCCCGATGGCGTACTCCAGCCGGACGGGAGGTTGGCAAAGTCACTGGTTTCGGTTGAGTCCACGTCCGCAATTCGCTTGATTTCTTGACCAGTGACCGGATCGTATTCAATGTAGGTCAGGAACCCATCCGCGTCCTTGAGCCAAATCGGTCGGGCGAACTCGTCGTTGAACTGAGTGGTGGAAACAGTCGTCGATCCTGATCCATTTTCGGATGTCGAGACGACAGGAAGTGTTGTCGTGATCGACTCGACTTGCGTCGTTCCTGTAAAGAAGGTGTAGGCGTGGCTCGTGGTTTGAACCTCTAGACCCGCCGTGTCGCTAAATGTTTTTACGCTGGCTGTGAGGTAGATCGTTCGGTCGTCGTCCGTTCCCGTGTCGTAGGTGCCGACTCGCTTGATGTAGGCGACCTCTGTTTGCGGAATCGCGGTTCCCGTTTCGCCATTCTTGATGCTTCGCTTCCAGAGATATCCATCGACTCCGCCGGCCACGGAGGTCGTTGCCGTGGTCGAGGTGTAGTATTCCGAAATGTTGATTAATCCGGCACTGTCCGATAGGTATTGGTAGTTGCCCGCCGTTTCGTTGAGCAGGTCTTCTTTGCTCTCGTCAAATCCGGTGACAGCAGACGGATTGGCCTTGAGGATCAGGCGGCCGTCGCTGTCGTACTTGAGGAACGTGATCCAGTCCCTTTCCGTCCCGCCCGGATCTTCACGCAGAACGCTCAGCATCGTTTGACCACTGCTATTGGCGTAGACAATATTCTGGTTGCCGTCCGGCAGTGTTTCCGTAGTGCGGGTTTTCCACTTGTTGACCCCTTCGTCGTTATCACTGGTGTAGTAGTCGTAGGTGTAAACGCCTTGGTGGTGAGTGGCGCCGGTGCCCGACCCGCCGTCCGAAGCACCTTCGCGGGCCTGGATGACCTTCGTTATGCGACCTTGTGTGTCGTACTCCATGTAGGTGTCCGCATAAGGCGCGACCTGGGCATCGGTTGCGGTGGAAGGAGTCGCATATTCATCCTTAAGACGAGCGTAGGAGTCCGCCGTGAAGGAGTACTTCATGTCGTATACGTTTCCGCCCGATTCACCTTTGGTGTAGTAGCGGAAATACTTACTGCCGATCTCCGTGTCCGAAGCGTCAAGGGTCGTGACAAGCTGAACGTCTCCGACATTGCCGTAAGAGTCGGTCGAGTCATAGTAGGTGTACTTCGTACTGCGAATGGTTTCCCAAGAACCGGCGCCTTCCTTGCGTTCCAACTTCACCTTTTCCTTCTTGCCTTCGTTGTCGCCGCTGGCAACGTAAGTGTGAGTGTATTTCTCGTAATAGGTAACGCTGTCGACGGTCGTCTCCCGCGTTACGGACGAGATTCGGCCTTCGATGTCATACGTTGTAACCGTGGCGTTGTCTCCGCCGTCGGTATGGCTCTTGAGCCGCCCTTGGATCTCGTCCGCGACATCAAAATCATTGAATATCGACTCACCGCCGAAGGTGTCGACCAGGATGAATTCATCGGCCGTGTCGTCGTGCGTCAACGAGGTTTGGGCGAAGTAACGAGCCGTCCATGTGCCGCTCACTAGGTCAAAGAACTGCATTGACTCAGCGCTGGTCATGACGATCGTTGTGGAAGAAAGCTCGTGGAGACGCGGTGCCTGCGATGCCGCGACGCCGTTGCCACTGTCAGGGTCAGCGAGCTCGCCAATATTGACCCATTGCGCGGTGTCGTCCCATTGCTGCCCATGCGCGTTGGACTCAAGGCCACCGGCGATCGGAATTGCAATCTGACCGTCGGAATAGCGAACGCCTAGACGAGAGCTAATGTACGCAGACGGAATTTCGCCGGAGGCGCCAGGGTGCTCGACATTAATCCGATAGCGGCCCGGCCCGTTGCCGTCATTGGGCGTTGGCACAAAGTTGGAGACTTCCATCGCCATGGCTGCATCGGCGATCCGCGGTTCGAGGTCTTTGGTGGGATATCCGCCCTTACCGACATCATGGGGGCCTTCCATGCGAACCACGATTGAGCCCGTTTGCGTCGTGTAGGTGCCGAGTCGTTCCCAAGGGAAGTTTTCATAGACTAAATCGTCTGGGCGGTGGTCCTGGTCGTAGTCCTCGATTGTGTCGAGCTTGGTGTCGCCATCGTAAATAGTGTAGGTGACTCCGGCGTTCCAGCCGTGGACGGCGGACAGCGAGTTTCGGTCGACGTCGGGATACGTTAAGTAAACTTCTTGCGTGCTGCCTGGGGTAAGGCCTGTGAGTTCCCATTCGGCGTAGCCAGCGTAGTCGTTGTCGTCATCAAAGCCAGGGCCGTGGCTTGGGTCACGCCCGCTTAGGGTCGCGTATGCGTCGTTGTCATAAGCATAGGGCGGCGCTGTCGTCGAAGAATGAGACAAGATGGAATACCAGGAACCCTGAGAGGATGTTCCTTCTGCCTCGACGCGGAAGGGCTGGTCTGGATCGCCGTCAGTAACGTTACCGTCGTCGACGATGACGATGTTGCCCGTCTCAATAGGAATGAGGATGACTTCATTTTTGCCGTTGCCAATCCAGGGCTGCGCGATTGTGCTGCCTAGCTCGGCATCCAGGGTCTTGTCGTCGCGGTCGTAAATGATCCGCCAGGCAAAATCCTCGGACGCCTGGATGTTGGGCGTCCGGAAGGTGTCGCCGGCGCTGAGGTCGGATGACGATTGCAGTACGCTGAAGTAGTCGCCGACGTGGTTGGGAGTCCATAGGTCCGGCGTGTAGGTCGCTTCCAGATCGATCTCTAAATAGCCGTCGAGATCGACGCTGTCGACGTCGAGCACGTCGTTCCCCGTAGACGTGATGTCAATCTCAAGTACAGAGCGGTCCAGGAAGTTCAAGAAATGCATGTCGACGTCACCATCGACGGTAAGCGTGCCAACCGTTCCAGGGCCGGCAGGGCTTAGCACGCCTTGCTGATCGACGTCGCCGACGATGGTGCCGTCGCCTAGTAAGTTGCCTCCTTCAAAGGGGTCTGTAGGAGTCAGTGTTTGCTTGTTGTAGGCATCTCCCTGGGAATACATCGTCAGCTCGCCATCGACCTGAAGATCACCATCGCCGGTTACTTCCACGGTTGCGTCGGTGTTGTAGTATCCGATGACGACATCGTTTGTGACTGTCAGCGTCTTGTTAGGGTCAATGTCGAAGGTGATGGCGACGTCCTTAACTTCAATGTCGGCAACCGTGATGTCGGCATCCACAACGACCGTGTCCGTCACGGGACTGGTTGGAGCATCGAACAGCGCTTTGTCGCCGGAGCCGGGAGCCACGCCGCCGACCCAGTTGCCACCATCATCGAAATCGGACGTCGATCCATTGCCATTCCAGGTAACGGTCGTCAGTAGCTGTCTTGGTTCCAGGTTCTCGATGGCAGCTCGGTAGGAACGGCTTTCCGAATCCTTCGGCTTTTGAGCCTTCGAGCAGCGTAGGCCAAGCTTAGCAAGGGTCTTCGTCCAGGAAGTGATTGGCAAACGCATGACGGTGTCTCCATCGAAATGGGTGGTGCGTATAGTTTTTCTGTGGCTGACGGGCTTGCCGCGCGCAGCGGGTCTAGTTTCGCCACCAGGGCGATGCGGTTCTGTTGCCCTCTCGCGGTCGGAGCCAGCGTGCAGTTAGCCCCAGCGGCCGCGTTGTCCCCTGCCCTCTACGCCTGATGCGTGGTAAGACAGCCTCGCCGAATTAGAGTTCAGGCCAGTACGCGATTTGCGATGTTTGCCCTGAACATCCCCAAGCATGTGGCCAGCTGATGCGACATCGCCATCGACGCACGCGCTTCTCATGGTTCTAGTGCGTGTCTGTGACGCTGCGATCAGAAGCCAACGGCATTTAACCACAGAAGAAAGTAATTGCAAGAAGAAAAAATGAAAATGTTGCAAACTTAACGGTGTCACACAGAGTGGACCGATGACAAGCGTTGTGCCGAACCGTTAAGCGTGTTTCTGGATATCGAATTGCGGGCGACCGTTAATGGATCGAGATCGGGACAAAGGAAACTCGTGTCGCGGCGAAATGCGTTACAGCTAAATATCTTGAGTTTGGCCGTGTTGTTCGGTAACTTCAAATATCAAATGAAGGTCGCTTGCCGCGAGTGGGCGGTGTGTATGTAGTTCGGTAACAAGCGTTTAAAT
>CAYLRE010000133.1:0-12458 GCA_964385715.1 uncultured Planctomycetaceae bacterium
ACTCGTCCGTGATGTCGGTGATGTTAACGTTGATCAACACCATACCGACCTTGGCAAGTTCCGGTTCGAGCGACTCTTGAATGTGAGAAAGGAACTTGTCGCGGTCACGGTTGATGTCCTCAATCCGCATCGAGGCGATAACCTGTCGCAGCTGACCGAAGATAATCTCCTCCGCCTGCTGGCGGATGTCGTTCGTCGTTAGCCCGAGCAGGCGAATGGCCGCCTGTTGCATGATCTCTGGCGCGGTACCAACAGCGACCGTGAACACACTCGGCACGTTAACACGAATATTCTCGATCGAGAGGGCGCCACGGAGCGGAATTTCAATCTGGATCGGCTCCAGACTCAAATAGGCGTAGTCCTGGATCAGTGGCACCACCAGCTTGGCACCACCGTGAATCGCCTTGGCAGGTGTCCCTTTGCCGGTCTTACCGTAGATCACAAGCACCCGGTTACTCGGGCAGCGTTTGTACTGCCGCTTGATGAGAATAAGCGTGATGAAAAAGACGATCGGCACGATCAAAACCAACGCCACAAGGGCGATCGTGGAAGCGTCCCATCCGCCAATAGCTGCCAATAACATATTGAATACCCCTTTCTAGACCGCTGCCGTGTGACGCAATTGCCGCATGACAGACAATCCGGTGCGAATCGATGTTGTGTAACTTAAGTGTCTATATCGCAAGCGCTCAAATCGCTCTTAGATCTTGGTCTCAAGAGTGATCCACTGCGCGAAGAAAACTAGGCCTCGGAAGACGACGTCGGCTCGGCGTTTGCGCCATCATCCGTAGCAACCGGATCCTCGATGACGGGTTCCTCGATGACGGGCATCACCATCACGGTGTGCGGTCCGATCACCTCGGTCACCTCGACCTGTGACCCGGTCGCTAGTTTTCCATCGTAGTCGGTCAGAGCGGCGATTTCCTCCAATCGCCCCTGCAGAGAGATGGAAACCTTGCCTGTGCCAGAATTTCCGCCGGGAACCGGTACCAATACGCTACCCCGATGGCCCACCGCATGGCGGATCTGAATCGTGCCATCGTCCTGCAGACGGTGGATACTCCGCATCAGATAGTACATTCCGTAGATGGCCGCGATGCCCGCGGCACTGGCGGCCAGAATCGAAATGAGAGTCGATTGTTCTTTGGCGGCAGCGATATAGCCAACCAGACCAAAGACGGTGATGCCCGTAACCAGCGTTTGTAACGACAGCACCTCGAATAGATGACTGGCATGATCCGAGGCGTCGAGATCCCCGTCGAATCCGTCGCCAAAATCGCCGTCGCCAAAATCGCCGCCACCGAAATCGCCGCCCGGGTCGATATCGAACGTGCCGCCGTCGTCGCCAATGCCCAGCAGGGTCATCGCGAACTGGCAGATCATGATCACGCCGCCAATGATCGCGCAGAAAAGAAATACCGTCGACAACATCGCGTGCCCTCGCTGTGTGCCAAAAAACAATCCGTCCGATTAGCTATTCGCCTGGCAATCGAGAATATTGGAAAGATTCTTCACAAATTCAGCCACGCATCAGAAAACCGCCAAGCATCCATGATCGGACATCCGTCTGGCAGTGTCAAACTGGCCCAGACCTGAAATATCCCGAGAATGGGACGCAAATAGAAGAGGCAAGAAGGCGGTCGATTCTCAAGAATGTTGTAGCACTAGAAGCCACCGAGCCCGATGCCTCTCGGATCGCCACGTCCGCCACCACCGAAATTTCGGAAACCGCGACCGAATCCACTCGCTTGCTCTCCTTCGATTCCGATCGAGTCCTCGACTTCGTCGTCTGTCTGTTGAGGAGTGGAAGAGAACTCGGCATCCTGCGTTCCGTTGAATCCGCCTTCGCCAGCATAGGGAAGACACGCCGGACAGTTTGCACTTTCATCGCGATTCGTTCGCAGCGACTCGAGCAAGCGATCAACCTGTCGATGAATCGGTAGCGGCGCTGCGATGATGAGAGAACCAGTCCCGGATTTTTCATATTCCTGGATAGAGGCCGTCCCGCCTGCCTCTTCCCAGGTGTCGCGGGCGATGGTCGACGTCACCGCCTCGATGAGCGGATCGAAATCGGCGATCAGGCTGCCGTCCTTTCGCTGGCAAGCACACAGATCAAACACATCGTAGCTCTTGACAATGAGCTGCTCCAACTCTCGCTCCTTGGTCGTGACCCAAATCATTTCGCTACGAACCATGTAGGTCAATTCTCGGTCGATTCGCCCAAGCAACAAGCGCAAGGCCGAGCGTGCGGAAAAATCTCCGGAAACCTCTGTCGAGACCGGGGAATCGGTTCCTATCGACAATTCATCGAGGGCAGCTCCATCGACGACTACCGGAACGTTTAGCTCCTGGGATATCCAGTCGACAACATCGCCCAGCGAGCTATCGTCATCCAGCCGACTCAGATCGACTTTAACATCGAGCGCCGCGATTAGCTTCGCGCGTATCTTGCTGTTGCGAGGCGAAATGTCCTGCGTCGCCTGCGGTTTGGGAATCGCGACCGGCTCAGGCTCCGCCTTGAGTTCTGCCCCCTTCCACTTCCGCAAGTCTCTCGCATGCACGACCATATCCTCCGACTTCTCTTCCTGAGCATCTTTCTTATCCCCATCACGTTGTGCTTCGGGACCGAGATGCGGTGGCAGATCGCAGGGCGGCAAGCTCACCGACGCTCGCTGCTGATTTCGCAACGCCGCGAGTAGATTCGCCACCTGTTCGTGTTGCTGCCATGTTGTGCTCACGATGATCGATCGAATTCCGTCGGCGCCGAAATCAACAATCCTTCCGTAGCCACCGGCTTCCTCCCAGCTGTCTGGCTCCAGAGTCGTCGTAATCGGCTCAATCAGACTCTCGAAGTCGCTGGCCAGGTTCCCACGATTGCCAACACAACGAATGGTCAAGTCGGCAACGTCGTAGACCTTGATAACCGGGTTCTCGGACACGCGTTCTCGCGTGGTGATCAGGAGCCTCCCCGGCTCGACCAGCACATCAAGCTCGGGATTGATCTTATTGAGCGCGTAACGAAGCAACGCGCCTGCTTCTAGAGATCCGGACAACTCGAACTCGAGGGGCATGTCCGCACCAATGCTGAGTTCATCGAGTGCCACCGCGTCGAATGCAACCGGAACTCCAATGGCCTTCGAGACCGCCTCGGCCAACTCCCCTACAGAAGTCTCGCCTGACAGCTTCTCAACGTCGATTCTTTTCTTGAGCGTCTTGGCCGCACGATTCATGTCGGCGACTTCGAGCGGCGACACCATGACGGCCTGCTTTGGCTGTGGCCGCTTGACGGCAGCGGCGGCCGCCTTCGCCTCGGCCGTCCACTTCTCGGCTTCCGCCTTAACTTGTTCCGGCGATCGGTTGTCCAAACCACCCGCGACGTCGCCACAGCAGTCGAACGCGTCTTGATACGCGCATCCCACACCGCTGGCATGACGAACTTGCCTTAGCCCAGACAAAAGGGACTTTATCGCATCGTGAACCTCGCTGACCTGAGAAACAACGAGCACGGCAAAGCCGGGCCCCTCGATCTCAGCGGCGCTGGCCGCACCACCAGCCACGTCCCAGGTGTCGGGAGCCAATGAGGTGTTTATCACTTCGATCAATCCGTCGAAATCCGTAAGTGTTTCGCCCGACGTGCCGCACGAATCGCAACGCACCAAGTCGGCAACATCGTACGTCTTGGTGGTGAGCATTTCTTCCCTGGCCTCAAGCGTCGTGATCATGACAACCTCGTCGCGCACGACCCAGCAAAGTTCAGGATCGATTCCTCGAAGAACTCGCGTGAGCGCCAGCCCAAAGGCAACATCTCCTCGGGGCACCGCCGGAACGGGCGCGTCGCTGCCTATCCCAAGTTCATCGAGCCTCGCAACGTCCACCACGACCGGTACGGCGGAGGTGGCTGACAACATCTCAGCAATATCGTCCAGGGCGACGTCATCTCGCCTACTTGTCATCTGTTCAAGGTTGACCGGCATGGCCAGCTTCTCACGAATCTTGTCATGCTGCTTCACCTCAGCAGGCCAAACCTGGATGACTTGTGGCCGAACCTGTTCGGCAGCACCTTTCGAACCTTTGGGAACCGCCGCCGCTTCCGCTTTGCCCGCAGCGGCTTTGCCGTTTTCTGCCCAGGCAGTCGCAACAACCAGCAGCCCAACCGTGGCTACCCCAAGGAATGCAAGCGCGCACGCCCGTGCCTTATCTTTCCCCACTCGCATGATGTTCCCTTTCCTCGCCTCAAAGATGGCGACTGGCTATCACCAGCCGTATCTACCTAGCCGCAGGTTAGAATTCGCCGCCGCTCCCCCTATTTCGGAGATCGCCGTCGCCGTTATTCCCTCGATCAACAGAAAAAGATCCTCTGCAACAGAACTTGGCACACATCCATCCCAACGCGACCAACAGAGAGAATAACCAGAAAGCCAGGCGACGGGCAAATTTTGGCCCTGCGTATGGAGAGATAAGGAGTAGGCAGTAGCATGTAGCGTGCGCACCTACGCGCGCCGAGATACAGTAGCCACGGCCGGCCCAACTGGAGGCGGATTTGCGGGAACGGACGCGCTGCCTGTTCCGCAACAGAGAATGGCGCGTGCAAGCACGCACCCTACGAATTGATCACCGCGTCTTAAAACGCCTTCGACCAGCTCGTCGCCAGCGACCAGTCCTGCTCCAGCTGCACGCCGCGGAGATTCTGGTAGACCTTGTGAGCGACCTCGAAGTTCAGTCGCCCGCCGCACGGCAGCCAGTACATGGCCCCGTAGCCGAAGTTGATGAATTCGCCACCACGCATGTCCGATCGCGCGGTGCTGATCAACATCGGGTTCAGGTCCGGATCGGCCCCCACGTAGTTGCTCTTAAAGAGGGCTTCCACGCGGAACGATACGGCAAATCGCTTCTCGCAGTCGAGCACGCGAGTGACCCAGGTGTTGAGGCGATACTCGTTGCCCATGCGGTAGTTCTGATCGTTGAAGCCCATCGGCAGGTCGAATTGAGCCTGTACGCCGGCGCTCCAGTAGTCCCAGAACCGCTTGTAGGTAACGCCGGGTCGGGCGTCCCAAGTTCCACTTCCCAACCGCATTGGGTAAGGAAGGTCCGCGAGCGAGGCGGTCGGAATCGAGGATTGCCTGTCGATGTCGCCGGTCGGGGCCGAGAAACCGATATTGAAAATCAACTCGTCAGTCTCGTTCTCCCACGCCTTCCACAACGTACCGAAGGCGAAGTCGCCAAAGCCGGAGTTGGTGACGCGGAAATTGTTGTTCGGAAAACTGGGCCGGCGGGCGTGGTCCATTGTGTTGACCTGCCACATCGGCATGATGTACGCCGTGAAGCAATCGTTCAGCCCGTACATGACGTGCATCATGTGCATTTCCATCGTCATGGAAAGCGGGGTGGCACCGAAACCATTTGGGGGCGGGGCCGCTCCCAGGAAATTCAACGCTTCCAGATCGGTCAGCGACGACGTGCCGGCACGATTCCCGTCCATGTACATGTTCATGTACTTGTACTCGACCATCCACTGGCCCTTCTTATGGGCGTGGTCGCCGAACAGATGGGCCGGGGCGTGCGTATCGACGCGGCCATGCTTGATGTCGTGGTTGTTGTGCGCGTGCCCAGGACCACCTTTGCACCACCAGGGAGCGCCTTTACACCCCCGGGAAGCACAGCCCAGCCCGCATCCACAATCACTTTCACAGCCGCAATCGCAGTCGCATCCATGGTCGCCCGCACTGTGATCGCTCGATCCATGGTCGCTTTCCGAGGCGAACTCCTCTTCAAACTCGCGGAAGTAGGAAAAGTCACTGTTTCCGCGATTCGCGTCTTGGGCGAAGGCCGGAGCCACCACGAACATCAGGGCACTGACGGATAGTGTTAGGGAGAGTAGCTTTGACACGCTCGGAGCCCCAGGGAGAGGAGATAGCTGGGCATCAATAGACGCACGTATCCTCTACCTCGACACCGGGCAGCGGGGACCGTGATACAAATGCTTGCAACCGGAAAGGTTTACCTAAGCGGAACCCGGACATTGGCCTAGGCGACGACACAGAAGAAGAGACAGACGCGATACGCAGGATTTCCGTGGGCTGCTCCCGGCGAGCACGACATAGAGGTGACCAGATGCGGGTGGCTGCACTCGCCCCGAGCGAGTCGAGACGCCCGGGTCCCGAAGAGCCCCGAAAGCGCTTTCACGCGAACCCGCTCGAATCCAGGGCTAGAATACGCATCCCAGACCTTCGTCAATGGCGGCTAACCGCCTCTATTACCGGTGATCTTAGTCGTCGCGGGAAGCCGTATTCGAGAAAACTTGCAATCGAGATTCAACTAGCTATGCTAACCATTGCTAGCGACTCGTCGTGACGACGGAAGAACCGGCATCACCATCGATAACGCGGCGAAACTACCTGGCACCAGGCATCCCATGACGCTTGGCGCTCTCGATGGGAATTTGGGCGATGGGCGACAACGAACATCTTAAGATCATCTACGGAGTCTTTGCGGTCGCCATCGCGCTCGGCATTCGCGTGATCGCCCAAGAGACGGTCAACGCCTGGTACAATAAAAACACTTGGAACGTACACCTAGGACGCCGATGGCTACATCGCTCGTTCTATTGGTCCAAAGCTGCTCTGGACTCCCTTTCAAGGCGTTGGCGAATATTATCATGGGATGTACCGCGAGGACTACTCCTCCTCGCCCCCATCCTTTTGTACCTCTTGTGCCTATCGTTTCCTAGATTGCCGATCTGGCCCTCACTACTCACGGACGGAGAATGGCCGTCGATACTCGTGATTTCCCCCACGACAACGATTTGGCTTTGGTTGTTTGCCTTTTTCATCATAGCTGTTCTGTATAAGTGGCCGTCATGGACCAACCGTGCGTTTCGTTTCGAACCGACAGTCGCGCGCAACCTACAACGATTGTCCTGGTTGATCCCGAGATTCGTTCGCCGACCCAAGTGGCTCATATCCGCGGTCCTGGGATTCGTCGTCTTGCTCGTTTGCGTTCGTATGTCATTTGCCGTAAAGGCACTCGCACTATGGCTCTCATGCCAACCAAAGAGCAGCCCAGCGGCTGGTGATGTTACTACGGCTCAGTGGCTGATGTGGACTCTAGTACCTTGGTTGCTTCTAACCGCGTTAGCGATGTACTCGCTGTGTGGAGCCGTCGCGCAGGTCATCAAGACGCGGGGCGAGCGGGGCGGTACAGAAGAGGTAATAGGGATCGATGCACTGCCTGGGGTGTTCCTCGCATTCTCTGTTTTACTTGCCGTAAATGCTGGATACTTGACCTTTATTCACCCTGGGGAGTTACTCGCCGCACCGGTCAGCGAGCGCATAACGGCGCACCATCTCTTCGCGCTGAATGATCGAACACCTGCTGATTCAACTGATAAGAAAAAGCCCTGCAACAAGAAAGGGCCTCCAGAAAGCACCGAGTCAGTAGTCCCCAATCGCAGATCCGATGATTGTGCTTCGCTTGATAAGCAGACGGTTATCGAAGCATGGGACCTATGGATCAAAAACAACTTCAGATGTGCACTCTTAAGTCTGTTCGCGTTTCTCCTGATGTACGTCCGTGGCGTTCTCTATCAGTGGTGCCGACGAACCGTCCTCCGCATCGGCAAGCTTGCCGGTAGGGGAAATCGCCTTTTCCTTACCGTGCGCAGACTCGGCCTTTTTGACACCGAACTATATGCAGGTCTTGCTCTAGCATTCGCACTGACCCTCATCTTGGCCAACAGTTTGATCGACCTCTATTTTACCGCTGACATGTACGCCAGCGCATTGGCCCAGTAGCCTTCATCGCGCAGCCGTAGCGCTGATGAGCACTGCAAAGCGATGCACAAAGCGGAACGAAACCGCAGATATTCGCCTAGCCTCTACCAACTATCCGTACGGAACGGGCTGGCGGGCAGACCATCGCGGTTGTAAAGATTCGCACCCTCCGGGTTTGCCGAATGGGCATAGCGAACCGCCACCGGGCGATCGACTTGCGGACTGCTCACGACAACGGTGTCGCCTTCGATCTTGGCATCGGCCCAGACCCAGCGCTGGTCCGCACCGGCGATGGCGAAGCGTGCCAGCTTGCCGCCGGCAACTTCTTTGGCTGGCTCGAAACCTTCTTTCGCACCAACCATCAAACCGCTGCCGACATTGTCAAACGCGATGCGGATCTTGTCGCCTTCGATTGTGAGGCCCTTGAAGAGCGGACCACTGGGGACGATGTCGCGACCGTAATCCTTGGCCAGCGCCCATTGCGCCAACCGGCTACCGACGTCACGCTTGTTCTTGGGGTGGATGTCGCCCGCCTCGCCGATGTCGATGATCACGGCCATCCCGGAGTTTGACGCATCGAGGGCTCGCCGCTGGGCGTCACGGATGCGGGCGTAGCCGTCGTTACCCTCGGGCTTCTTGTGATCCTTCGTGAAGTTAGCCAGCTGCACCCAGTAGAAGGGGAACTCGCCCTGGCCCCAGGCCTTTCGCCAGCCGTTCACGAGCGCGTGCTTCTTTTCGTAATACGTCTGATCCTCGGTCCCATTCGACTCGCCCTGATACCAAATCGCACCACGGATACCGTACGGCACCAGCGGGCTGACCATGCCGCGATACAACCGGGCCGGGTCTTGGTGGCTGTAGCCAAGGTTCGGACGAGCAGGGAAGGGGGGCGGGTACTTGCCGGCGGCCACGGCAGCCTGCGCGACGTCCGCCCACTTTTTCGTGGCGGCAATCAACTCACCGTAGGTTCGCTTGCCCGCCTGGGTCGTGGGATCGGCCTTTTCAATCTTGTTGATGATCGCTGGGGCGAATTCCGCGTGTCCGATGCTACGGAAACCGTCGACCGTGGTCCATGGTTCAATTCGCGTGCCACCCCATGAGGTGTTAATGAGTCCGATTGGCACATGCAGGTCGAAGTGCAGACGCTTGGCGAAGTGATAACCGACGGCCGTGTAGTCGAGCACCGTGCCGGGCGAACAAACCGTCCAGCTGCTCTTCACGTTATCCTGCGGAACATCGGCCGGGCGATGCGGCACTTTGAAGTGACGGATCAGCGGGTGCTTGGCCGCGGCCTGAACTTCCTTCGGCGTGGCGCTGTAACGCACGGTCCATTCCATATTCGACTGGCCGCTGCAAACCCACACTTCGCCAACAACGACGTTGCCAAACTTCACGGTGTTATTGCCGCGAACGACGAGATCGGCCGAGCGATCGTTGGCGTCCATCTTGTCGAGATCGACGCGCCACTTACCGGCCTCGTTCGCGGTCGTCTTCTTGCTTTGTCCAGCGAACTCAACGGTGACTTCTTCACCCGCATCGGCCCACCCCCAAACGGGAACCGGCTGATCGCGTTGAAGAACCATGTTGTCACTGAAGACGTTCGGCAAACGGACGTCGGCCGAGGCGCGCGTGACCGCCGTGAACGTGAGAGAGACGAGACCGAGAAGGCAAAGCACGCCGCGCAGGCAGTTGGCCGTTTTCATCGCGAGAAAATCCTTTCGCTACATCAAAGCTGTCATTCAAAGTCGGATGGCAAGATCGCGGTCACCGTGGCGGACGTTTTCGTCGCCAGAGAGTACTGCAAAACCCTGTGTCGGCCGCACAAAAAGGTAGACGGCTGGAGGCGAGACCGCAGACTAAGAGTATAGGTCGTGCGAGGCGGAAATCCAAATCGCCCCGCTGCCGCACAATACCGCTCACCAGGCCGCTTCTTTCCCTGCATGAATGGCCACGACTCCCTGCATGAATGGCCACGACAGAGCCGCGTACGCTGCTTTACAACCCTCCGGCGATGCCGGAGAATGTGGTGCGAAGAACTTGCAAACGACACCAACTCACCAGGAGATCTGCCACTATGTCTCGTGTCGACCGCCGTGATTTCATCAAGAAGACCACCGCCGCCGGAGCCGGAGCCGCTCTGCTCAGCGGGTTGCCGTGGTCCGACGAAGCGGCAGCCGCCTTCGCCGCCGAGATGGAAGCCAAACGTGGGCCGGGCAACAACGGAGCTATCCCGCCGCACCGCGTGCAGTTGCTCTACGGCATGCATGCCTACGCCGACAAGCTGAGCGTCGACCCGGGCGAGGAAATCAACTTCCACGCCAGCAGCACCGTGCCTTACAAGATGTCAGTCGCGCGGCTCGGCATCGGCGTCGATGATCCTTCCCACGACGAGGTGCTTCACAAGTTCGAGGAGAGCCCCGCGAAGCTGCAACCGATCCACCCCGGTTCGTACGTGCATGTAGAAAACGGTCTCGACCCGAACAAGGAACTGAAAGAATTTACCGTCGAATGTTGGGTGCGTCCCTACCTGAGCGAATCGTCCAGCTGCATTGCCACGCAGTTCGACCTGCCGCACGATTGCGGTTTCGCGTTGTTCCTCAACCCGAGCTACCGCGTCTCGTTCTATCTGGGACATGGCGGGCACTTCGAGCAGAAGAGCCTGCACTCGACCGCGGAAAACGTACTCAAGCGAAAGACCTGGCACCACGTGGTCGGTCGCTGGGACGGCAAAGAGAAATCGATCTGGGTCGACGGCAAGAAGATCGCCGGCTGGTCGTTCCTAGGTCCGCTCAAGCCGGGCAAGTCGCCGCTGCGTCTCGGCGCCCGTGGCGACTACGGCGAAGCATTCCGCCTGCTCGACGGCGATATCGCCATGCCGGTCATCTACGGCCGCTCCTTGAGCGAAGAAGAAATCAAACAACGTCACGCTGAACAGGGCCACAAGGTCGGGCAAGGCGATGACGTGCTGGCCTGCTGGCCGCTCGACGAAGAGCGAGGCTGCCAGCTGGCCGACGTCAGCGGGCACAAGCACCACGGCCGCATCATCAACAACGGAACCTGGCAGATTGGCGGACCATCGTTCGACGCCTCTTCCGTGCCCCGTTGGGGTGATTACGATCCGGCCAAGGACGAAACCCGCGGGCATAGTCTTCGCTTCGCCTCGGACGATCTTTACGACTGCCGCTGGGAGCCGAACCATACGTTCCGCATTCCGGAAAACGCCCGCAGCGGTTTCTATGTCGCCCGCTACGAGTACGAACTCAACGGCAGCGAGCGGATTTATCACGATCTGTTCTTCGTGCGACCCAAGAAGAACGTCAAGAAGAAGCCGCAGGTTTGCCTGCTAGCCGCGACGAACACCTATCGGGCGTACGACTATCGTCCCTTCTGCGAAGTGCCGCCCGGCCTGAAATGGAACGACTACGGCACCAACAACAGCCCCGGCGACCCGCCAGCCTACAGCTTCTATAACGGGCACCGCGCAGGCCACGTCACGTATCGCCTGGGCCTGCGGATGCCGGCCCCCAATAGCGGGCCGTACTGCAACTCGATGTCGCACGGCACCGAGCACAACTACAGCCACCTGACGCGGGCCGACCGGCTAACTGAAGTCTGGCTGGCCAAGACCGGCTACGACTACGACGTGATCACCGACCTCGACCTGCACCAAGACCCTGACATTCTCGACGGCTACAAGGTGTTCATCATCAACGGTCACAGCGAGTACTGGTCGATCGAAATGCGAGACGCGGTCATCAAGTATATGGAACAGAACGACGGCAAGCTGATCGTGATGTCGGGCAACACGATGTTCTGGCGAGTCTCGTTCGACCCGAACTACGAGACGATCGAATGCCGCAAGATCGACGCCCCGGGAAATCCGATCAGCGCCGAGATGCGCGGCGAGTCGTACCACAGCGATGACGGCAAGCAGGGCGGGCTGATGCGTGACTGCGGTTACCCGGCCTGGCCCGTGCTGGGGCTGGAATGCCTTGGCTGGGACGGCGAGGTGGAGAGCATCGGTCCGTTCGTGGCCGAGAACACCGACCACTTCCTCTACAACGAACCGGAAAAGACCGGTCTCAAAGAGGGCGAACGCTTCGGGCAAAACCCCGACGGCGGTTACCCGATGGCCGGCGGACACGAATTCGACGTGCGGCCCTCGACGCTAATTCGCCTGCAGAAGGGTCCAAAGCCGGAGAACGCCCCTGAGATCTTTGAACCGGAAGGGTTCGACTATCTCGGCTACAGCATTCACGACTGGAAGACGGCCTACATCATCGATTACTACGCCCGCCAGGTTGGCCACGACGGCACGCTGGGCGGCGAGATGGTGCTCTGGAATCGCCCTGACGGCGGCCAGGTGTTCCACGCTGGCGTGATCGCCGGCGGCTGGGTGCTCGAAGTCGATCCGAAATTCCAAACGATGATGCGCAACGTGATGCACCACTTTGGGGTGGAGCGGAAGGGTTAGACATCTTCGGCGGCGACTTCAATACGGTGTCGGAAGGGCGCGATCACGTGCGAGCCGTGGCAGAAACGGTGTAGGGAGGGCGAGGCTCCTGCCGAGCCGCCGTAGCCCCGGAGTTGAGTTCGCCGCCCGGGTGCCACTGGTAGCTGGCTGCCAGTGCAGGCTGGCGAGGCGCGGTGCTTATCGTTAACTAATCCGAAGCGTGAGCGAGGGCAACT